>NZ_JBPKAO010000040.1:0-872 GCF_051216895.1 Aquipuribacter aurantiacus
CGGGGGACGTCTCGATGTCGTGGGCGCGCTCCAGCGCGCGTTCGGTGTCTATTGCGCTGGGTTCGGGGGCCCCGAGCACGCGCCGCAGCTGGGCCTGGACGGCCAGGTCGGGCGTGACCGTGTCGGACGGGCTGTCGGGCGGGTCTGGGCGCGCGTCGGCTGCATCGCCGGTCGCGCCGCGGGTTTGGGCGTTCATGGTCGGAGTGGTGGGGGCGGGGGCCGCGACGAGCAGGTGGCGGCTGTTCGGTTCGACGCCGTCCCACAGGTCCGGTGGTGCGGGGTCCTCCAGGGCGTCGTAGTCGACGTCGGCGGGGGTGGGGTCGGTGAGCACCGACGCCCGCCACACCACGGCCAGGCACTCATCCCCCTCACCATCACCCGCCCTCAGATCGCCCGCGGACGCCGCTGCCGTGGTGTCGCTGGCGGTCTGGGTCCGGAGGGCAGGGGGTGCCGCGGCGGACAGGAGGGCATGCGGGTGCCAGCCGCGTGCAAGCCCGTGGTCGACCACGGTGACGAGCCCGGGCCACCAGGGGCTGGCCATGACGGTCTTGGCGCGCTCATCGCCGAGCACCTGCTGGAGGTCGGTGGCCCAGGCGGCAGGCATCGGTTCGCCGTGGTCGTTCCGAGTGCTCGGCCCGCTGAGGGTGGTGGCAACGGCGGGGGAGACGTGGCGGCTGATGCGCCACCACAGAGCGGCCGCGCCGTGATCATCCGGGAGCACACGGATACTCGCGGCCCGGGTCAGCTGGGTGCGGGCGTCGACACCGGCGCGGGACAGGGCCGCCAGGCGGTCAGCGAGGACGGGGGTGAACGGGTCGGTCCTGAAGGCAGGGGACAGGTGGTTCAGCAGGGGCCCCCACTCCGCCAGGGCG
>NZ_JBPKAO010000041.1:0-786 GCF_051216895.1 Aquipuribacter aurantiacus
AACGGGGCCGGCAAGTCGACGCTGCTCAAGTCCATGTTCGGCCTGGTCAAGGTGCGAGAGGGCAGCATCACGCTGCGCGGCGAGGAGATCACCGGCCTCAAGGCCAACAAGCTCGTCAGCAAGGGTGTCGGGTTCGTCCCGCAGAACAACAACGTGTTCCCCTCCCTCACCATCGAGGAGAACATGCAGATGGGTTGCTACCAGGCGCCGAAGAAGTTCAAGGAGCGGTTCGGCGTCGTCACCGACCTGTTCCCCACCCTCGGCGAGCGTCGTTCGCAGCGGGCGGGCTCGCTGTCCGGCGGTGAGCGGCAGATGGTCGCGATGGGTCGCGCGCTCATGATGGACCCGAGCGTCCTGCTGCTCGACGAGCCGTCTGCGGGTCTGTCGCCGGCCAAGCAGGACGAGGTGTTCCTGCGCACCCGGGAGATCAACGCCACAGGGGTCTCGGTCATCATGGTCGAGCAGAACGCCCGACGGTGCCTGCAGATCTGCGACCGCGGGTACGTCCTGGACCAGGGCCGCAACGCCTACACCGGCGCCGGCCGGGCCCTGGCCAACGACCCCAAGGTCATCGAGCTGTACCTGGGGACGCTCGGCAAGGTCGACTGACCGCGCCGCACCGTCCCCCGACGCCCGGTCCTCCGTCCAGGAGGGCCGGGCGTCGTCGTCGGGCGGCGTGCGGCGAGAACGCCCGCACCAGGGGCGTGCTGCGAGAGGTGCCGCACCAGGGGCGGGCGGCCCGGCGCTACCCGCCCCGCTCGCCCCTCCGCCCGTCCGCCCGTCCGC
>NZ_JBPKAO010000042.1:0-780 GCF_051216895.1 Aquipuribacter aurantiacus
AGGACGGCCTCGATGGGTTCACGGGCCGCGATGCGGGCCTTGAGCTCCTGCAACGGCCCCGCGAGGGCGGGATGCGCGCGGGCGGACGCCGCGGGGAGGGCTTCGGGGAGGCCGCGGCTGGTGGCGATCGCGTCGCGCAGCCCCTCGACCCACGCGGCCAGGGCCTCGAGGCGTTGGATGGTGGCGCGCTGCTCGGCTGCGGCCCCGAACAGCACCGGCCACGCGATCACGGCCCCCGCCGCGGCCACCGCGACCGGCACCCACCGCGTCAGCACCAGCACCACGAGCCCCACCGCGACACCAGCCGCCAACCGCGCCCCGGTGCGCCCGGACATGACCACCCGCAGCCGGGTCCAGGGCCCTGCCGGTGCCGTGCGGGTGGGGGCCGGGGACACGAGCAGCCACNGAGCATGCGCAGCCGGGTCCAGGGCCCTGCCCGTGCCGTGCGGGTGGGTGCCGGGGACACGAGTAGCCACAGGCCGGCCCCGATACCGGTGCCGGCGAGGACCGCCGCGGCCAGCTGCCAGGTCACCAGATGCCCCACGTCACCAGATGCCCCCAGGTGAGGAGACCGAGCGCGCCGAGCCGTTGACGCCGCCCGCCGGACGACGCGAGCCGTTGATTCCCGCCGGTGGGGCCACTGCCCGCTGCTGGGCGTCGTCGTCGAGGTGGTGCACGGTGTCCGTCCACCCGTGGGCGCGAAGGGCGGCGGTGCGCTCCGGCGACACGGCCGCGGCGGGTTCGGCGACGTACTGCCCCGGCGGGGCGCGGAACACCTCG
>NZ_JBPKAO010000043.1:0-702 GCF_051216895.1 Aquipuribacter aurantiacus
CACCCCCACCTCCGCCACCACGTCAGCCCGCGAACGGAACGATCCCGCCCTGCGACTTGGTGACGCCGCCGCTCGGTACGTCGACGCCCTGCACGTCGCCGCCGAAGACCACCTCGGACCCGACACCGTCGCTCTCCTCGAGAGGACGGCGGACCAGGTGGTCGCCGGGCTGGCCGGGCCGGACGCCGCTTTGCTGTCGGAGTCGCCGGCGTGGCCCACGTTGCGGGCGCACCTGCTGCTTCTTGCCGCCGCTGGGACTGACCCTGTCGAGGCCCTCGAGAAGGCCGCCACGTCCGGCGGGCAAGCCGGTGGGCAGGCTGGCGGGTTGGCGGACGCGCGGGACCTGGCCGCGGTGCTGGACTGGCGTCTCGACGACACTTCCCTCCGCAGCGCTGGACGCGGCCCCCTGCCGTGGCTGCCCGCGGTCCCCGCAGCCCTCGCCGCTGACCCCACCTGGGGTGAGTACCTCACCGGTCGCGCCGACCTCGTCCACCACCTCGCCGATCGCGTCCGCCACCAGACCATCGCCGACGGCCCAGTCGACGGCCCAGTCGACGGGGCGGTCGGCGGGGTAGGCGGGTCGGTCGACGGGGCGGCCGCGAACGTTCCCCCGGTTCCGGGGGAACGTTCCCCCCTCCCGGCCTGGCTGAACTCGGGGGAACGACGTCCCCCCACGCGGGTGGTGGCCGAGGTGGAGGTGTG
>NZ_JBPKAO010000044.1:0-673 GCF_051216895.1 Aquipuribacter aurantiacus
CTTGGGTTCTAGGGGTCGTCGCAACACCTCGAGCTCGGAGGTCGTTGTGGGTCCCAGGTTTGGTAGGCCGGTGACGCCGGTGCAGGTTCGTCGGCGGGCGTTGTGGTTGTGGCATCACGGGGCGTTCGTGGATGACGTGGCCGCGGCGGTGGGTGTGTCGTCGACGTCGGTGGGCTGGTGGGTCAGCAAGGTCGGTGGGGTGGTCGCTGGAGCTGAGCCCGAGCCACCGTCCGGGCGGTATCTGACGGTGCAGGAGCGGGAGACGATCGCCCTGATGTGGGCCGCGAAGCGTTCCCGCGCGGACATCGCCCGCGAGCTAGGGCGTCATCGGTCCACGATCGGGCGGGAACTGGACCGCAACCGGACCCTGAAACGGGACTGGACGCCCTCACCGGACGGGCTGCCCCGCCCCCGGGGTCCGGTCCCGGGCCGGTCGCGCCCTCATCCGGACGACCGGCTGCGTTACCGGGCATTGAACGCGCAGAGCAAGGCCGACAAGCGCGCCCAGCGACCCAAGGCCAGGCGGTTGGCCACGGACCGTTTGCTGCGGGCCCGGGTCGAGGCCGGGCTACGCCTACGGTGGAGTCCGGAGCAGATCAGCAGGCGGCTGCGACAGCGCTATCCCGACGTCGCGGAGATGCACGTGTCCCACGAGACCATCTACCAGGCCCTC
>NZ_JBPKAO010000045.1:0-618 GCF_051216895.1 Aquipuribacter aurantiacus
GGTGAGGGGATGGATCAGGTCGGGGTGAATGACGGAGTGGGGGTCGCCGTCGCCGACGACCTCGAGGTAGACGTGGTTGGCGAGGCGGCCGCGGGTGAGCATCGTGTACAGCTGCTGCCGCGACAGACCCCCCGGCCCCTGACCCTGGGATGACCCGCCGGCGAGGCCGTGCATAGTGTCGACCGAGACACCCTGGGCGCTGTGCACGGTCGTGGCGTAACCCAGCTCGGTGGAGGCCTGCACGTACGCCGCTGGGAGGACGACGGTGCGTCCGGTGCGGACGTGCCGGGCGGTCACCGCCCCGCCGTCGTGGACCCGGGTGAGGGTCCAGCGGTCGCCGTTCTTCACCCAGTCCGTCGACGTGGTNCCGAGCTCAGTGGAGGCCTGCACGTAGGCGGCCGGCAGGACGACGGTGCGTCCGGTACGGATGTGCCGGGCGGTCACCGCCCCGCCGTCATGGACCCGGGTGAGGGTCCAGCGGTCGCCGTTCTTCACCCAGTCCGTCGACGTGGTCCGAAGCGTCCGGTCGTTGGTCCGGGTGATGAGCAGGTCCCCGACGCTGGCCTCGTTCCCGTCGGCCAACCGCACCACCCCTTCCTCTGCAGCAGCGGGGGAGGG
>NZ_JBPKAO010000046.1:0-602 GCF_051216895.1 Aquipuribacter aurantiacus
GGTCGCCGACCCCACCACCCCAGGGCGACGACGGGCGCAGCAGCGCGACGTGGGCGACGTTCTGGCCCAGGCGCCCGGCCTGCAGGACATCCCGGTTGCCGGGGTCCTGGCCCACGACCCGCGCACCGCTGCCGCCCTCAGCGGTCACCCGACCACCGGCCGGGGCATCGACCGATCCGCCCTGCTGGCCAGCGCCGCCACCATCGCCACCGATCTGCTCGAACGAGCCCAGCTCGTCTCCGCCGGGGCGGTGAGCGCGTGAACACGCACGAAGCCCCGACTACAGGTTCGGCCACTGCCCGGACCGAGGGTGACGCCGCCTACGCGGTGGGGCGACAGNGCGCCGCCACCATCGCCACCGATCTGCTCGAACGAGCCCAGCTCGTCTCCGCCGGGGCGGTGAGCGCGTGAACACGCACGAAGCCCCGACTACAGGTTCGGCCACTGCCCGGACCGAGGGTGACGCCGCCTACGCGGTGGGGCGACAGGCTGAGACGTTGCACGCGGGTCGTCGCGCGAATGCCCTGGACGGGGCCGCGGACCCGGCACCTGGCTCGGCCCCGGGCTCCTCGGTGGATCAGGGGCTGGTGGCGCGGTTGCGG
>NZ_JBPKAO010000047.1:0-584 GCF_051216895.1 Aquipuribacter aurantiacus
CGGTTCCTCACCAGCCACCACGCCGACGGACCCGACAGTCGAGCCGGTCACGGCGGTCACCCCGGTTTTGGGCTCAGCGGCAGCGACCGGGCGGGAGCCTCGGCCGGGCGCGCGGCGACGGGTGGTGCCCGATGGTGAGCGCCGTCACCGCCGGCGCGCTGATCGGCGCCGGACTGTTCGTGCTGCTGGCCTGGGCCCGCCTTCGTCCCACGCTCGCCGAACAGCTCCACCACCTCGAGCGGACCGGCCACCCCGCTGGGTCCGTGGACAGCCGCGGGGCTGGTGGCGGGTGGACACCGCTGGACTCAGGGTCCGGACCCGCGGACGGCGTCGCACCGCTGTCGGCCTCGCGGCGGCTGGCGCATGGGGTGAGTGCACTCGAGACGGCGCTGCGGGGACACGGGGGGGCGGTGAGTGACCGGGTCACCGACTCCTCCATCCGAGCCGACCTCGACCTGCTCGGCGTGGACCAGCAGACCCACACCGCCCGGCAGGCCCTCCTCGCCATCACCGCCCTCGTCGTGACACCTCTGCCTCTTCTCCTGCTGGCCAGGCTGACCGGCTTGCCCTGGCTGGCCGCGGGC
>NZ_JBPKAO010000048.1:0-555 GCF_051216895.1 Aquipuribacter aurantiacus
GAGGCGAAGGAGTGCGTGTTGTCCAGCACGTCCAGACCGCGGTTGCCACCGAGGCTGAACCGCATGGGAACCGCATCACCGGCGTCACGCAGCAGCAGCTCGTCCGTGCCGCCCTGCGGGTTCATCCCGCCGAAGCCCTCGCCGGCCGCGACGCACTCGGCCGGGACGTCGAACGCCTCGGTGTTGTCGTCACGGTTCGTCGTGCCCTGGACCGCGCTGTACCCGAGGCCACGACGGGCGAACGTCGACCACACGATGCAGGTGTCCTCGCCGCCGAGCGCCTCGGTAGCAGCCAGGATGCCGTCGCGACCAGCCACGAAGCCCGGCGCGCACCCCTGCATCTTCAGCCCGTCGGTGACGTACTGCAGCGAGCGGTTGTTGCCGCCCGCGTCCCAGCCGTCGTAGATGTTGTCGTTGAACCCGTGCGCGTCGATCAGGTTCCACGTCAGGTCCCACAGCACGGCGTTCCAGCCGTGGCCCACGCCGTGGGGCGTCGCCAACGAACCACCCGTGATCCAGCTGTTCGTCTTGATCCGGTCGTAGGTGAACGGCTGG
>NZ_JBPKAO010000049.1:0-487 GCF_051216895.1 Aquipuribacter aurantiacus
GTACTCACCCCAGGTGGGGTCCTCGGCCAGGGCGGCGGGGACCGCTGGCAGCCACGGCAGGGGCCCGCGTCCGGCCCGGCGGAGGGCCGTGTCGTCCAGGCGCCAGTCCAGGACCGCCGCGACGTCCCGTGCGTCGGTCAACTCACTGGCCGCGGCGGCCTTCTCGAGTTCGTCGATGGGATTGGTGCTGGCGGCGGCGAGCAGCAGCAGGTGCGCCCGCAGCGTGGGCCACGCCGGCGACTCCGACAGCAGGGCAGTCTCCGGTCCGGCCAGGCCGGCGACCACCTGGTCCGCCGTCCTCTCGAGGAGAGCGACGGTGTCGGGTCCGAGGTGGTCTTCGGCGGCGACGTGCAGGGCGTCGCCGTACCGCGCGGCGGCGTCACCGAGCCGTGCGGCGGGGTCGGATTGCTCGCGGGCGGTGGTGGTGGCGGAGGTGGGGGTGTCGTCGCGGGCGAGGATCGCTTCGAGGTGGTCGGTGGCGGTGAGG
>NZ_JBPKAO010000005.1:0-326647 GCF_051216895.1 Aquipuribacter aurantiacus
CGATGGTGCAAGAGGTGTGTGCCAGATGATCTTGGTCCTTCGATCCAGGGGGGACGAAGGACCTCGAGGGTGAACGCGGTCGGCCGGCGCGACGTGACGCCGCGCGCTCGGAATGCCCTGAGCAACGACCCGCCACAGTCCAGGGCTCGAAACGTTCACAGTCGCGGAATTCGACGCGTGCGGTCCCGCACCGGCCCGGCTCTGGCTGGGCTCGAACTCTGGCGCCCGTGGATGACCACCGGGCCGCCGGCTCGCCCCTACTCAGGTAAGGGCCGTGCGGCCAGCGTGATCGTGACGCAGATGCCGGGTCGGCTGGTCGTCGAGCGGCGCGACTCGGTACCGGCCACAGCGCGTGGCGAGGGCCCGGTGCGGAGCTAGAGAAGGAGGAGCGCATGAAGCGCCAAGACAACGGTCATGACGGGCCCTCCGTCCGGGTTGGCGCAGTCAAGAGCCAGGCTGTGGCTGGCCTCGGACCGTCGCCCCGTGCGCGACGGGATGGCACGGAGCCAGAGGCGACGGTCGTGCTGGCGCAGGTGCGATGGCTCCTGCAGGACGCCGCGGAGCAAGTTCGCCTGCAGGCGCAAGCAGAAGGTCTCTCGTCGGCCGGGCATCCGCTCGCCCTCGGGGCGGAGCTCGCCGCCTGCGAGGCGGCCAGCCTCCTCCCGGAGCCGCCTGTCGACGACTACGGGCCGGAACACCTCCCCGCCGGAGCCCTCCAGACCCTCTCCGCCGCGGAAGCCCTTTGTCGTTCGCTGCCCATAGACGCGTTCCCCGCCGGCATGTCTGGACTCGTGGTGCGGATCTGCGACCTCCTCGCCGAAGCCACCGTCTTTCTGGGCACCGAACAAGCGGGCTCCGTGAGGGGACAACCGTGACCTCGGCTGGGTGGCCGCGCCCGCCGGATCTCAACGACGACCCACACGTCGCCTGGGCCCATGACCGTCGCAGCGTCGGCGAGCTGCTGCGAGACGCGGACCACCTCGCCCGCGACCTCCTCCTCGACCTCAACGGCGACCAAGCCGCGGCCTTGCTTCGGACCTGGGGCGAGACGGTCCAAGCAGCAGCCGAGCTATGGCGCAGCCTTCCGGCGCCGACCCCCACCGCTCAAGGACGTGCAGACGCGGAGATCCTGACCCGCCTGCAGGCGCACGCCCAACGCATGCACCGCCGCCAACTCACCGTGGGCTGGCCCGGGGACGGGCCCGCCGACGAGCGGCTGCTCCGCATCGCGGAAACCTTCACCCGCGCCGCCGGCCTCGTGGACCGGTTCCACACGCAGCCCCCGAGGCCCGGCNCGTCGGCGAGCTGCTGCGAGACGCGGACCACCTCGCCCGCGACCTCCTCCTCGACCTCAACGGCGACCAAGCCGCGGCCTTGCTTCGGACCTGGGGCGAGACGGTCCAAGCAGCAGCCGAGCTATGGCGCAGCCTTCCGGCGCCGACCCCCACCGCTCAAGGACGTGCAGACGCGGAGATCCTGACCCGCCTGCAGGCGCACGCCCAACGCATGCACCGCCGCCAACTCACCGTGGGCTGGCCCGGGGACGGGCCCGCCGACGAGCGGCTGCTCCGCATCGCGGAAACCTTCACCCGCGCCGCCGGCCTCGTGGACCGGTTCCACACGCAGCCCCCGAGGCCCGGCCTGCTGCCTGCCGTGCGTGCGGACGTGTTGGCGGCGCGGACCAGGGTGATCCACACCCTGCACGTGGCCAGCCACGGCACCGGGCTCGCCGTGCGGCAGCACGTGCAGGACGAGCTACGCCGGACCCACGGCTCCCGCAACCTCAGAGAGACCCGCGCCGTGCCCCGGGGCACCGAAGCCCTCAGGCGGCTCGAGGTCTTCGAACGCCTCGCCGGTGCCTACGTCGGACGCCGCTTCGTCACCGCAGCAGAGGGTGAACACCAACCCCGCATTAACGGCGTCGGACGCCTGCACGCGGCGCTGGTCCGATGGGACATCCACGCCCACCGCGCTATCGCGTACGCACCCGCTCCCGCGAACCTCGCTCTCATCGCCGCGACCCAGGTGTACGTCAGCGCCGCCGCCTTCGCCGTCATCCGAGGCGGCGTAGACGCCGGGGAGCTCGACCCCTCCATCCGGCTCCGTGCTGAACCCGCCCTCGAGGCGACGCAGGCGGCCTGGGCCGACGTGGCCGCACAATGGCGCCGACTCACCGACGCCAGCACCGCCCGCACCGACCCAGACCTCCTCGCCACCGCAGCCGAGGTCCGTGCCGCCCTGCTCGAGATCACCCACCGCACCACGTCCCCGGAAAGCCCGGCCAGGATTGCAGCGCGCGTCGACCTCCCCGAGGCCGCCGACGGCCTGCAGCAGGCCCTCACCGCGGCCGCAGACTTGGCGCACCACCTCCAGGACACAGCGCCTCAGGCCAACGCCTACGTGCCGGCTCGGAACGCTCTCACCGCATACTTCGCCGCCGATGCTCCAGTCCGCGAAGGTGAACCCCGCAAGCGCGACGGACATCTAGGAGCTCTAGCCAGCCCCGTGGATCCAAGAGCGCTTCGCCACAACGACCTCGTCCCTCTCCCGCCCCCCGTGGCATCTCGGATAGGTGCGGCTACCGACGGCACGGTCACCGCAGCCGCAACCGCCATGTCAGCAACATCAGGTCTCGAACTCGGCAGACGAACGAGGTTGGGAGATGACCACGTGAGGCAACCTGCCGGCAGGCGCCTCGTTGACCTTCACGTCCAGACCGTGCTGCCACTCCCCGAACCTGGGTGGGCCAGGTAGCGGGGCAGGAACTCGTGCAACTGTGAGGACGGTCCCTTCGACGCAAAGCCTCCTGTATGCCTGTTGCCACGACCGAGGCATGTGGCTCCCGAGTGAACGTTGCGCCTATCGAACGCGGGGGCTCAATCCCCGTGCGCGGAGGGCGGCCTGCACGGCTGCCGTCGCGTCGTCCAGGTCGGTGTGCTCCCAGATCCGCACCACCTGCCAGCCAGCGGCGGCCAGGTGTGCGTTGGTGTCCAGGTCTCGGGCCACGTTCGCGCCCAGCTTGGTGGCCCACCACGTGCTGTTGGACTGTGGGCTGGTGCCGTGCTCGGGGCACCCGTGCCAGAAGCAACCATCCAGGAACACCGCGACCTTGAAGCGGGTGAACGCGACGTCAATGGATCGCCGGTTCAGGCCCGGCACGGGGTAGGACACGCGAAATCTCAGGCCGGTCCTGTGCAGCGCGCGGCGCAAAGCGACCTCACGAGAGTTGTCGCGTCGGCGCAGCGTCGACATGCGGCGTGAGACCTGCTCGCCGCTAGACCCCGGGTGAACGGGGACGTGGAACGCGGGTGGCATCGGGGTTTCTCGAGCAGCTGCTGCGTCGGACGCCCGCGGTGTCAGCCGGCCGCGGTGAGGCTCGTCCGGCTAAGCAGCGCCCGCCGTACCTCGGTCGTGGGGTCGGCGGGGGCGCTAGTGACGGCGGCGTGGATGGCTCGCCCCCGCTCGGTAGCGAGCAGCAGCTCCGTGTCGCGGCGCACGTGCGCCTTGAGGACGTTCCAGACCACGCCGACGTTGACCCCGTTGCCGAGCTGCTTGTACGTCAGGGCGTCGCGCTGGTCCCCGAAGTCGTACTCGTCGGGCAGGCCCTGCAACCGGGCGGCCTCGCGCGGCGAGAGGCGTCTTCCGCGGGGCCCGAGGATCGGGGTCTGAGTGATCGCGACCAGCGCCGGCAGGTGAGTCATGCGCTTGACGCGCAAGCCTGACGGACGCAGGGAGATGACGCAGTTCCACAACGACGTCTCGTCCTGGGCCTGCCACTCCAGCTTCTGGCGGCTCTCGGGGAAGGTCCGGGTCTTCTTCAGCCAGGTCGCCAGCCAGGGGCCGTCCGCGTCGCGGAGCCGGTCGTACAGCTGCCAGTTCTTCTGCAGGAACACCGCCTTCCACGCCGGCACCTGCACGCCACCCGGGTGCATGAGATCGCGGCGTTGCCGGGCCGACGACACCCAGACGTTGGCCCAGATCGGGAACCCGGGCAGTCGGCGGGCCGGCTCGCCGGCCGCGTCCGCGTCCGCGGCCCGCAGGGCGAGCATGACTTGCACCCACTCCTCCCAGTGCTCGATCCAGGTGACCTCGTCCTGGCTCAGGCCGGTGCCGGGGACGTAATGGGCGTCGTCGAGCGGCAGGTCCTCGGCGAGGTCCCACTCGCGCTGCATCAGGACCTCCGGTAGCAACGACACCGGGGGCACCATCGGGTCGGCGACGTGGCCGTCCGGCACAAGGGTGGCGGTGATGAATACCCGGTCACGGACCTGGGGAGACCCACCGAAGTCGGGGTCGATCTGGTGGGGAGAGAAGATCGCCGGCGTCTCAGACACCTGGTAGCCCTCAGCGCGCAGGCGCTCGATGATGACGGCCCACTCGTGGGTGTGGCGGGGGCCGACGAGGTTGCGGACGTTCTCCAAGACCACGAGGGTCGGGCGTCGCGCCTGGACGACCTCCATGATGTTGAAGAACAGCGTCCCGCGGATCTCGTCCATGCCCTTCTGGGCGCCGCTCTTGGAGAACGGCTGACAGGGAAACCCGCCGGCGAGGACGTCATGGGGACCGACCTCCATCACGGTGTCGGTCGCGTGCGTGGTGACGTCGCCGAGCGGGTCGTGGCCCCAGTTGCGGTGGTAGACCTGAGCCGCGGGGCCGTCTATCTCCACCGCATAGGCGTGCTCGCCACCAAGAGCGTTGAGGGCTGCCGCGAAGCCGCCGATGCCCGCGAACAGGTCGGCGTACCGAAACGGGGACGGCTGGTCCGCAGAAGCTGCTTCGAACACGTGTTGTAGCTTGGCACGGGTTGCCGGGTGGAGCAACATCGCCACGCGCGCAGCAGACGGGTAGGGGTCGCGTACGTCCCCTGGTTGGCCGGCCGGGGACACGTGGCGGCGCCCGCGGCGGCGGGTGGCGGGCGCACGGCTCCCGCCACGAGGTGCCGCGGCAGACGTCCATGCACGAGCGGTCGAACACGCTGTGGACCGGATCGAGGACCCACGCACCCGCCGAGAGGACCAGCGGTCGCGATGCGCGAGACCCCGTAGCAAGGTCAGGGCAACGGCTCCAGAGCGATCCGCTGCAGTCGCACGGCGTCACCGCTACTCTCCACCGGGCCGGGGCCGAGAGGGGGCTGCAGTGGGATCGATGTCAGTCGATCAGATCGGACCGAACGGCGAGTTGATAGAAGACGCCGATACGACCCTCAGCGACGCGCGCAAGAACCAGCTGCTCCTGGACGCGTTGCCAGGATCGGCCGTCACGACCTACGCCGGGGAGCGGGTCGTGAGGTTTGGCGACCAGGTGATCCTGAAGAAGCAAGTGACACACCTCGGGAAACCATGGCCAGGCTTCAAGAAGCGAATCCAGATCCCCACGGGGTGGCTAGAGGTGCAGCGCCAGGCCGCAGTCGCTGGCCTGGTGACACGCTTCGTCGGGATCTACCACTACGGCCAGGTCACGATCTTTGTTGATTTCGCCCCGAGCACGTACGTACGGCGCAAGGCAAACAACTCTGCGGCACACGTCTTAACCAATGACCTCTACCAGGCGCAGACGTCAGGGCAGTTTTCACGTGTTGACCGCAACGGCAACCGCTTGACGAGCGTCAAAGCCGTGGAGTTCGCCCGGTACCTGCGCGAGGGGTATGCGCCCAGGCACCCGCGTATCGGTGTGTTTCAGAAGTTCAACGACGAGTTTCTCAAGATGGGACGGCTGGATGCGCTCGTCACTGTCCAGGAGATGTTTGACGCCAGCTGGCCGGATACGTTTCAGGGCGAGTGGCCAGGGTTTTACCTCGAATACCGCCTTGATCTGTTCATCCGCGCCCACGGCCTCAGCCACCTTGTCGAATATCAGAAGATCAAGGGCAAAGGACAATTCGACTACGACCTCGTCTTCAAGAGCAACGGCGCGCTGGACTATTACGGCGACCTGAAGGCATCGAACGTCAACAAGCACGAATCGCCGGGCAATGACGCCGACGACATCGCACGATGCGTCCGCCAGTTCGGTCGTTTCTGGTACGTGATCTACGAGCACGAGACGACCCATGCTCGTGACAACGCCGACACGGCGACCATCGCGTGGAACGAGTGGAAACGGTCAACTGGCTTCCAGGCTAGGAAAGCCTACGATCCGCTCTCTTACGCCACACGGTTCAAGGAGTCGGTTCGCTTCCTAAAGATGTCCATCTTAGAGATCAACGAGGCCAATTTTCACGTCGTGCTAGGTGACTATGCTCAAGGCAGGCAGCCCGGTGGCGCCGCTCGCGCGCTAAAGGTCATGATCCGGAAGACGAACATCGACAACTTCCTCATCTACTCAGACCCCGCAGGGAGCGCGCCGTAACGTCCGGGCCCCCGTCGACTGCACGGGTCTCGCAGCGTGACCAGCGTGGAGCGAGGGCACGGCCGGTGGAGAGGTCCGACGCCCCGAGATGGGGAAGGCTCCTAGTGGCCATCCGACAATGGCCGTCCTCGCTGGCCGTCCTCGCTGGCCGTCCTCGCCGGCCGTTGTCGTTCAAGTCGCTTCTTCCAAGCCACCTAGACGCCGATGCTCGCCCGGCTGAGTGCCGCTGCGTGGTGAAGGGCGACCGTCGGTACTGTCCGCGAGGCTAACGGACGACCGTACGTCAGGTAAGCACGCGACTCTGGAGGATCAAAATGGTTGCAACCGCAGACGAAGTGATTGAGGCAATTGCGGCCGGTGCCTGGCAGACCGCCGATCTCGTTCGATTGGCTCACGCGGTCGCGAGCAGGGGGATCAACACGACGAGCATCCTCGGTCAGTATGGCGAGGAGCTAGTGGCTCGAGCGTTCGGAGGTCACGTAGAAGGCTTCGACACCAAGGCGTACGACGCGCGAACCCCGTCTGACGGCGACCTGCAAGTCAAGACCTTCTCGCGGGGCAAGCGACCCGGAAATATTCGCTCGTTCACGCACGACGTCATCACGCTCGAAATTGACCCGGCAACTGCGTCGGTGGTCCGAGCTAGGCGGTACGCCGCTGCTGAACTATACGAGTCATTCGGTCGCAAACACCGCGAAAAGTACGAGACCATTGGACATCCTTGGGGTGGCGCTCAGACGGATCGGTTTGAGCGTGGCTGGACGATCGGTCGCGACGTTCCCTTTCTCGATGTGACCGAACTGTTCGTCAGATAGTCGGCAGTTTAGAGGCCCTTGCCATGGCCTATCTCGCTGGCGGGTCGATACAGCGGACTTCGGCTTCGCCGCCGGGTGCGGCTGCCTGAGCGGGCGACAGCGACTCAGCGGCGGGCGGCGACAGAGCGCGTGGCGAAGCAGTCGAGTATCCCATCGTGACGAGCAAGGAAGCGCATAAGCCCGCCCGCTTGCAGGCGTCCGCAGGAGAGCGCCACCCCGACCTTGGCCGGGCAAGGCCAAGAGCGTGCTTCGTCGAGTGTGACCCCTAGGAGTAGGCCCCCGGACGAGTCGACAGCGGTAGGGAAACGACGTGCTGCCGAGCCTCCGCCACCCCCATCTACTGCAGCGATCGGCCCTACCGCTGTCCGGCACGAGCGACCCAGCGGCCCAACCGCCACAGAATGTCAACAGGTTCCAGGGAGCGACGGCGAAGTTGCCCCACCGCTGACCGACGCGCGCGGTTCACACAGGGACGTGGCAGCAGATCTGGTGGTGCTGACGTCGATCAGCCAGGAGCAGGTCCGCGCGAGCTTGGGGCGTTCCCTCCGCTATCGCGGCCCCCGGGTTGGGGGCTGCGTCGGTGCGCACGCATGCTCATGGCCCCAGCCTCGCGTGCAGCAGTTCCCGGTGTCAGGTCCGACTTGGGGGTGACGGAGGAAGACGCACGACGGCTTGTTTGTCAATCTGCCCATGAGGCCACCCGAGGCCCAGGTCGCCGGATAGCGTCTGCTGGAACGTTCCAGGGGTGTTGTGTCGGGGGCCACCGCAAGAGTCCTCTCGCTGTTCCGGTTTGTACGACAGAGAGGTGGAGGCCGTGATGCGCGTGGAGTATCTGCGTTGGAACGCTGCGGTCGCAGACGTCCTGTACCCCGAGCTGACCGAGACGAGCCCCGCGTACCTCGACATCGAAGCCGATGCGCTGGGCAAGATGGCAGCCGACGTCGGTTGTCCCCCCGAGCGCGCCCGGGACGCGCTTGTCGAAGCAGTGCGTGAAGCGGCCCTTCCCGACGGCCGCTGCGATTTCCGCGGCCTCGCACGTGAGCTGGCTCGCTGGCGCCGTGACGACCGCCTCGGCCCCCCACCCGTGCTGGCCTTCCTCGCCGTGACCGTGATGGCCGCTGAAGAGATGGGCCGGAGCGACGGGGACCTCCCTCCCCATGCCTACTACGCCCGGCTTGCACGCATCCTCGGGTTGCCGGACGTGGACGAGCGTCTGAAGGCCCACTACAGGAGCCACGCCGAAGAGTTCTGGTCAGCCGTCAACGGATGGCTTGAGCGGCTGGACGGCCGCCGCGGTCTACCGACCGCCTACGCACTGAGCCACCGCTATGTCAGCCTCCCGATATCGCAGGCCCTGGTGAACCGAGGGGACCGGGCACGACTGCCGTTGGTCTTCGACGACCTGGGTCTCGCTGCCGGGATGCGCTTGTCCACCTCTGACATCGAGCGCCACCTGGAGCAGTACCTCGCCTCTTCGCACCCCATTCTGTCGTCGGCCTTCCGCCGACTCTGGACGAGGGCGGCCAGCAGGGAGCGGCTCGCGTCGCTCGTGTCGGTCGAGCTAGCGCACTGGGACGGCACGCTCCCCGGGACCTCCGAGATCAGGTCCCAGGGCCGTCGCGCCCTCCTCGTGGTGGACGTCCGGCGCACCTTTCGTGGCGCCTCGGTCGACATCGGGATGGCCATGAGGGCTGGCAGCGACTTCGACGGCCAGGCCACGGCGCTGGCGGAGGACGCCTCCTGGGTTCCAGTGACTCTGGTCCCTGCGACGGCCGGGCTCTGGCGGACGATGTCCGGTGCCGGCATCGACGTCTCATCGTTGCTGGACTCAGTCGTCCGCCTCCGGGCTGACGGGGAGGTCGAGTTCACCCACCGCCCACGGAGCATTGTCCCTCTGGTGTACGACGAGCTCCAAGCCTCGTTCGTCGAGCAGGAGCGGGCGCAGCTCGCCGCCGACTCCGTGCTGCTCGTACGGACCGAGGGCGGCAGTCTCGTGCTGGACAGGGTCCGACGCGTGCTCGAGAGCTGTGCACGCCCTGGGTGGGACGTTGTCGAGGGCACGGGCGTCCCGCACGGCTGGGTCCTGGTCGAAGGGGTCCAGCTGTTTGCTTCGCCAGCCGATGCGGCACCGCAAGAGCTGGTCCCGATGTCCAGCACCCAGCTGACGCTCGCGGGCGGCGTCCGGATTCCCTCGCGGGTGCGGAAGTGGGTCGTCTCGGCTCCGCCGGAGGCCAGGGCTGTCGCTGAGGCCGGGGGCGAGGTGCATGTGGTGCTCCGGGAACGGGACTCGCAGGCCGAGCTCCACCGGTGGGCAGGCGACGGCGGGGTCCTGGTCGCTCCCCTCGGCGAGGCCGGGCTTGAGCAAGGCGACTACGACCTCGAGCTCTACACAGCGCTGAAGAGTGCCCCTGTCCAGAGGGTGTCGGTGCGGCTTCGATCGGCTGACGAACCAGACGCAGGTTTCGAGGACGTCGCGGCGCTCGTCTACAGCACCGGTTCGACAGCCGCGGGCGCTCTGTCCGCAACGCCGTTCCACGAGGAGGCGGACACCGTCTACGTCGACGGGTCGGTTGCTGCTGGGGCGATCAACCTAGATCTCGAGCCGCTGGTAGCACCGCGGGGCGCGCCATGGGCGACCCGTGAGAGCGCGGTGCCTGCGCGCCCGGTCGTGCGGCTCGGGTCGGTCGACCCCACGTCGTGCGTCGTCACCGGAGCACACCGGTTCGAGCTCCCTGACTTTCACGGTGGCCGGGCGCAGCGCTACGTGGAGGGCCAGTGCTCCTCCTGCGGGCTCGTGAAGCGGTGGCCCGGATGGCTGCGCTGGGGCCAGACTCAGCAAGCGTCCGCTCGTGTTGCCGAAGGTGTCAGCGTGGCTGACCTGCCACCCGCAAGCATCGACCGGGTCTACGACTGGCCGGCGGCACTCGGGGCACTGGGCCACCTCGGGGGAGGCAGCATCCGGCAGCTCGAGGCGGTCGCCACCCAGCTGGAGGGCACCCCCCTGTTCGTCGGGCAGTTCATCCGCGCCATCGAGGCGCTGGGGCACGTCGACATCCAGCGCGACAGCCGGCTCGTGCCCGTCAGGTGGGCGGTGGCGGGGACCGCGGTGGCCGAGGACTCGACCGGTCGGTGGCACCTCACTGGGTACTGGCCGGACAGCCTCGTCCACGACGTCGGTGTGGCGGCAGCAGCAGCCGGTGGGCTGCTCAGCTTTCTCGAGCGGGGCGAGGACCCTGGCGGGTGGGTGCTGACCGGGCTGCCCGAGGATGCGCTCCAGGGGGTTCTGCCCGAGGACGTGAGTGTTGCCCCCGACGCCGGTTCGGCGGTGGCCAAGACGCTCCCCCCGCTGAGCCAGGTCGCGGCCGCCCTCGAGAGGATCCCTATGCCGGGGTACGACGAGGCGTCCCGCTTCGACGTCCCTGCGGCTTCGTGGGTACTGGTGCACGACACCAGCGGTCCGGGTGCTTACCGGTTGCGGCGCGGCTACGAGACGGTCGACCTATTCCGCGACGAGGCGGATGTGCGGGCAGGGACCGCGTGCAGGGTGGACGTCTACCTGGCCAAGCACCTCGCCGCCAACCTGGAGGGGACCGTCCTGTTCGCGCACCTGCGTGCGTCGGAGCAGCTCGTCCTCCCGCGTGGTTGCCAGCTCCCCGGGCTCTACGGCCGATCGGTCGCACTTGCTTCCGGCGCCCTGGGTGTCGAGTCCCGCCTGAGCAGCGGCACCCGCCGCCACTGCCACCGGTACGCCGACGTGCCCGCTGGGCTCGCCGACCACCTTGCGACCGTCATGAGCAACTAGGAGACCCATGGACCAGCCACTGACACCGATGGGCCTCGCGGAGGACCTGCGGGACGCCTACCTGCGGTACTTCGACACGGCGTTCTGGCTCGCAGACGAGTCGTTGATGCGCGAGCGCCGTGATCTGCTGGAGGCGCCCGGGGCGCTGGTGGGCGAGACGATGATCGAGCCGGTGGTGCCCTACCCCGGGACAGAGGACTTTTCACAGGTCTTGGACCGGATCGGTGCAAGCCGGCGGGCCGGTGAAGCCGTCGCCAAGGCGTTGTTCCCGTGGGAGAAGCGGCTCGAGAACCTCAAGCTCCGCTATCACCAGGCGGTCGCGCTGCAAGGCAACCTGAAGGGCGGTGCCGCCGAAGGTCGCAACGTCGTGATCACCTCTGGAACGGGCTCCGGAAAGACGGAGTCGTTCCTGCTCCCGATCTTGTTGCGACTCGCCGAAGAGGCGACCACGTGGTCTTCCCAGCCGTCCCAGGACGAGTGGTGGGCATCCGCGGATCCGCAGTGGCGGCCGGCCCGTCACGGGGAGACGAGGCCGCCGGCGATGAGAGCCATGGTCCTGTACCCGACGAACGCCTTGGTCGAGGACCAGATGACCCGCCTGCGGCGAGCGGTGGGGGTGCTCCGCACAGAGCTCGGGCAACCGCTGTGGTTCGGCCGGTACACGAGCGGAACGATGGGCACGGGGGCGACCCCGTCACGGGCAGCGGCCCGGGAGGTCGGGGCTGACATCCGAGCCCTCGCCGCCGAACGCGAGAGCCTTGAGGCAGCACGCGCGGAGAGCATCGACCTGAGCCAGTTCGTCGACCCTCGCGGCGGTGAGGTGCTGACCCGGTGGGACATGATCGCCCACACGCCGGACGTGCTCGTAACCAACTACTCGATGCTCAACACCATCATGATGCGCGGGTTCGAGGCGCCCATGTTCGAGCAGACCCGCAGGTATTTGGCAGACGACCCAGCTCGGACGTTCACCCTCGTCGTGGACGAGCTCCACCTTTACCGCGGCACGCAGGGCAGCGAGGTCGCGATGATCGTCCGCTCGTTGCTGCGCCGGTTGGGCCTTGCTCCCGACTCACCCCAGATCCGGGTCATGGCTACCTCTGCGTCGCTCGAGGCCGACACGAAGGGCCTGGCCTACCTCGAGCAGTTCTTCGGCTTGCCGCGGGAGTCGTTCCTCGTCGAACCTGGCCGGCCACGGCCACTGCCCGAGCGGCCGTCCCTGGACCGGGCCGCGGTCCGAACCGGGACTGCTTCCCCCGCGACCGTGTCCGCCGCCATAGCCGCAGCCTGCTCTGACACCGGTCGCCTCCGTGCCACTAGCCCCGCTGTGCTGGCCGCCCGGCTCTTTGGTGATGACGATGACGCCGCCGACCTGTTCTCTCAGGCCGTGCGGATCCTGGCGGCCGCTGGCAGCGGAGACACGGCTGAGCTGGTCCCCCTACGAGGGCACGTCTTCGTCAGGAGTCCGCGAGGGCTGTGGGCCTGCTCGAACCCTGACTGTTCGGGGGCACCTGCCGACAGGTCCGCCGGCGTGGGGCGATTGTACTCCGCACCCACCTCCTCGTGCTCGGACTGCGGCTCGCGCGTGCTGGAGCTGCTCTACTGCTATGAGTGCGGTGACGCCAGCCTTGGCGGCTTTGTGCTGGGCCGGGAAGGCGACGACCTCCTCATCGGGCCGGGGCCGGTGGACGAGAAGCACGCGGGGAAGCTGGTCTTCCAACGGTCCAGCTCGGAGTACGTTTGGTATCGGCCCGGGCTGCTCCCCACGGGCGAGAGCTGGACGAGGGAGGGCGTGACCCTCGCCTTCGCACCCGTGACCATTGACCCGGTCCTTGGCCTGGTCCGGCGGGGCGGGGCCTCGGCAACCGGTCTGGCAGTGGTGCACTCCGGTGCCCACGAAGGCGACCGCATCCCGTCGCTGCCGACCCGCTGCCCCGCCTGCCGGTTCGACTCTCCGGCACAGAGCCGCAACGGCGCCAAGTTCCGCGAAGGGCAGGTGCGCTCGCCGATCCGGGCTCACACCTCAGGCCTGGGAGCGACGACACAGCTGTTCCTCTCCCAATTGGTCAGGTCGTTGGCCGCCGGCAAGGAGGGACGGTCTGCGGTCGAGGACAGCCGCACGATCGTCTTCACCGACAGCCGAGACGACGCCGCGCGCACCGCCGCGGGCGTGGCGCTGAACCACCACCGGGACGTCGTCCGGCAGCTGCTCAGGCGCTCGGTGTTGGACCAGGGCGACCCGCTGGAGGGGCTCGACACGATGGACGTGACCGAGGCCGTGTCCAAGGGGCTGGTGGAGGCGTTCTTCGCGCGGCAGAAGCAGCGCGGCGGGCTCGCGTTGGACGCCTCGGACGAGGCGGCTCTCAGTTCTGCCAGGGAGCTGCTGGGCCTAGACCCGGCCGTGCCCTTGTCGGGCGTCATCGACCGGGTGGCCGAGGAGCTGGTCTCGCTCGGGATGAACCCGGCCGGTCCGAACCCGTACGACCAGTACCTCGAGGCAGAGAGGGCCACACCTTGGTACCGAGCTTTCGCTCCACCGCGGCCAGGGCTGTGGGCAACACCCCCCATCCACACGGGGCGGGAGCGACTGCTTAGCAGCCTCCGCCAGGCAGTGACAGACGCCGTCTTCGACCGAGCGCGGCGTGACCTCGAATCGGTCGGTATCGCCTACGCGGTGGCGAAGGGGTGGCAGCCTGTCGAGGGGCCGATGTCACCGGAAGAGCAGGAGCAACTCCTCGCCAGCATCCTCCGGCTGCTGGGACTCCGGGGCCGCTGGGAGGGTTCACGCCGCGGCGGGGTGGAGCCGGAGGCTGCGGTACCCGCGTTCGTGCGTCGCTACGTCGAACGGTCCGTCGGCACCGGCGAGGGGGTGCTGCAGCAGCTGGAACGCCTCATGTCCGGGACGGAGGTGAACCGCGCGGTCTCGGGCTGGCTGCTGCGGCCGGCCGCGCTCGACACCACCCTCGCCCTGCAGCCCGCGGGCGGGCGCCGCTGGCGCTGCAGGAACTGCCGGTTCGTGCACCTCCAGCCCAGCCTCGGGACATGCGTGAACCCGCAGTGCCACCGCAGCGACTTGGAGGCGCTGGACGGTGCGCCTGAGGTCGACTACTACGCGTGGCTCGCGGGCGAGGAGCCCCGCCGCCTCGCGATCGCAGAGCTCACGGGACAGACGAAACCGCTCGCGCTGCAGCGAGACCGCCAAAGATGGTTCAAGGGAGCACTGACCTTGTCCGAGAACGAGCTCACCCACGAGCTCGACGTCCTGTCGGTGACGACGACCATGGAGGTGGGTGTCGACATCGGCACGCTGCGCGCCACCATGATGGCGAACATGCCGCCGCAGCGGTTCAACTACCAGCAACGAGTGGGTCGGGCCGGCCGCGCGGGGCAAGCGCTGAGTTTTGCCGTCACGATCTGCCGGGACCGGACGCACGACGAGTACTACTTCAGCAGGACCAGCCGCATCACAGGCGACGTTCCCCCTCAACCGTTCCTCGACCTTGCCCGGCGCCGGATCGTCCAGCGAGTCGTTGCCGCGCTGTGCCTCCGCGCCGCGTTCATCTCCCTGCCCACGGGCGACCGGCCCCGGTGGACCGGGGCGAGCAATCACGGCACCTTCGGGCAGCTGGCTGACTGGCAGACCGTCGCTCCGGCCGTCGCGGCTTGGCTGGCACACGACGCCGAGGTCGAGGACATCGTGGTCAGGCTCAGCCACGGGACCGAGCTCACGGAAGCGGACACCCGTGGCATCACGAGCTGGGTCCGTGAAGAGCTGGCGGACCGGGTCACCGAGGTAGTCACTTCGGAGCAAGGAACGGTGGACACCGAACTGAGCGCAGCACTCGCCCGCAACGGCATCCTGCCGATGTTCGGCTTCCCCACGCGCGTGCGTCAGCTTTGGGACAAGCCGATCCGATCCAAGCAGTGGCTCGAAGAGAGGGTGGTCGCCGACCGGCCCCTCCACATGGCCGTGTCCTCGTTCGCACCGGGCGCACAAGTTGTCAAGGATGGTCTGGTGCACGTCGTCGACGGGTTCGTCGCCTATCGGCCCAGAGGCAAGTCCGTCGAGGCGGTCAACCCTCTCGGACCCGGTCATGCTCTCTCGCGCTGTCCGTCGTGCGGGCGGAGCGAGCTGCGCCAGACCACATCGTGCCCGGAGTGCCACGCCGAGATGGACTCGCTGGTCCTCTACGAGCCGCGCGGGTTCAAGACCGACTACAAGGCGCGCCCGTTCGACGACGTGGTGGACCTGTCGTCGTCAGCCGGGATGCCGGTGCTGAGCCCACCGACCCAACCCCATGAGACCGTGCAGTTGCCCCACGCGGACCTCGCCGTGTTCGAGCAGAGCCAGCTCGTGACGATCAACGACGGCAACGGCCGCGGCTTCGAGATGGTGCCATCGCAGGAGGGCGGGATGGACGCCCGGCCCGGGCGCCCGGGTGCGGCTGAGGTGAGCGTGATCGGAGAGGTCCGCGTCACCGACGCGCTGGTGGTCACCCCAGCACGACTCGACCTCCCCACAGGCGCTATCGCGCTGTACGACAGTTCGCAGCCGGCTGGCCGAGCCTGCTACACCTCGTTGGCTGAGGTCCTTCGCCGCGGAGCGCAGTCGCTTCTTGACCTGGACCCGTCTGAGCTCACCGTCGGCTTGTTGCCCAGGCGCGTCCCGGTCATCGGTGCTGCGGAGCCAGACGTGCAGGCCCAGGTCGCGGCCGCGGTCTTCCTGGCTGACACGGCGGAGAACGGCGCCGGTTACGCGGTGGAGCTCGGCGACGAAGCAACGTTCCGGAAGCTCATCGAGACCACCTTCGACGATCTCACCGACCGCTGGGAGGGTGATGGTGGGCACTCTGCGAGGTGCGAGGTGTCCTGCCCGGACTGCCTGCGTTCCTACGACAACAGTCGGCAGCACCCGAGCCTGGACTGGCGTCTGGCCCTCGACATGCTGGAGGTGCTCGGTGGACGCCCGCTCTCCCTTGCCCGTTCGTTGCGCACCGGGGAGCGCGGGGTGGTCGCGGCAGCCAAGGAGCTTGACTGCACGTTCGACGAGATACACGGGGTGTGGATGCTCGCGCGCGGACAGAGCGCTGTCCTGCTGTCCCACCCGCTGTGGCGTACCGACGAGCGCTACCTCGACGAGGTGCAAGCCGATGCGCACGTGGTCGCCGAGTCGCGGTACGGCCGGGTGAGCTGGGTGGATGCCCGGTCGTTCCGTCTCAATCCGCTCGTGGCTTGGCCATTCCTGACATGAGCATCGCGGTTCTCGAGCCTGCGGCTCGACCTCTCAACAACGTGTCACCGTCGATGGCGAGCGAGGTCGAGGCCTGTCCCCGCAAGGTCGGGTACGGCCAGGACCCCGTTTTCCAGGGCCTGCGGAAAGGGACGCCGTCGTCAGCGTTGGGGCAGGTGGTGCATGCCGTCCTCACCACGCAACCGGGCGACACCTTCGAGGAGTCATGGCGGACGGCTGAAGCGACGGCATTCGATCGCTTGCGGCGGGCCTGGTCGCCCGCCACCCCTCCCGCCCCATATCGGTGGCCGGGCTGGGCGCTCGCCAGGGCCAGGGCGAGAGCGCGTTGGGTGCCGATCACGGCGCGGCGCGGGGGTGGTGGGGCCCGTGACGCGAAGGTGGGCGTTCCACCCCTGCCCTGGGTAGAGCGACGCCTCGAGCACCCCGACCTGCCGCTCTTCGGCCAGCCGGATGTCGTGGAGCAGATAGACGGCGAACTGCTGGTCCGTGACTTCAAGACCGGCAAGGTGGATGCAGGACCCGGAGGCAGCAGCTGGCGGCAGTTGCTCCTCTACTGCGCACTCGTCGAGGTTGTTCTAGGTCGACTGCCCGACGTGATGGTCATCGACACGCTGAACGTTCGGCATCGCGCCGATGTCCACAGGCCGGCTGTTGACGACGCGGTTGCGGCCGCGCTGTCTCTACGGGCCGCGTACAACGCGTCCGCTGCAGACGGTCTGGTCGCGGGGGCCCCGGGCCCCGAAACCTGTCGCTTCTGCCCTTTCCGCCTCGTGTGTGAACCGTTTCTGTCCACGGTCGGGGCCGACTGGGGCGTCGGGTTGCCGCTCGTGGGGACAGTCGACGCCGTCGATGAAGCGGTGACTCTTCGGCTGGAATGGCCTAGTTGGTCTCGAGAGCAGTTCGTGACGCTCATAGGCTTTCCCTTCCCCGACGGTGTCGCGCGCGGGCAGAGATGGGGGGTGCTGGGAGCGGCGCCCCGGGGCTCCACCGCAGTGGCGGGCTGGAGCAGCGTCGTCTACCGGTGGTCATGAGCCCGTAGCGATGACCAGCCCCAGGGCGTGACCCGGCCCAAGTCGCGGTGACCACCGAGGTGCGATGGGTCGGCCCGGAGCGGCAGGCGCACAGACGATTGGCGGATTGTTTCGGAAGACCGCTGGACGGCTGGGACTCCGACGGGCACCAGAGGGCAACGGTCCGACAGCAAGTGGTCAAGATCAGCGTCTCCTGGCCTCGACGTGCCCCACGGTCACCTAGGATCAGAAAATCGTGATGCAGACAAAGATGAACGGTCGCATATCAGGCGGGAGCCAGGATGAGTCACCTTGTTGCCTACTACGACGAGAAGCCCGTCGAACTCAAGGGTCAGGTCGAACTGCAGCAGATGCCGATCGTCTCCGCTTCGGCCTTGCGATCGGCCGAAGGCGCCATTCGGGCATCCCTCGTCTACGTTCGTGTTCCCAACGAGACCGGGCCCTTCCTTGTTCCGTTCGGTGAGTTTGACGATTGGTCGCTGCGCGATCGCTACAACGAGGCGATCCGAATCATGAACACGCTCGGGGCGTCTTCCATCATCTGCGAGACCTTCCGCGAGGTGGTCGCCCGCCGCGGGTTCCGCGCACGAGTGTTCACGCGTGGCGGCGTTGAGTTGGTCCAGCAGCGGATCGGTAACACGGGTTTCGACTTCCGGCACAACGGTGCAGGAAGCACGCCACGCGATCCGCGGCCACTCCGTTGGCCGAACGAACCGGGCTTCGCTGCCGCAGTCAGCAGCGTGTTGGAGAACGGGGCAAGCGAGGTCAGCCTAAACATCAAGAACAACCGGGTCTACTCCCTCGAAGGCGAGCTGGGGGTGAAGCTGAAGAAGATCGGGTTCGACCTTGGCGCCGGGACTCAGCACTCTGGCGCCACCAGCCTTCACATCCGCGCTGAGTTCCCTGTCGCCCGGCGAATCTGGAGATAGTTGCGCCACGAGATGCGCTTTGGCGACGGCTCATAGTGTTTACCAGAAGAGAACTCGTACTTGTCCCTACCCTCAAGACGTGCGCCCATGTGGCGTGCACCCCTGATTGGCGGCACACGTCCGCCGCGACAACAATTAAAGAGTAGCCTCTGGCGGCTCCTACTAGTTTGATGGTGAAGCTGACAGGCATGGAGCCGCGGAGGCGGGCGTCGCGTCGGCGCCCGGGTAGAGTTCGAGTCACCCAGGGATGGCGGTTACGGTGCCGCCAATCTCAGAATAGGGCGAAGTGGCCGACGCTACCTCTGTTGCCCCTGACATCATGACGTCTTCCTATCGCGGAGAACTCAGCCTTGTCCTGGCAGACGAGCATCCGCGCCGAACTGAGCGGCGCTCGATCGCGGGGGCGCCGGATCGGCAGGCGGGTTGAAACGGTGAGACTGGACAGCCCGATAATGTGCACTTCGAGGGTGACCGACGTTCTTCCGCGTTTCGCAGTTGCGGCCCCCCAAGGGTCCATATTTGGTCCCCCGCCCTGCGCGAGATTGGCCCTAACGAGCCTTCATCTTGAGTTGATCAAACTTGCGGTGCACCCTTTCAGCTAGGGGCGACACTGCCTTCAATTCAGCTTGTTCACTCAACTTGATGTTGTCGAAGGTTTGTAGGCCGTTGTGCACGCTGAACCCGGCCCATCCCTCGAACGAGAACTCACGCTGATGCTGAAACGCGCCGGGTACCAAAGCAAGGTCGACCTCTAGCGCCCACCCCTGACTTTGAGGCCATTCCTTGATTGTTTGCAGCACCGCGCCAGCTGCAAAACCTTTGTCCCTGACGCGCGCCTCGCTCGTGGCGATGTGCACGCGTCGAACACCCGCCTCCGCAAGGCGGTGTATGAACCATGCGGGCCCACCCTCGGTCAGGCGAGGGTTTCGGCGTTTGGCTAGTATGTCGTCGAACAGCACGTGTCCGAGTTCGCGTTCGACGACGTAGACTTCGCGGCACCGCTTAGCGAACGGCTTGAAGTGGCGTTCCCAGACCCAGTCGCGATCAACCCCCATCTCCAGGGAACTGTCCCAGCGCTTGGCTAACGTCTCCACCGCAAGGCTGTCTGCAGCGGAGTTGAAGGCTGCGAGCTCTGGATTTTCTGACCCTCCCTCTCTCTGAAAAGCCGCCACCTTGGACTCGGTTAGCAGCACCAGGTGAGCCCTTCCTTTCCAGCGAGTGAGATCGCCGAGTGAGACCACTGAGTCAAGGCCAGGGACCCCCGCTGGAAGCTCTTCTGAGCGCGAGCGGGCGGATAGAAGCAACTCAACAACCCTGTTCAAGGAATCGTTTCCGTGGGTCTTGAGCGCCGCCAGAAGCCTTGCGCGTCCCCCGTTCTCGTGAATCAGCACGCTACGGTTGGCAAGCTCAGCCAAGAATGCGCGCCCGATGGAGCGGGCCGTTGGGCTCTGTTCCAGGCCAGCCGGATCGATTCCGACGCGTAGGAGCACGCTAGTCAACCCCCAATTCGGGGTTCGAGTAGAGCGACGAGATCGTCCATGCGGTTATCAAAGAACCCGCCCGGCCACTGGTAATCGAGCTGCCCGTCGTCGTCCACGCCAACTTTATCTAGGGTGGAAGCGAAGTGACTTCTCCGAACGTGCGTCACAGATAGATCAGAGGGGTCGAGGCGTTGCTCGGCAATGCGGCGCTGCAAACGGAGGAGAACGGGCTCACTATGCGTCTCGACAACAAGTACGTTCCCGTACTCTTGAGCGCTCTCAATGAACAGGTCGGCCAGAATGGATTGAAGGCGCGGGTGAACGTGAGCCTCTGGTTCTTCGATCAGTATCGTCCGTTCCCGACTGGCAATTAATTGCACGACAAGCGGAAGCAGCTGACTCACACCGAAGCCGACATCTGGCAACTCGACCCGTTCACCACCACCACTGTGCCGTAGTGCGAGTCCAAAGGCAGCGTCATCGCCGTCGCCGCCGTAGTGGTCTACCTCCAACTCATACGGGATGTCGAACTTTGAGAGCCACAGATCAACGTCTTCCCGGAGCGCTTCGCTTTCATAGAGCCGAGCGACGTAAGGTGCTTCTCTGCGGGCCTGCCCAAGCGTCAAATCGCGGTCTGGAACGCGACGAAAAGGACCAATGTGAGTCAAGCCAGCAAACAGTTCACCCGCCTTGCCTACGACATCACTAATTTCCGAGAGGATTCGCTTGTCCTCTTGGTCCATTGCGCG
The DNA here is from genome assembly GCF_051216895.1 of Aquipuribacter aurantiacus. NCBI lineage: Bacteria > Bacillati > Actinomycetota > Actinomycetes > Micrococcales > Intrasporangiaceae > Aquipuribacter > Aquipuribacter aurantiacus. Next base: position 20,407 of record NZ_JBPKAO010000005.1, read on the forward strand.
TCGTTGGGCATCCCGCAAATTGGGGAATCCGGCTTCGTTGCTTTCGACCACGGTTTGCCAAAGTGGAACCGCCGAGTTTTTGTTGTCTGCACCTGTTCGCCTGGCGATGGACCAAGTGGAAGGGCGGCCAGTGGGATTAGTATAGTTGGGGAAAAGAGCAATCGAACTCTCACCGGTCGCGCAGGTTATCAATTGGATAGGCTGCGCCGGCCCGAAGGCCCACCGTTCGTCCTTTGAGGCCATGAGCGATACCCGCCATGCGCCCCAATGTGCCGTCAGGGTCAGTGTCCGATCAAGCTCGTGTCTATGGACTACCCGCTGATGGAATGCAAAAGAGGAACCCCCGCCGATTTCGTAAGCAAACTCAGAAGTTCCCCAGGACTGCTGCATAAGCAGCAGTGCTTGAATAAGGCTGGATTTGCCCGAGGAATTTTCTCCGAATAGCAACGTTATAGGTGCTACGTCGAGTGCTGCAGCATCGAAGATCTTCCAGTTCTCTACGCCTAGACCCGAAACTCGATGTTCAACACGCGGTAGTTCTCGCGGTGCCGATGCGGCCAAGGACCAGCGTGGAGGAACTGATCCGTCGGACGAAAAGTCAGAAAAACTATACAGAATGGAATTGACCTGGCTCCTGTCGACCTCCAGGCCGCGTCGGCGGAGCAAGCCCGCCAGCGAGCGGGCCGGGATGCTTGACCCCTCGCTCAGCAGGGTCAACAACTCTTGACGCAACTCATGCCCCTTCATCGGCACAACACTACGACCGAAGGCGCACTCTGCGGCGGATGTCTTCGATCAGTGATCACCAGTGGCACCACGTTTCCCTTGTAGTAGTACAGGTGGTTGCATCCGTGGCCCGCGGTTGACAGATGGGACACGGTGATCGGCCTGCCTGTGGACGGCTGCTGGGCATCCCCGCACAGCGGCAGGCTGACACTGGAGGTGGGCAGCATGGAGCAGAACATGATCGGGGCGCGGGTGGTGAGCCCGTCGGTGAAGCGGATCCCGACAGGTCCGACGGCGCCGGAGGACCGGCTCTGGACGGTGCACGACGTCTCGTCCTTCCTGGGCGTACCGGTGTCGACGCTGTACCAGTGGCGGGTGCAGAGCCGGGGCCCGGCGTGCAGGCGGATGGGACGTCACCTGCGGTACCGGCCGGAGGACGTGCGGGAGTGGGTCGCGGGGCTGGGTGATGCCCGGGTGGCCTGGTGAGCGCCCGTCGGCTGGTGATCGGGGAGCACGGCACCATCGGGTTCCGGGAGCGTCCGGGGGGCGGCTTCACCGCTTCGACGTACTACCGGGACCCCCGCGGGTTGCGTCGTCGGCTCGAGGCGTCAGCGCCGTCGAAGTCGGTGGCGCGGCGGCGGTTGCTGGCGCGCTTCGAGGAGACGATGCGTCTCGGTGGGTCGGCCGGCTACGACCCGCGCACAACGCTGAAGGACGTAGCCGAGGAGTGGCACGCGGGCATCGTCGAGCGGGTCGAGGCGGGCCGTCGGTCGCCGACGACGGCGGCGCTGTATCGCCACGCTCTGGACCGCCACCTGCTGCCCGAGCTGGGGGCGTTGCGGCTGTCGGAGCTGACGACCGCACGGCTCGACTACTGGCTGCACGACGTTCGTCGCCGGAAGGGGCACCCGACGGCGAAGCTCTGCCGGTCGGTGCTGTCGGGTGTCTGCGGCTACGCCGTGCGCCGCGACGCGATGCGGGTCAACCCGGTCCGGGACGTTTCGCCGTTGGAGAGCGACCTCGGCGAACCGGCGCGGGCTCTGACGAAGGCCGAGGCGGTGGAGTGGCTGGCCCTGCTGGACGGCGACGAGTACGCACGCCGGATGGATCTGCCGGACCTCGTGCGGTTCCTGCTTGGCACCGGGCTGCGGATCGGGGAGGCGGTGGGTGCCCGTTGGGACGACGTCGACCTCGACCGGGGCACGTTGTCGGTGCAGCGGACCATCGTCCGGGTGGTCGGCGTCGGCCTTGTCGCGCGCAAGCCCAAGACGCGAGCCGGGGTGAGGGTGCTCGGCCTCCCCGGCTGGCTCGTCGACCTCCTCCGCGCGCGGCGGCAGGTGTCGGCCCAGTCCCTTGAGGAGCCGCTGTTCCCGGACGCGCTGGGTGGCTACCGGGACCGGAACAACATCGAGGCCGCGTTCCGCGCGGTGCGCTCTGGGACGGCGTTCGAGTGGGTGGTGCCGCACACGTACCGCAAGACGGTCGCGACGTGGATGGACGCCGAGGGTCTGAGCGCACGGACCATCGCGGACCAGCTGGGGCACTCGCGCATCTCGATGACGCAGGACGTCTACATGGGCCGGCGGGCCGTCGACGCGTCTGCGGCGCGGGTGCTGCAGGCGGTCGAGCTGCCCCCTCGGATCGTCGCCGAGGAGTCGGCGTGACCGCGTCAGGGCCGCGTGACCGCATGGTGACGGCCGAGGGTGATCGAGGCGCTGAGAGGGGAGACCATATGGCCGTTGACCTGCGATAACGGTGGGCCCCGTGGGGCTCGAACCCACAACCCGCGGATTAAAAGTCCGCTGCTCTGCCAGTTGAGCTAGAGGCCCCGACCACGGAAGGGAGCCCGACAGCAAGGCAAGGAACAACCGGGGGCTCGCTTCCGTCCACGAGGTTAGCGTCGGACCGGGAGCGCGGTCGCTCCGTCCCGGGACAGCGGCTCAGCCACCAAGCAGGCCGTCCAGGGCTCGGCTGAGCGTGGAGCCGGTGACGGCACGGAGCAGCCGGTTGGCGACGGTCCGCGACCCGACTACGGGACGAGCACCGCGCGCCCGGCCACCGTGCCCTCGACCAGGCGCCGGTACACCTCGGCGTGGTCCTCCAGCCCGAACGTCGTCACCTGGGGCGTGAGCAGGCCCCGGGCCCCCAGGTCGAGGACCTCGACCAGCTCGGGCCGGCTGCCCCAGTAGGTCGTGGCGATGGACACCTCGTAGGGCACGGCGAAGAACGACACCGGCAGCGTGCCGCCGCCGATCCCGACGATCGTCAGGTCGCCCATCACCCGCACGCACGCAGCGCCCAGCGCCAGGGTGGCGTCCGCCCCGACGCAGTCGATCACCACGTCCGCGCCGCGCCCGCCGGTGGCCTTGCGGACGGCGTCCGCGGTGCCGCTGTCCGAGGTCAGCATGAGGTCTGCGCCGTGCCGTTCCGCGAGCTCGAGGGCCTCCTGGCGGGTGTCGACGGCGATGATGCGGGCCGCGGTGGTGGCCTTGAGGATCTGCACGCCGACGTGGCCGAGCCCGCCGACCCCGATGACCACGGCGGTGCTGCCGGGCGCCAGCTTCGACCAGGAGCGACGGACCGCGTGGTACGGCGTGAGACCGGCGTCGGTGAGCGGCGCCGCGTGCGCGGGCTCCAGGCCCTCGGGCAGCTTGACGAGCAGGCGGGCGTCCGGGACGAGCAGGTAGTCGGCCATCCCGCCGTCGAGCCCGAGACCGCCACCACCGCCGGGCGTGGGGGCGGCGGCGGGGTCCTCGCAGTAGTTCTCCAGGCCGAGCCGGCAGCGGGGGCAGCGACCGCACCCCCACGGTCCGTACACCGCGACGGCGTCACCGACCGCGACGCTGGTCACGCCCTCGCCGACCTCGTGCACCCAGCCGGCGTTCTCGTGGCCCAGGGTGAACGGCGGCCCCCACGGCAGCATCCCGGGCTCGAAGTCGTGCATCAGGTGCAGGTCGGAGTGGCAGGCCCCCGCGCCGCCCACCCGGACCACCACCTGTCCCGGACCGGCGACCGGGTCGGCGACCTCGACCAGCTGCGGTTCGGACTTCCACTCCAGCAGGCGCACTGCACGCATCGGGGTCTCCAGGTCGGTCTCGTCGCTCGGGCAGGCCGCGTCGGCCGCGTCGGTCCAGCGTCCACCGCGCCGGGCGGCCCGGGGCAGGCCCTAGGTCCCGGCCGAGGTCCGCCCCCTCACGCTCGCGGTGTGGTGGCGTGACCGCCGCACCTTCGCAGGTGCCCCTGCCCGGGTGGTCCCGTGCGTCCGCCCCCGCGGCCGGCACCGTTCCTGGTCCGACCGCGGGCCGAGTCATCCTCGTCACTGGATTGCGGGTCCCCGCTGGCACTGGTAGGGGCAGATCAGGAGTACGGTCCGAGCATCACGTCGATAGACGTGACCTGCCCGGACCCGCAGGCAACGCCATCTGCGGCGTGAGGTCCTCATGATCCGTCCGAGCGACGGTCGAGCGGTCCCACCGGGCGCGTCGTGCCCCTGGCCATCGGTGAGTCCTGGCTGTCCGGCCGTCCGGTCGGCGCCCGTCCTCACCGGTGCCGTCACGCCGCCACCCCGGACGTCCGCGCTCGACCGCAGGGGCCCAGGAACAGGCGTTCCAGGTGATGCCGCGTACCAGGTCGCGGACGGCCGCCAACCCCTGGGGGGCCCCGGACCAACGTCCTGACAGGTAGCTCCGCGTCGACCCAAGACTGGCTGCACGCAGGGCCGCTGGCCCGCGTGCCACTAACGAGAGCAGACCATGCAAACGGTCCAAGAAGTGCCCCCGAAACTCACCGGTGACGGCCCCGCTCTCCCCCCGAACGGAACGGATCCCGCTGGACCTCCGCCGGCAACCGGAGGACCACCCCCGGCCAGCGCGCTGTCCCGGATCTCCCTGATCCGCCTCGCCATCCCGCTGGCCGTCGGTGTCGCGCTGTGGTTCGTGCCGCCGCCCGAAGGGGTCTCCGCCGACGCGTGGCACCTCTTCGCGATCTTCGTCGCCACGATCGTCGGTGTCATCGCCAACCCGATGCCGATGGGCGCGGTCACGCTGGTGGGCCTGGTCGCCACGATCGTCACCGGCATCCTGACCCCGGAGATCGCCCTGTCCGGGTTCTCCAACACGACCATCTGGCTGATCGTCGTCGCGTTCCTCATCTCGCGCGGGGTCATCAAGACCGGCCTCGGCAACCGGCTCGGCCTCTTCTTCGTGTCCCGGCTCGGCCGCAGCACCCTCGGCCTGGCCTACGGGCTGGCCGCCACCGACCTGGTCCTCGCCCCCGCCACCCCGTCCAACACCGCTCGCGCCGGCGGCATCATCCAGCCGATGGTGCGCTCGATCTCGAGCAGCTACGGCAGCGAGCCCGGGCCGACGGCCCGCAAGGTCGGTGCGTACCTCACGACGACCTCGTTCCACATCAACGCGGTCACCTCGGCGATGTTCCTCACGGCCATGGCGGGCAACCCGCTCGCGGCCCAACTCGCCGGTGACCAGGGGGTCGAGATCAGCTGGGCGACGTGGGCGCTCGCCGCCCTCGTACCCGGCCTGCTCTCCATCGCCCTGGTCCCGCTCGTCGTCCGGGTGGTCTACCCGCCGGAGCTCAAGCGCACCCCCGAGGCCGCCGTCACGGCTCGCGCCGCACTGGCCGACCTGGGACCCATGTCGAACGCGGAGAAGGTGATGACGGGGACCATCGTCGGCCTGCTCCTGCTGTGGACGATGGGCGACCGGTTCCTCGGTCTGGGGGCGACCACCACCGCGCTGATCGGTCTCGTGGTGCTGCTGGTCTCGGGCGTGCTCACCTGGGACGACGTCAAGAAGGAGACCCAGGCCTGGGACACCCTGGTCTGGTTCGCCGTCCTGGTGATGATGGCCATGCAGCTCAACGAGCTCGGCCTCATCCCCTGGCTGAGCGGGGAGATGTCCGACCTGGTGAGCGGCATGGGCTGGCAGTCCGCGTTCATCATCCTCACGCTGGTCTACTTCTTCAGCCACTACCTGTTCGCCTCGAACACCGCCCACATCTCCGCGATGTACGCCGCGTTCCTGGCGACCGCGATCCTGGCCGGCGCGCCGCCCCTGCTCGCCGCGCTCGTGCTCGGCTTCATCTCGAGCCTGTTCGCCTCCCTCACGCACTACTCCTCGGGACCCGCTCCCGTGCTGTTCGGCGCGGGCTACGTGTCCGTCGGTGCCTGGTGGCGCACCGGGCTCATCGTCGCGATCCTCAACATCGCGATCTGGATGGGCGTCGGTGGCGTCTGGCTGAAGGTGATCGGCCTCTGGTGAGGCCGTGCACCTCGCCCCGCTCGTCCCACCGCTCCACGTTCTGAGGACATCTCTGATGCGCACCACCAACGAGTTCCGTATCGAGCACGACACGATGGGTGACGTCCGCGTCCCGGTCGAGGCCAGGTACCGCGCCCAGACCCAGCGGGCCGTGCAGAACTTCGCGATCTCCGGCACCGGGCTGTCCCGGCACCACATCGCAGCGCTCGCCCAGGTCAAGCGGGCCTCCGCCCTGGCGAACGCCGAGCTGGGCGTCCTCGCCCAGGACGTGGCCCAGGCCATCGTCGAGGCCGCCGACGAGGTCATCGCCGGCCGCTGGGACCAGGACTTCCCCGTGGACGTGTTCCAGACCGGGTCCGGCACGTCGTCGAACATGAACGCCAACGAGGTGCTGGCGACGCTGGCCACCGAGCGGCTCGGCGCGCCCGTGCACCCCAACGACCACGTCAACGCCTCGCAGTCGTCCAACGACGTCTTCCCGGCCTCGATCCACGTCGCCGCCACCCAGGCCGTCCTGCACGACCTCGTGCCCGCCCTGGAGCACCTCGCAGGCTCGCTGGAGTCGAAGGCGGCCGAGTTCGCGGACGTGGTCAAGGCCGGACGGACCCACCTCATGGACGCCACCCCCGTCACCCTCGGACAGGAGTTCGGGGGGTACGCCGCGCAGGTCCGCCTGGGGGTGGACCGCCTGCACGCCGCCCTGCCGCGCCTGGCCCAGCTGCCGCTGGGCGGCACCGCGGTCGGCACCGGCATCAACACCCCGGCCGGGTTCCCGCAGCGCGTCATCGCCCTGATCGCGGAGCAGACCGGCCTGCCGCTGACCGAGGCCGGCAACCACTTCGAGGCCCAGGGGGCGCAGGACTCGCTCGTGGAGACGTCCGGCGCGCTGCGCACCGTCGCGGTGTCCCTGGTCAAGATCTGCAACGACCTGCGCTGGATGGGCTCCGGCCCGCGCAGCGGGCTGGGCGAGATCTCGCTGCCCGACCTCCAGCCCGGGTCCTCGATCATGCCCGGCAAGGTGAACCCGGTCATCCCCGAGGCCGTGCTCCAGGTCGCGGCCCAGGTGATCGGCAACGACGCCACCGTGACGTTCGCCGGGGCCTCCGGGGCCTTCGAGCTCAACGTCATGCTCCCGGTGATGGCCCGCAACCTGCTGGAGTCCGTCACCCTGCTGAGCAACGCCGCCACGCACCTGGCGGACAAGTGCGTCGACGGCGTCGTGGCGAACCGGGACCGCTGCCGTCAGCTCGCGGAGTCGTCCCCGTCGGTCGTAACGCCGCTGAACCGGCTGATCGGCTACGAGGCCGCCGCCAAGGTCGTCAAGCACGCCATCGCGCAGGACCTCACCATCCGTGCGGCCGTCATCGACCTGGACCACGTCGAGCGCGGGGACCTGAGCCTGGACCAGCTCGACGCGGCCCTGGACGTGCTCGCCATGACCGTCGCCCCTGCCGCCCCGGCGGCGCTCGCGGTCGCGGCGGCCCGCTGATGCGGACCGTCAAGGCCGACGTCGTCATCATCGGCGGCGGTGGGGCCGGCCTGCGGGCCGCGATCGCAGCGACCACCGCGCAGCCCGACCTCGACGTGGTCGTGATCTCCAAGGTCTACCCGATGCGCTCGCACACCGTCGCGGCCGAGGGCGGCTCGGCGGGCGTGATCGGCGACGGCGACTCGCTGCAGGCCCACTTCGACGACACCGTGTCCGGCGGGGACTGGCTGTGCGACCAGGACGTGGTCCAGTACTTCGTCGAGCACGCCACGGAGGAGATGTACCAGCTGGAGCGCTGGGGCTGCCCCTGGACCCGCAAGGACGACGGCAACATCGAGGTCCGCCGCTTCGGCGGCATGAGCCAGCCCCGTACCTGGTTCGCCGCGGACAAGACCGGCTTCCACCTGCTGCACACCCTGTTCCAGACCACCCTGCAGCACGGTCGGGTCACCCGGCTGGACGAGCACCTCGCCCTGGAGCTCGTCGTCGACGAGGGCCGGGTGGCCGGGGTGCTCACCTACGACCAGCGCGACGGCTACCCCGTGCTCGTCGAGGCGGGCGCCGTCATCATGGCGACCGGCGGCGCCGGCCGGGTCTACGCCCAGAACACCAACGGGGGGATCGTCACCGGTGACGGCATGTCGATGGCCTACCGGGCCGGGGTCCCGCTGCGCGACATGGAGTTCGTGCAGTACCACCCGACCGGTCTGCCCGGCTCCGGCATCCTCATCACCGAGGGCTGCCGTGGCGAGGGCGGTGTGCTCACCAACGCCGACGGCCGCCGCTACCTGCAGGACTACGGGCTGGGCCCGGAGACCCCGGTCGGCGAGGCCAAGAACAAGCACATGGAGCTCGGCCCGCGCGACCGGCTCTCGCAGGCGTTCTGGCACGAGCAGCAGGCGGGGCGCACCATCCAGACGTCCCGCGGCGACGCGGTCAACCTGGACCTGCGCCACCTGGGTTCGGCCTTCCTCAAGCAGCGGCTGCCCCTGATCTGCGAGCTCGCCGAGCAGTACGTCGGCATCGACCCCGCCAAGGAGCCGATCCCGGTCTGCCCGACCGCGCACTACACGATGGGCGGCATCGAGACCGACGTGACGACGCAGACCTCGCTGCCGGGCCTGTTCGCCGTCGGCGAGTGCGCCTCCTCCGGGCTGCACGGCGCGAACCGGCTGGGCTCCAACTCCCTCGCGGAGCTGGTCGTCCTGGGCCGGGTCGCCGGTGAGAACGCCGCGCAGTTCGCCCGCGCCAACCCGGTCGGCCCGTCCGCGTCGGTCCGCTCCGACGCCGCGGACACCGCCGCCCGGTACCTGTCGATGATGGGTCGCGGCACCGAGCGGCCCGCCGCGATCCGCTCCGAGCTCGGCCGCGCCATGGACGACGGCGTCGGCATCTTCCGCACCGCCGAGGGCATGGCCGCGGCCGCGGCCACGGTGACCGAGCTGCGGGCGCGCTACGACGACGTGCAGGTGGTCGACACCTGCCCGGTCTTCAACACCGACTGGGCGTCGGTCGTCGAGCTCGGCGCGATGCTCGACGTCGCCGAGTCGATGGTCCACGCCGCGATGGCGCGTGAGGAGTCCCGAGGCGCGCACATGCGCCTGGACCACACCCAGCGCGACGACGAACGCTTCCTCGTGCACTCCCGGGCCTGGTTCCGTCCCGTGGGTGCCCCGGTGGTCACCCACGCCCCGGTCACCATCACCACCTCGCTGCCGGCCGCACGCGCCTACGGCGCCGCCGGCGCCACCACCAAGCTCCCGGAAGGAGCCTCGCGATGAGCACCGTCGAGCAGGCGGCCCGGAGCACGCACGACGTGCTCGGGACCATGACGATCCAGGTGCAGCGCTACCGTCCGGACGTCGACGCGGCACCCCGGCTGGACTCCTACCAGGTGCCGTGGGGCCCGGACACGTCCGTGCTGGACGCGCTGTGCTGGATCAAGGACCACCTCGACCCGTCGTTGGCGTTCCGCTGGTCCTGCCGGATGGCGATCTGCGGCTCCTGCGGCTTCATGCTGAACGGGGAGCCGAAGCTCGGCTGCGAGCAGTTCGTCCGGGACTACGCCCCGGGCCCGCTCCGGATCGAACCGCTGAAGAACCTGTCGGTCGAGCGCGACCTCGTCGTAGACCTGGAGCCGTTCCTGGAGTCGTTGACGGCGGTCAAGCCGTACATCATCCCGGACCCCCTGACGCCGCTGGACGGGCCCGGGAACCTGCAGACCCCGGAGCAGATGCTCGCCTACCACGACTACTCGATGTGCATCAACTGCATGCTCTGCTACTCGGCCTGCCCGCAGGTCGAGCTGAACCCGGCGTTCCTCGGGCCCGCCGCCATCACCGCAGCAGTGCGCTACGACCACGACTCCCGGGACCACGGGGAGGCCGAACGGCTGCCCCTGCTGGACCAGGACGACGGGCTGTGGTCGTGCACCTTCGTCGGTGCCTGCTCCACCGCCTGCCCCAAGGGGGTCGACCCGGCCGCCGCGATCCAGCAGGCCAAGGCCGCCGCCGCGGCGTCCTGGGCGGCCGAGTTCGTCCTGCCCCACCGCGGGCGCAGCGCGTCGGACGAGCGATGACCGGGTCCCTGCCGCTGAGCGCCCGGCGGCCCTACCGCGCACCGACAGACCGCTGGTGGTTCCTGCGGACCCGCGAGTACCGGTTGTACGCGCTGCGCGAGTTCTCCTCCGTCATCGTCGGGCTGTTCGTCTTCGACCTCGTCGTGGGCCTCGTCAGCATCAACCGTGGGCTGGAGGCGTGGCGCTGGTGGGTGGACCTGCAGACGCACCCCTTCAACCTCGTGCTGACGGTGATCGCCCTGGTGATGTCCCTGGTCCACGCGACCACCTGGTTCCAGGCCACCCCCAAGATCATCAAGATCCGCCGCGGTCGGCGCTACGTCGCCGACGGCTGGGTCGTCGCGCAGCACTACCTGCTGCTCGCGGTGTTCGCCGTGATCGTCTACGTCTGGCTGGGAGGCCTCTGATGCGTCGCTGGGAAGGGCGGACCAACGAACCGCTCCTGTGGGCCTTGTTCGGCGGTGGCGGCATGCTCGCGGTCTTCACCGTGCCCGTGCTCGTCCTCGTGTTCGGCCTGATGGTCCCGTTCGGTGGCTTCGGCGGCGCGGACGGCACCTACGACCGGATCGCCGGGTTCCTCACGCACCCGCTGGTGTCCCTCGGTGGGTGCGTTGCGCTCGGGCTCGTCCTGTGGCACTGCCTGCACCGCACCTACCACGCGCTGCACGACCTGGCGCTGCACCCCCCGGAGGTGGTGCGGGCCGGCATCTACGGCATCGCGCTGCTCACCCCGCTGGTCGCCTACGCCCTGATCCTCGCCTCATGAACGTGCAGTGGGCCACCGCCGCGCTGGTCCCTCGTGCCGTGCGGGCGGCTGTGCGCGACGCGACCCTGGCCGCCTCGGTGCACAACAGCCAGCCGTGGCAGTTCGTCCTGTCCCGCTCCCGGGTCGAGCTGCGGGCGCCGGGGCAGGAGGACCGACCCCGGGTGGTCGACCCCGACGGGCGGTGGTGGCTCGCCTCGCTCGGCGCCGCGACCGCGAACCTCGAGCTCGGCCTGCGCCGGAGGCTGCAGCGCGACGTCCAGGTCGTCGTGGACGCCGAGGCCGCGGGCACCCCGGGGCCGGTGGTCGTCGCGACCTGGGGTTCCGCCCGGGCCGAGCTCGACCCGGCCGAGGTGCGCCTGCACGACGCCGTACCGCTGCGCCGCACCGACCGTTCCTCGCTGCAGGGGCCGGTCGACGCCGTGGACCTGGCGGCGGTCGTCGCCGCAGCCGAGCGCGGCGTCGGTACCGGGCCCGCCGTCCGGGTCGTCGTGCCCGACCCGGCCGGCAGCGCCGAGCTGCTGGGGCTGGCGGGGGACGCCGACCGCCGCTGGCGGGACGACCCCGCGTACCTGGCCGAGGTGGGGCGGTGGACCCACCGCGACGACGGCCGCGGCGTACCGGCCTCGACGCACGGGGCCGGTGACAGCTCCGGGCAGGTGCCGGGGCGCGACTTCTCCGCGGGGCTCACGTCCCCCGGCGGGGACCGTCCGCAGCAGGACTTCGGGGGACCGGTACCGACGTTGCTGGTGCTGCTCACCGACGGGGACGGCCGGGCCGAGTGGCTGGCGGCCGGCGCCGCCACCGAGCGGGCGATGCTGGCGGCGACCGCCGCCGGCCTCGGGGTCGGTTTCGTCGGCCAGCTCGTGGAGCAGGACCAGACCCGGGACCGGGCGGCACGGGTGCTCGGCCTCCCGGCCGCGGCTGCGGTCGGGGCGACGGTGCAGCAGGTGCTGCGCATCGGCCCGCGCCCCCTGGAGCAGGGCGGTCGGACGCCCCGGATGTCGCCACCGGACGTGCGCGGCTGAGGGCCCCGGTCGACGTCCGCGGGTGGCTGGTGCCCCGGCTCCTACGCTGGGCGTCCCTCCACCAGCGACAGGGGCCGACGATGCCAGGACGCGGTCAGATCCCGGAGCGTCTCGACGAGCGGTTGTCCAGGCTGCTCGCCCGGGCGGTCGAGCGGCGTCGCCACGTCCGCCACGGGCTGCTGGCGGTGGCGCGGGTGGACGGGGCGTGGGAGTGGCACGGCAGTCACGGGGTGGCCGACGCGGCCGGCTCACCGGCCACGACCACCGTCCGCTACCCGATCGCCAGCATCACCAAGCTGTTCACCGCGACCGTCACCCTCCGTCTGGTCGAGCAGGGGGCCCTGTCCCTGGGCGACCGGATGGTGGACCTGCTGCCGCCCGACGTCACGCGGGGCCTGCACGTGCGCGACGGCGTCGACCGCACCGACGAGATCACCGTCGAGCACCTGCTCGGGCACACCTCCGGGCTGCCCGACTACTACGAGGAGGCGCCGCGGGGCGGTCGCAGCGCCCAGGCGAGGTTGTTGGCCGGTGAGGACGCGCCGATGCCCTTCGAGGAGGTGGTGCGGTTCGTCCGCGACGAGCTGACCCCGCACTTCCCGCCGCAGCCGCTCTCCTCCGCCCGACCCCGGGCGCACTACGCCGACACCAACTACCAGCTGCTCGGGGCGGTGGTCGAGCAGGTCGCCGGCGAACGGCTCCACCTGGTCGTCGAGCGGGCGCTGTTCGCCCCGCTCGGTCTCGACGACACCTCGTCGTACCCGCATGCGCCCCGATCGGGCCGGCCACCCGGGCCCGGGACCGACGTCTGGGCCCGCGACGTGGTCCTGCAGCCGGACGGCGCGCTGCGGCACCAGGTGCCCGACGGGGGCATCGTGTCGACGGTGCGCGACCAGGTCCGGTTCATGACCGCCCTGGTGACCGGTCAGGTGTTCGAGGACCCGGGGACATGGCCGCGGATGCAGCGCCGTCTCGCCCGGGTGTTCTTCCCGATCGACTACGGCCTCGGCGTGATGCGTTACGCCCCGCCGCGATGGATGTCACCGGTGTTCGCCGTCCCGCCGGTCGTGGGGCACACCGGTTCCACCGCGACCTGGCTCTTCCACTGCCCGCAGCTGGGGGTGGTCACCGCCGGAACCTTCGACGTGGCCCAGCCCGCCCTGCCCTTCCGGTTCCTGCCCCACGTGCTCCGCGCCGTCAGCACGCTGGATCCCTCCGGAGGTCCGTGAGACAAGTGGTGTCGGGTCCGCCGGGGGCTGCACCGGCCTGCCGTCGGGACCGCCGTGGCCTAGCCTCGGACCCCCGTCCGTCCGACAAGCGAGGACCTCATGGAACGACTCACCATCGGCGTGGTCGGCACCACCCGCAAGACGGACGAGCGCCGGCGTCCCGTCCACCCCGCCCACTTCGAACGGATCGACGAGCAGGTCCGGGCCCATCTGCTGGTCGAGCAGGGGTACGGCGCGCACTTCGGGGTCGGCGACGACGAGATCGCCCGCTGGGTCGGCGGTGTCGTGGACCGCGACGAGCTGACCCGACGCGCCGACGTGGTCCTGCTGCCCAAGCCCGTGGCGGCCGACCTCGCCGGGATGCGCGACGGTCAGGTCCTGTGGGGCTGGCCGCACCTGGTCCAGGACCCCGCCCTGACCCAGCTGGCCATCGACAAGCGGCTGTCGGTCATCGCCTGGGAGGCCATGAACCACTGGAACTCCGACGGCTCGTTCTCGCTGCACGTGTTCCACCTGAACAACGAGATCGCCGGGTACGCGTCGGTCATCCACGCGCTGCAGCTGCGCGGGACCACGGGTCACTACGGCCGCCCCCTGAACGCGGCCGTCATCAGCTTCGGCGCGACCGCACGGGGTGCGGTCCGCGCGCTGAACGCGATGGGGGTCCACGACGTCACCGTCCTGACGCAGCGCGACCGGTCCGCGGTCGCGGCCCCGTTCTCCGGCGCGGTGATGCAGCAGTTCGAGCGGCTCGAGGCCGACCCCCGCCGCACCCGCGTCCTCACCGCGGAGGGCCCGCAGGACACCGGCGAGTTCCTGGCCGGGCACGACGTCGTCGTCAACTGCATGCTGCAGGACACCGACGCACCGCTCGTCTTCGTCGACGACCCGGCCTCCCTGGCGCCCGGCACCGTCGTCGTGGACGTCTCCGTCGACGAGGGGATGGGCTTCGGGTGGGCGAGGCCGACGACCTTCGCCGACCCGATGTTCGAGGTGGGGGACCGGGTGCACTACTACGCCGTCGACCACACCCCGTCGCTGTACTGGGAGTCGGCCACCTGGACGATCAGCGAGGCCCTGCTGCCGTACCTCGACGCCGTGCAGCGCGGTCCCGCGGCCTGGGCCGACAACGCGACGCTGGCGCGGGCGGTCGAGATCGAGGGCGGCGAGATCCGCAACGAGCGCATCCTCGCCTTCCAGGGGCGCGCCGCCGGGTACCCGTACCCCCTCGGCGTGGGACCAACGTCCCGCGACAGCCCGGTGGGGTCCTGACGAGACTCGTCCCGAGGCCCCTCGGCCGTCGGGGGGCGGACGAGCCCCGGGAGGGATCCGTGCGAGCCGAGGACAACCGCAGGATGATGGAGGGCTACCTCGCGGCGCTGCGCAGCGGCGGGGACTTCGCCCAGTACTTCACCGAGGACGTGCGCTGGACGACGGTCGAGACCGGTGACCAGCTGCGCGGCCGCGACGCCGTGCGCGACCACATCGTCGCCCTGCACACGCAGGCGCTGGACGCCCACCCCGAGGTGAGGAACCTCGTCGTCGGCGACGGTGGTGCCCTCCTCGAGGCCGACCTGGTCGGTACCCACACCGGCGAGTTCGCCGGGGTCCCGGCCACGGGCGCGAGCGTCCGGGTGCCCTACGCCGTCGTCTACGACCTGTCGCCGAACGGCATCACGGCGATACGGGCGTACCTCCCGGTCATGCAGATGGCGCAGCAGCTGCGGGAGGCGCAGGCGCCGGCGCGATGACCGCGAAGGACGGTCGGGCCGTGGCGACGAGCACCTCCGACGCGGCGACGCGGCGGTCGGGCGGCGGGGACGGGTTCCTGCCCTGGTCGCCGTCCTGATCCTCGTGAAGGTGGTGCTCGGGGTGGGGTTCCCAGGTCCGGGTTCCCCGTGGTGCGGCACCATGGCGCCGTGCCCGAGGACTGGACCGACGAGCGCTCCCGCATCATCGCCGCGCAGGCCGCGGCCGCCGAGCGGGCCCTGGCCAAGGAGACCGCGCAGGCGCAGGCCCTCGTCGACGCGTTCGTGGTCGAGGCCCGCCGCCGGGGCGTGGCGCCCACACCGCTGCTCGCCCCCGGCCGCCGCGAGGGCGGTCGCCGCTACCGCACCGGGCTGACGGGCTGGTACCTGTCCCGTGACGACCGGGTGGCGGTGGACACGGAGGGCCGCTACTACGTTCTGCGCGCCCAGGGCGGCCTGCGGGAACGCCTGACGGGGGCGACGGTCCAGCCCAGCGACCCCCCGCTCGTCGTCGGCCGCGGCGCGCGCGACGGGGAGTCCATCGACCTGCAGCGGCTCCTGCAGCGCCGCCTGGACGGGGCCGGGTGAGCGCCCCCGCGGCTCGTCAGCCGATCGTGATCGACCGCCAGGTCTCGGCCACGACGTTGCCGCCCGACCACGAGTTGGACGTGACCGCCCGGTCGCGGATCCGGAAGAAGATGACGTAGCAGCAGGGGTCCACGCCCTCGGCCCACGGGTCCCACGGGATGTCGATGCCCGGCGCCGGTGCCCCCCGCTCGGCGAGGTCCCCGTCGTAGGTCGCCGAGTAGATCCCGCTGCTCACGCTGCAGCCGCCGTACAGGGTCACCGACAGACTCGAGTAGTGCAGGTCCTCGCCCTCGACGTGGACCACGATGGGCCCGCCGTCCCGGGTGACGGTCTCGCAGCAGTCGAGCTCGCGGTCGCCCTGACGGATGGTCATCACCGGTGTGCCGCCCGGCCCCGGCCCGTTCGGTCGGGTGTTGTCGACCACGACGCGCACCGGTGGGCTGACGCGTTCGGCACCGGACCCCGTCCGCACCACCACCCGGACGTCGTACTCGCCGTCGGCCACGGTCCGGGTGTCCCAGTCGGTGAGGTAGTCGGTGCCGAGCAGTCCCATGGCCGCGATCGAGTACCAGTCGGCCGTGGTCGCCCGCGTGTAGTAGACGTACAGCGGTTCGCCGGGTCCCGGCCACGCCGGGTTGAACCGGTAGTCGGTGACGGCCGTCGTCACCGCGAACGGCGCACCCCCGGCCACCGGTGTCACGTCGACCTTGTACTCCACCGCTCCCGTCGTGTTGAAGACCCCCTTGATGTTCGCCGTGCCCCCGTACGGGTGGTCACCGACCCCGCCGGGGGACTTGACGTCCGCCGGGGTCGGTCCGGGAGGGAAGCTGGGCCCCGCGGCGAGCCCGGTCGAGGCGATCTGACCGCTGGGGATCAGCCCGACCGCGGTCACCAGCGGCGGCGGGGGGCACAGGACCCGGCAGACCAGCCGGCACCGGACCCCGCACAGCCAGTGGCACAGCTGGTGGGCGAAGGACACCGCCTGGAGCTCGGTGAGGACGGCCTGGAACGTCTTCTCGTCCTCGCGGTCGACGACCTCGACGAGACGCCTGAGCAGGCTCTCGTCCTCGGTCAGGCGCTGCGTGAGCTGGGCGAAGCGACGCCACTCGTCGACGTCGAGCTCTGCGCGGCCCTCCTGCCGCCCGGCGAGCTTGTGGCAGACGAACACGCAGTGCTTGCTGCACAGGTACGAGCACACGACCCGGCAGTGGTCCAGCAGGCCGAGGCGTTCGAGCACGCCCTGGAAGCGCTGCGCGTCCTGGGCCCGGAAGGCCTCGACGGCCTCGGCGAACGCCTTCGGGTCGTCGGCCAGCTTGCCCATGACCTGACCCGAGAGCCTCAGCTCGTCGAACCGGTCCCGTCCTACGTCGTCGGTGGTTCCCATCGTCGTCGCCTCCCTGGTCGAGCGGTCCACGCGCTCGGGCGGGGCCCGGGTCAGCGCGTCCCTGCGCTGTGTGATGACACCGAGGAAGAGCCGTCCCGACGGCGCCCGATACCCCTCGGCGCGAGCCGTCACCGTTCAGGCTGGTGGTAATCGTTGGAAACGCCTAGCCTGCGGCGATGTCGACGATGACTGCACCGACGTCCCCGGAGCTGGCCCAGGCCGTGGCGGACCTGGCGCGGGACGGGATCACCGCCCGACGCGGCGCCTTCGACCCCGCCTGGGCCGATCGGATGCACGACGACGTGATGGCCGCGTTCGAGGAGGCCCGCGGGCGCGAGGGCGGGGCGGTGGGCCGCGGCCCGCAGCGCTGGTACGTCGAGATCCACCCCGAGCAGCTGCACGGCTTCGTCGACCTCGTAAGCCACCCGTGGGTGACCTCGGTCTGCGAGGCGGTGCTGGGGCCGGACTACCGGGTCGTCGAGCTGGGGTTCGACGTCCCGTTCGCGGGGGCCAAGGACCAGCCGTGGCACCGCGACTTCCCGTCCCCGCCGGAGACCTACGAGCAGGGCCGGCTCACCTCGCTGGCGTTCAACCTGACGGCGGTCGACACCACGCCGGACATGGGGCCGTTCGAGGTCGCCGTGGGCACCCACCTGGAGCCGGGGGACGACTTCGAGCACGGCATGTTCCCCGCACGCAGCGAGTGGCCCCGCCTGGTCGGACGGGCCCAGCAGAAGCTGCCCCGCCGCGGTGACGTGTCGGCCCGGTCGGCGTTGACCCTGCACCGCGGCACGGCCAACCGCTCCGAGCGCGCCCGTCCCGTCCTGGTCCTCGGGGTCGACGCGCCGGGCGCCGGGCACGACGAGCTGCACGACATGATGCTGACGCGGGCCTTCCACGACGGCCTGCCCGCCGAGGTCCGTCGCCACCTGCACGCCCGGGTGGTCGACGAGCTGGTCCCGATCGTGCAGAAGCACACGATCGAGGGGCTGGTCATGGGCGAGGAGTGACCGCGGGCCCGGTGCCCACGTGCTCCAGCACCAGGGCCCGGCGGCGGACCAGCTCGGCCACGTCGTCGTCGAGCGTCTCCTCGGCCTGCTGGACGCGGGCCTCCGTCGCCTCGTCCTGCAGCGCGCCCAGCTCCGGCTCGTCCGGGGCGGGCTCCTCGGGCACCTCGAACGGGACGAAGACCGGTGCGTCCTGCTCGCACACCACGTCCTGGGGCGGGACCTGTGAGGTGAGGAAGTACTGCGTGGTGATCGCGTCGGCGCACAGCGACAGCCCGAGGGCCGTGTGCCCCCAGCCCTCCACGAGCACCAGCCGGCTGCTGGGCAGCTCGTCCCGCAGGGCGAACGCGCCCGACACGTCCGTGGCGGGGTCGTAGCGGGTGTTGAGGATGAGCACCGGGTTGGACGTCTCGGCGTCGAAGGGGCCCAGGTACACGTCGTCCTGCGGGACCTGCCACGCCTCGCACGCACCGTCGCTCCAGGTCCAGTACGGGCCGAAGTAGCCGACCGAACGGTCCGACGCGGCCTGCCAGGCGCCGATCCGGTCCGGCGTCACGCCGTCGGCGCAGATGACCCCGGAGAACTGCGCCCAGGCGCCCACGTAGTCGGGGACCGGCACCGTCTCCTGCCGCAGCCGGGCCCGGTCGCCGGCCGTCCCGGCCTCGGCCAGCGGCACACCGGTCGCCAGGTCCTCCACCAGCTGCAGGACCAGGCCGAGGTCGGTGAACCCGAACACGCTGTTGTAGAGCGGGCCGAGGCTCAACCCGACCAGCAGCTGCTCGTCGATGACGAAGTCCCCGAAGTCCGGGTCGGGGATCACCAGCGGGTCGGCGGCCAGCTGGTCGTGCAGGACCGCGTAGCGCGCGGCCGAGTCGCCCGCGAAGGCGCACCGCTGCGTCCCGACCTCGTCGCAGAGCCGGAAGAACTCCTCCAGCGTGGCCTGCGCGCCGACGTCGCTGTCCAGCCGCGCCGAGGTGGGCCGGCGGTCGCCGTCCCGACCCGTCGCCCAGTCGACCGGGTCGATGACGGCGTCGACGACCAGGGCGCCGACCCGGTCGGGGTAGCGGGCGGCGTACATGGCCCCCAGGTAGGACCCGTAGCTGAAGCCGATGAAGTTGAGCTCGTCCTCGCCCAGGGCCCGCCGCATCAGGTCCAGGTCGTCGGCGACGGCCGTGGTGGACATGTGGTCACGGACCGGCCCCCCGTCGCGGTCGCAGTCGCGCTCCACCAGCGCGTTGGCGCGGAGCACCGGTCGCAGGTCGGCGCGGGTCTCCGGCCAGAAGAACGGGTAGTAGCCGAACTGGCCCTCCAGGCCCGTGGCGCAGTCCAGGCCCGCGCTGCGGGCGATCCCCCGCGGGTCGAAGCCGATGACGTCGTAGCGGGCGTTCACGGCCGGGGGCAGGATCGCCTCGCCCGCGAACAGGACGAACTCGAACCCCGACCCGCTGGGCCCTCCCGGGTTGACGAAGACGCTGCCGAGCGTGTCGTCGGGCTCGTCGGCGGGCCGTTTGATCAGCGCCAGCTCGATGGTCCCGGCGCTCGGGTCGGAGTGGTCGAGCGGCACGGGGTGCAGAGCGCACTCGTACCCCTCGGGGACGACGTCGACGGGCTCCTCACCCGGTTCGGGCTCGGGCACGAGGTCGGGGATGTCGCACTCGCCCCACTCGATGGGCGCCGCGCCCGCCGACGGCTCCGGGGCCGGCGGGGCGACCGGTGGCTGCGCGGTGGCGGTCGGGCCCGGCAGCAGCAGGGTTGCGGTCACCGCCGTCGCGACGAGCACGCTCGGAACAGGACGGCGACGACTCATGGGGCCCCCTCGGCCACGGCCGGCGACTGCCGGGATCTGCCTCGACCGCGGCGACGCTAGCGCGGGTGGCGTCCGGGGCGAAAGGGGTTTTTCGGTCAGCCCCGGGGGACCGGCGCGACCAGGCAGGCGGCAGGCAGCTCGAACCACCGCAGCCGTTCGAAGTCCTCCGACACGGCCGACCCGACCGACCCCGCCGACCCCGGCGCTCGCGGGGTCGGCGGCACCTCGGCGGCGCGGGCCTCGCGACCGGCCACCAGCCGCTCCGCCTCGAGCAGGTACCCGGCCAGGGCGCTCTCGGGCACCGGCTCGTCGTGGTGGGGGTAGCGCATCTCACCGGTGTCCGGGTCGTAGGTCACCTGGTCGAGGCGCAGCGGCGGCTCGACGGGGCCGTCCCGGTGCCGCCACAGCCCGGTCACCGGGTCGAAGGAGTAGTCGCCGAGCAGCCGCCAGCCGTGGCGGGCGACGAACGCCACGGCGGCCAGCAGGTAGTCGACGACCGCCTCGGACAGGAAGTAGTTGAGGTTGACCCGGACCCAGCCCGGCTTGATCCCCTCGCAGCCCGACGCGGCCTCGCGGTCCAGCGCGTGGGACCGCTCCAGGTCGATGCCGAGCAGCCGGTGCCCGTACGGGCCGGCGCACGAGCAGCCGCCACGGGACTGGATCCCGAACAGGTCGTTGAGCAGGGCCACGACGAAGTTGTGGTGCAGGTGGCGGCCCGGCCGGCCGTCGGGGCCGAGCCGCCGCACGACGAACGACACGATCGACAACCGCTCCGCGTCCAGGTTGCCGAGGATCTCGATCTCCGGGACCTCGTGCCAGAGGCCGACCGCGCGCCGGAGCAGCGTCTCCTCCCGGTCCCGGATCACGTCGACCCCGACGGCCTGCTTGAGCTGGAACACCAGTCCCGCACGGATGGACTCCACGATGGCCGGCGTCCCGCCCTCCTCGCGGTGCTCCGGGTCGGCGAGGTAGCGGTGCTCGGCCGCGTTGACGAAGGCGACCGTGCCGCCCCCGGGCACGACGGGCACCCGGTTGTGCAGCAGGTCGCGGCGCACCGCGAGCACGCCCGGGGTGCCCGGACCGCCGACGAACTTGTGGGGCGAGCAGAAGACGGCGTCCATGCCGACCTCGGCCATCCGCACGTCGACGTACGGTGCGGCGGCGGCGAAGTCCCAGAACGACAGCGCCCCGTGGCGGTGCAGCAGGTCGGTGACGGCGCGGGTGTCGGTCATGATCCCGGTGACGTTGGACGCCGCCGAGAACGAGCCGATGCGCAGCGGTCGGTCGGCGTGCACGGCCAGGGCCCGCTCCAGGGCCACGAGGTCGACGTGCCCGTCGCGGTCCTCGGGGATGCGCACGACGTCGGCGATGCTCTCGCGCCAGCCCAGCTCGTTGCTGTGGTGCTCGAACGGCCCGATGAGGACCACCGGGCGCTCGGCGGGCGGCACGTGCGAGGACAGGTCGTACGCGTCGTCGAGGCCGGCCGGCACCCGCAGCGCGAGCAGGCCGATCATCTTGTCGATCGCGGCGGTGGTGCCCGACCCGCAGAAGATGACCGCGACGTCGTCGTCGCCGCCGAGGCCGTCGCGGACCAGGCGGCGGGCGTCCTCGCGCAACCGGGTCGTCTGCAGGCCGGTGCCGCTGGACTCCGTGTGGGTGTTGGCGTAGCGGGGGAGGACCTCGTGGCGGACGAAGTCCTCGATGAACGTGAGCGCCCGACCGCTCGCGGTGTAGTCGGCGTACGTCACCCGGCGCGGGCCGTACGGCCCGTGCATGACCTGGTCGTCGCCGATGACCGACTCCCGGATGCGGCGCAGCAGAGCCGGCTCGCGGTCCTGCGTCGTCGGCACGTCGCTCACCCCCCGGCCCGCGCCGTGCGGACGACGAGGGCCTGCCGGATGCCGAACACCCGACCGACCCGCCGCTGCGAGGGGGTGAACGCGTCGGCGACCTCGTCGACGTCGGCGACCGCGGCGGTGAGCACGCGGTGCTCCGTGCCGTCGTGGACCACCGTCGCCGGCCCGCCGGCCACGACGTTGCGGACCCAGTCCGTGTCGGGCCCGTAGACCATCGCCACGACGAAGCCGTCGGAGGTGCGGACCGCGTCGACGGGGGTCTCGTAGGTCCGCCCGGAGCGTCGCCCGGTGTGCCGGACGAGGGCGGTGGTCGACCCGGGGGTGCCGGCGGTGCCGCGCACCCGGACGTTCATGTGGTCCCGGTTGATCCTCCGCTGGACCCGGACCACCGTCGAGTCCTTGTCCCGCATGCCCACCAGCCACAGCAGCACGAGCCCGACGACCGCCGCCACGACCGCCGCCAGTGCCCGCATCACGCTCATGGCTGGCCTCCGGGGTCCGTCCCGCGACGTGCGTCCAGGTCGATGCTCCCGCAGCGCGGTCTCCTTCGCTACCGTCGAGACGTGTCGGAGACCGACGACCGTCCGCCGTGGGAGCCGCCCCTCGCCGGCGACGAGGCCGCGCACCTGCTCGGTGCGCTCGACCGCCAGCGCGCCACCTTCCGCTGGAAGGCCGACGGCCTGGACGCGGCCGGGCTCGCGGTCCGGGTCGGTGCCTCGACGCTGACCCTGGGTGGTCTGCTCAAGCACCTGGCCGCCGTGGAGGAGGAGATCTCGACGTGGCGGCTGGCCGGGGAGCGACCCGGTGAGCCGTTCGACGTCGAGGCGGGGCACGACAGGAGCTTCGAGACCGCCGCCGAGGACCCGCCGGAACGGTTGTACGCCTGGTACGACGAGGCGGTCGCGCGGTCCCGGCGGCGGTTCGCCGCGGCGGTCGTCGACGGTGGTCTCGGTCAGCGCGTCCACCTGGGCGCCCCGGAGCTGCACGTCAGCCTGCGGCGGCTGCTGTGCGACCTGCTCGAGGAGTACGGCCGGCACACCGGTCACGCGGACCTGCTGCGCGAGGCCGTGGACGGCCGGGTCGGGGAGGACCCGGCGGAGGACTGGCGCCCCGCCTGGCTGTGACGGGCACCGGTCCGCGGGGGCGCACCGTCATCGCTCGGTCACCCGCCGCACCAGCACGTCCAGCTGCTCCGCGGACTCCCGCGCGGTCCGACGGGCCAGGTCGAGGCCGACGGCCACCCCGCGGGACAGCACCTCGTCCAGACGCTCGTCGAGGTCCTTCTCGTCGACCCGGCCGTCCTCGGCGAACGCCTCGTGGACGGCGGTGACCGCGGCCCCCAGGGCCAGGTCGAGCACGGGCGTCGGGTCGAACCAGGGCACCGGCTCGGGCTCGGGCCGACGCCCGTCCTCCCGGGGCAGCCACGGGTCGATCTCGGGGAACCGCTTCGGTAGGGCCTCGGCGTAGACCAGGTCGAGGACCAGGCGCACGGTCTGACAGGTACCCGTGCGGCGGCCCAGCACGTCACGCGCCTGCTTACCGATGTGCCACAGCAGGACGGGGTGGGCCTTGGTCAGCGCGACCTGGTCGGCGGTCGCGACCGCCTCCACGACGCGGTGGTGCCAGACCAGGTCCCACAGCAGGCGCCGGTTCATGCAGCGGATCGAACCGGGCGGGCTGAGCCACGTCGCCACGTTGCGGAAGTACGTCTGGATCCGGGCGAGGTGGGCCTGACCGGTGGCCGTGGCGAGGAAGCCCAGGTTCTTGGGTGGCACCGCACCCGCCTCGCCCACCAGGTTGATGTTGACGAAGTGGTGCCACGTCGCGTCCGTGACCACGCGTCCGACGCCCGCCAGGTGCCCGTCGTACGCCGCGATGCCGCCGAAGGTGTGGCCGTCGGTCGCGGCCTTGGTCCCGGACGTGGTGCCGGCCAGCACGGTCGACGTGGCGATGACCTGGGGGAGGGGCCGGGGGCCGCTGGTGCCCGGCGGGTACTCGACGAACGACGCCCCGCCGACGGTCACCGTCTGGGAGGTGTCGGTCGGGGCGTGGCACTCGCCCTCGTGCGGGTGGTCCGGCATCACCGTGATGGCCCCGTCGGGGCCGCACAGCAGCGGGTGGGGGTAGACCGCCTCGAAGACCCCCACCCGGGTCCGGTACCAGCGGGGCCGGATGGTCTGGGGCACGTCGTCGGACTGGTCGTCGAAGGTCGACTGCGCGTCGTGGCCCCGGCGGTTGGTGTCGTTGCGCCGGTGCCCGCCCATCGACACCTCGTCCACGCCGGGGGTGGAGTCCCACAACCGCATGGAGCGGACCCGGGGCACGCGCCCACCCATGGCCTGCCCCAGGGCCGCGTGGTCGCCGGTCGCGAAGACGCCCTTGCCGGCGTCCATGAACTCCGCGACGGCGCGGACCTCCGCGTCGGTGATGCCGGGTGCGGTCTCGATGCCGAACATCCACAGCTGGTCGTAGTCGTCGGTGCCGAAGTGGCTGGTGTCGTCGAAGCGGAAGTTCGGGATGCGCCGCTCGATTCGGGCGTCACCGTCCATCATCGAGTCGCCGTGGCGGGACCGGCGGTGCGCGAGGGTGACGTCGAACCACGCCGGGTAGGTGCCGCTCAGCAGCGTGCTCACGAACGTGCGGAGCCCGAAGCCGCCGGAACCGAAGTCCAGGCCGCCGTCGGTGACCAGCAGCACGCGCACCTTGCACGGTCGCCACCAGCGCAGGTGCAGCAGGTCGGGCTCGAGCACGTGCAGGGTGTCCCGGCGTTCGACGAAGTCCCGGAGCTCTCGTTCGGCGAACGGTGTCAGTCCTGGCTGGTCCATGGTCGTCTCCTCGCGGGTGCCGCGCCTCGGTGCGCGGTCGAGGGCAGGAGGCGCAGGCGGGCGAGGTCGATACCTCGCGGCGAGGAGGCCTCAGCCGGCGTCGGGCTGCGCGTGCGTCGGGTCCAGCACGCGCTGCAGGAACGACCTGGTCCGCTCCTCGCGCGGCGCGCCGATGACGTCGTGCGGCGGGCCCTCCTCGACGACCATGCCGTCGTCCATGAACACGACCCGGTCGGCGACCTCGCGGGCGAACGCCATCTCGTGGGTGACGACGACCATCGTCATGCCCTCCTCGGCCAGGCCGCGCATCACCGACAGCACGTCACCCACGAGCTCGGGGTCCAGCGCCGAGGTCGGCTCGTCGAAGAGCATCAGGTCGGGGTCCATGCTCAGCGCCCGGGCGATCGCCACCCGCTGCTGCTGGCCGCCGGACAGCTGCGACGGGTAGGCGTCGACCTTGTCCGACAGCCCCACCCGGTCCAGGTTGCGCCGGGAGACCTGCTCGGCCTCGGCCTTGGACCGCCTGAGGACCTTGTGCTGGGCGATGCTGCAGTTGCCGAGCACGCTCAGGTGGGGGAACAGGTTGAACGACTGGAACACCATGCCGACCCGCCGCCGCACCCGGTCGATGTCGCAGTCGGGGTGGGTGACGTCGGTGCCGAGCAGGTGCACCTGTCCCGCGCTGGGTTGCTCGAGCAGGTTGAGGCAGCGCAGGACGGTGGACTTGCCGGACCCCGACGGGCCGATGACGCACACCACCTCGCCCCGGTCGATGCGCAGGTCGATGCCCTTGAGCACCTCGAGGTCGCCGAAGGACTTGCGCAGCCCGGTGACGGTGACGACGGCGTCGGGGGTCGTGGTGCTCGTCGTGCTCATGCGGCTCACCGGGCCTTCTTCGTGCTGGCCTCGAGCCGGCGGGCGAGGATCCCCAGCGGGATCGTGATGATGAGGTACGCGCTGCCCGCCACCAGGACCGGGGTCAGGCTGCGGTACTCCGTCAGCGCCTGCCGGCCGAACTGCGCCAGCTCCTGCTGGGCCAGCGTCGAGCCCAGCAGGTAGGCCAGGGACGAGTCCTTGGTCAGCATGATGAACTCGTTGGTCAGCGGCGGCAGGACGATGCGGAACGCCTGCGGGATGACGATGGACACCATCGCCCGCCCCGACGACATGCCCAGCGAGCGGGCCGCCTCGACCTGCCCCTTGGGGACGGCCTCGATCCCGGCGCGCAGGGTCTCCGCGATGTAGGCCGCCCCGACCAGGCCCAGGGCCAGCATGACGATGACGTACCGGTTGAGGAACGTCCCCGGGAACGCGAGCGGGACGCCGGTGCCGATGGCGATGAACACGAGCAGGGCCGGCAGCCCGCGGAAGAACTCGATGTAGATGATCGCCAGCCAGCGGTACGGGCCGACCGTCGACAACCGCATCAGGGCCAGCACCAGCCCCAGCACGAGGCCGAACGCGAACCCGAGCAGGGTGTAGGCCACCGTGTTGGCCAGTGCGATCGTGATGACGCGCGGGAACTGCGCGACGATCACCTCGGGGTCGAAGAAGGCCCGCCGGATCTGCCCCCAGTCGGCGACCAGGGCGAAGGCCACCAGCACCACCACGAGCACGACGTACTGCGTCGCCCGCAGCAGCTGGCCGCGCCGACGCGGGGACATCCGTGGTGTGTCGACGACCGCAGCGCTCACCGTCGCGCTCCTTCCGTGGGCAGTGGGGCGGGGCGCGGGCTCAGCTGGTGGGGGTGGTGCCGAACCACTCCTCGTAGATCTCGTCGTACGTGCCGTCCTCCTGGATCCGGGCCAGGGTGGCGTCGACGGCCTCCAGCAGCGCGGCGTTGTCGGTCCGCACGCCGATTCCGTACGCCTCGCCGGTGTCGAACTCGGCGGTGACCTCGACGTCGTCGTTGTCGACGACGAAGTCGAGCAGCACCGAGTTGTCGTTGATGGCCGCGTCGACCTGGCCGGACTGGACGGCGGTCAGCAGCAGGCCGAGGTCCTCGAAGGTGACCAGCTCGGCGCCCGCGGCGTTCTCCTGCGCGTACTCCGCGCCCGTGGTGCCGGACTGGATGCCCAGCCGCAGCCCCTCGAGGGACTCCAGCGAGTCGTAGCCGGAGCCGACCGGGGTGATCAGGGCCTGCGTGGCCTCGAAGTACGGCTCGGAGAAGTCGAGGTTCTCCTCGCGCACGTCGTTGATGGTCATGCCCGCAGCGGCCAGGTCGCACTTGCCGGCGTTCAGGTCCTCACCGGACTGGATGGTCTCGAACGGGGTGTCGATGATCTCCTGCTCGACACCCAGGTCCGCGGCGATCTCGTCCACCACGTCCACGTCGAAGCCGACGATCTCGCCAGCCTCCTGGAACTGGAACGGCTCGTACGGCAGGTGGGTGCAGGTGACGAGCGTCCCGGCCTGCACCAGCTCGACGCCCGACTCGGTGGTGGCGGCCTCGTCGCCACCGCAGGCGCCCAGCGCGAGGGCGGCGGTGACGCCGACGGCAAGGGTGGTGATGGTGCGGCTCAGGTTCGGCACGTCGGTCTCCAGGGTCGTCCACGGCGGGTGGGCCCCCGCCGGCGTCGGACATGCTCCCACTCCCGGGGGTGCCGCGGAGCCGCCGTCCGTCCGGTACGTCCCGGTTCAGGAGGGGTGCCCGCGGTGACACCCCGTGGCCCGTGACGGACGGGAGCCGCCGTGTCACCATCGGTGCGGCTCAGGGACCACACCAGGAGGGCGACGGCAGCATGGCGGTGCTGGACGTGGTGCGTCGGGAGTCCGTGCTGGTCAGCGCCGACGTCGCGGGCTGGTCCCGGCTGCTCGCCGACGACGACCTCGCGACCATCCAGGCCATCACCACCTTCCGCGGCGTGGGCGAGGCGGTCGCCCGGGACCACGGCGGCCGCCTGGTGGACTCGCCCGGCGACAACCTGCTGTTCGCGTTCGCGACGTCGCAGTCCGCGCTGGACGCGGCGCTGTCGTTCCAGGCCCAGGTGCACGCGGCCAACGCCGACGTCCCCGCCGCCCAGCGGATGCACTTCCGGATCGGGGTCGACCGGGGTGAGGTCGTCGAGCAGGACCGACGGGTCTACGGCCACGGCGTCAACGTCGCCGCCCGGCTGGAGCGTCTCGCCCGTCCCGGCGGGATCTGCCTGTCGCAGGCGGTGCGGGAGGCGCTGACGGACCACCCGCCGCTGGAGGACATCGGCGAGCAGCGGGTCAAGAACATCCAGCACCCCGTCCGGGCCTGGTTCGTGGACGTGCCGGGGCAGGTGCGGACCGCGGTGGCCGCCGGGGGCGCGCGACCGACCGTGGCCGTCCTCCCCTTCGACGACCTCGGCGAGGCCCCGGCCCAGGAGTACTTCGCCGACGGGCTGGTCGAGGAGCTGCTCACCTCGTTGGCCGCCGCACGCCACTTCCCGGTGATCTCACGCAGCTCGTCGTTCGCGCTGCGCGGGTCCGGCTACGACACCCAGCAGGCCGGCACCGCCCTGGGCGCCCGCTACGTCGTCGTCGGCAGCGTGCGACGGGCCGGGGACCGGGTGCGGATCACGGCCCGGCTCGTCGACGTCGACGACGGCGTGCAGGTCTGGGCCGACCGGTGGGACACCGCGGTGGCGGACGTGTTCGACGCCCAGGCCGAGGTCGCCGAGGCCATCGCCGTCGCGCTGCGCCCGGAGCTGCTGCGCGCGGAGTCGGTCCGCGCGTTGCGCCGGGCCCCGGCCGACCTGGACGCCTGGGACTACGCGCTGCGGGGGCTGTGGCACCTGCACCGCCCCGGCGCCGAGGACAACGCGCGGGCCCGTGAGCTGCTCCAGCGGGCCGTCGACCAGGACCCCTCCTCGGGCTTCGCCCACGGGCTGCTGGCCCACGCGCACTACCTGTCGCTCACCCACTCCTGGACCGACGACGTCGAGGCCACCGTCGCGCAGCTGGCCGTGCACGCCGACCGGGCCGTGGAGTGCGACCCGCGGGAGGCCGGCGGGCACCTGTACCGGGGGCTGGTCGCGTCGGTGGCCGGCCGTCTCGGTGACGCCGTCGCGTCGTTCCGCCGGGCCGTGGAGCTCAACCCGAGCCTGCCCGTGGCCCGCTCCCTGCTGGGCCAGTTCCTGGCCGTCGGCGGCGACCACGAGGCCGGCGCCGCCGAGGTCGAGCACGCCATCCGGCTCAGCCCCGAGGACCCGCAGCTGGCCGCGCTGCTGAGCGGGCTCGGCGTGGTCCACTTCCACGCCGGGCGCCTCGCGGAGGCCCGGGCGGTCTGCGAACGGGCCCTGGTCGTGACCCCCGGCTTCGCCCCGGCCCTGACGACCGTGGCGTCCACGTCGGCGCTGCTCGGTGACCTGGACCGCGCCCGCACCGCCGCCCGTGCGCTGGAACGCCTGGCGCCGCGGCTGACCGCGGAGACGCTGCGCCGGGTGAGCGCCAGCGGTCGCCCCGAGATGGTCGAGCAGCTGCTCCGCGGGCTCGAGCTCGCGGGTTTCCGCGGGGCGACGACCGTCGCCGCGCCCGCCGTCACGAAGGAGACCGCGTGAGCACCCTGCTGGACCCGACCGTCCCGCCCGTCCCCTACGCCGACGTGAGGGGCACGCTGCAGACCGGCGACGTGCTGCTGTTCGCGGGTGGCAGCACGCTGGACTTCATGATCCAGACCCTCGACGAGGTGCAGGGGCTCGCCCCCTACTCCCACGTCGGGATGGTGGTCCGCGACGGCGACGACCTGTTCCTGTGGGACGCACCCGGCCCGCCCGGGCCCGACAACCCCGGTTTCCCCGACCCGTGGGCCGCGAACCCCGGCAACCGGGCCTACCCGCAGTCCGGCGGGCACGACGGCTGCCGGATCGCCCCGATGGACGCCGTCCTGTCGTTCTACTCCGGGCCCGAGCTGGGCACGGCCTGGGTGCGTCACCTGTCGCCGGGGGTCAGTGACGCGCAGACGGCCGCCCTGCGGATCTTCGTCGACCGGGTGGACGGGCTGCCGTTCCCCACCCCGCTGAACACCGCGTTCCCGGCCAACTACGCCGCCGGCCTGGGCGGCGGCACGCTGTACACGGGTACGTTCTTCTGCTCTCAGCTCGTCGCCGCGAGCTACCAGCACATGGGGTTGCTCTCGATGGATCGCTGGCCGGCCAACAGCTACGTGCCCGGTTCGTTCGCCACCGACGACCCCACCAAGCTGCCGCTGGTGCCGCCCGCGTCGCTCGGTCCGGCGGTGCACTTCGCGCTGCCCGGGTGATCGTGCCGGGAGTGAGGCCGAAACCCCTCCGGACCTGCGGAGCGGCGACCTAGCATCGCTGCGGGCGCGGAGGTCGTGTCCCGAGGGGGGACACATGACCGACACCACCCGGACCGCCGACGGTTCCTCCGCCGGCCGCCCCACCGAACCGCAGGACCCCCGCGGTCCTGCCACCCCTCCGGTCCCCGACGCCACGGGTGACGTCGCGCCGGTCCCCGAGGTCACCGCTGCCCCCGGTGCCCGGCGTCGACCTGCTGCCTGGGTGGCGGGCGTAATGGCCGTCGCCCTGCTCGCCGCGGCCGCGGGACTGGTCCTGGTGCACCAGCAGCTGACCCGTACGCAGGCCGCGCTCCAGGCGCTCGAGTCCCGGGTCGGCGCGGCGGAGGAGGTGGCCTCGGGGGCGGACGAGCGGCTGGGCGCGGCGGGCAGCAGGCTGGCCGAGGTCGACACCGAGCTGCAGGTCCTGCTGGGTGAGCAGGACGAGTCCCTGACCGCCGGGCTGGACGTCGCCCTCGTGGTCGCCGTGGCGGAGGACTCCGTCGTCACGGTGCTGTGCGGTGACTCGCTCGGGTCGGGCTTCGCCGTCGAGGCCGACGTCCCCGACGGCTACGCCTCGGCCGTGCTGACCAACCACCACGTGGTGCAGGCGTGCACCGACGGCGACAGCGAGCTCGCCGCCGGTCGGAGGGACGACGAGTTCGGTGCCGCGGCCGGTCCGACGGACGAGGACAACGACCTCGCGCTGGTGTACGTGACCGAGGCGCTACCCCCGCTCGAGCAGGCCGCGGAGGCCGCCGAGGTCGGGGACCCCGTCGTCGCGATCGGCTCCCCGTACGGCCTGGAGGGGACCGTGACCTCGGGCATCGTGAGCAACGTCGACGACCTCACCTACCAGACCGACGCCGCGGTGAACCCAGGCAACTCGGGAGGACCGCTGCTGGACCGGGAGGGTCGCGTCCTGGGCGTGAACACCTTCGTCGTCGGCGGCACGGGGCTCAACTTCGCCGTGCGGCTCGAGGCCGCCTGCGAACAGCTGTTCCCCGACGGCTGCGGGTGGACCGTGTGACCGGGGTCCGTCCCGTGGCGGCGTCCGCGGGCACCCTCGCCGCCGCCCTCCTGATCGCGGCGACCGCGTGGCTGTGGGACGGGTCGCGCGCCGTCGCGGCTGACGTGGAGGACCTGCAGGGGCGGGTCGGCGCGCACGAGCAGGGTTCGACGACGCGGGAGACGGCGCTGGACGACCTCGACAGCCGCTTCGCCCAGGTGGACCGGGCCGGGTTCCAGGTCCGGTCCGCGCAGGCGTCCGCCGAGCAGTCCACCTTCGACGCGGCGGCCCTCGCGGCCGACGCCATGCCCTCCGTCGTCCGGGTCACCTGCGGCGACGTCGTGGGCTCGGGCTTCGTCACCGACGTGGTGCCCGCCCCCGGTCACGCCAGCGTCGTCCTCACGAGCCTGGCGGTGGTCGACGCCTGCACCTACGACGACGGGCCCGGGTTCGCCGTGGAGCAGGCCGGCCGGTCGCTAACCGGTGAGCTGTGGTCCTGGGACGAGACCAACGCGCTCGCGCTGGTCATGGTCGAGGAACAGCTCCCGGCGCTGCCCGACGGGCTGGGTGCCCCTTTCGTCGGCGACGACGTCGTCGTGATCGGCAGTGCCCTGGGGATCGAGAGCACCGTCACCGCCGGTCGGGTCACGAACGTGCTGGACGGCCTGGTGCAGACCGATGCGGCGATCAACCCGGGCAACGAGGGTGGGCCGATGCTGGACCGCAGCGGTCGGGTGCTCGGCATCAGCGCAGGAGCCCTGGAGGCCGACGGCGTCGGGTTCGTCACGCGGTTGGGGGCCATCTGCGCCGAGCTCATGGAGTGCGACGCGCGCGTCCTGCCCTGAGCGCGACGGTCACGTGGCCCAGCTGGACGACGAGTCGACGACGACCTCGACCTGGGCCCGCTGGCCGAGGGCTGGCGCACCCAGCGCGACACCGCGGCCTACGCCTCGGTCTACGCCGCCGACCCGACGGACTGGTCCCAGGGGCCCCGGCCGGTGACGGCGCAGGAGCCGGCCGTGAAGGCCGCCGGGGCGCGCCGCTACCGGGACTCCTGAGGCTGCTCGACCGGGCGGGCCGACCCCGTCCGGTGGTCCGCGGTCGTCACCGAGGAGACGCGGTCAGAAGGCGACCCCCAGCACCCACGGCCCGAGCAGGTACACCGCGGCGGTGATGAGCAGCACGCCCAGCACGTTGAGCACCACCCCGGCCCGCATCATCTCCCCGATGGTCACCCGTCCCGTGCCGAACACGATCGCGTTGGGCGGGGTGCCGACCGGCAGCATGAACGCGCAGGTCGCGGCCATGGCGGCGGGGACGAGCAGCAGCAGCGGGTCGACGCCGATGCCGGTCGCGACCCCGGCCAGCACGGGCAGGAAGGTCGCGGCGGTGGCGGTGTTCGACGTGATCTCCGTCAGCAGCAGGACGCCGAGGGTGACCGAGGCGACCAGGAGCACCGTCGGCAGCACCGACAGGCCCTCGAACTGCGTGCCGATCCACTCGTCCAGGCCGCTGGACTGGATCGCCGCCGCGATGGCCAGCCCGCCGCCGAACAGCAGCAGCACGCCCCACGGCACCCCGCGCTGCACGGTCGGCCAGTCCAGCGCCGCGACCCCGCGGCGACGGCTCACCGGCACCAGGAACAGCGCGACCACGGCGGCCATGGCGATGCCTGCGTCGGACAGCCGGGCCACGAAGGGGAACGCCGCGACCAGCCACGCGGTGTCGGCCAGCACCTGGCGGAACACCCAGAGCAGGGCGGTGACGACGAAGATGACGGCCACGGTGATCTCGCCGCGCGACATCCGCCCCAGCTTCGACAGCTCGTCCCGGATGACGCCGCGTCCGCCGGCGATCTCGGTCATGCCGGTGCGGAACATCAGCTTCGTCAGCACCAGCCAGGCCACGACCACGAACACCGTCGCCAGCGGCACGCCGACCGACATCCACCCCGCGAAGCTGACCTCGACGTCGTAGCTCTGCTCCATGACGCCGGCCATGATCACGTTGGGCGGGCTGCCGATCAGGGTGCCCAGGCCCCCGATGGACGCCGAGTACGCCACGGCCAGCATGAGGCAGGTCCCGAACCGTCGGACGTCGCGGTCGTCGTCGCCCGAACCGGTGACCAGCCCCAGCACGCTGATCGCGATGGGCAGCATCATCAGCGCGGTCGCGGTGTTGGAGACCCACATCGACAGGAACGCGGTCGCCACCATGATGCCCAGCACCAGCCGAGACGGCTTGGTGCCGAACGCGCGCATCGTCACCAGGGCGATCCGGCGGTGCAGGTTCCAGCGCTGCATGGCCAGCGCGATGGCGAACCCGCCCAGGAACAGGAAGATGTTGGCGTCGCCGTAGGCCGCGGTCGCCTCGCCGATCTCCAGCACGCCCGCCAGCGGGAACGCGACGATCGGCACGAGGGCCGTGGCCGGCAGCGGGAGCGCCTCGGTCATCCACCAGACGGCGACGAGGGTGACGACGGCCGCGGTGACCCGGCCCGCCTCGGGCAGCGAGCCGTCGCCGGGCAGCAGCAGGTGGACGAGGACCGCGAGCACCGGCCCCAGCGGGATGCCGACCCACTGCCGGGTGGTGCGGACCTTCTCGGTCCCGGTCGGGGACTCCACCGGCAGCGCCCCGCACTCGGCGGCCTCCGGCGGCGGGGCGCCCTCGACGGGGGGTCCGGGCGTGGGGCGTTCGACGGTGGACGCCATGCGTGCTCCTCCTCGAGCGTGGTCGCCCCGTCACCGGTCCCGGCACGGGCGCTGCCGGGACGATAGTGACGTAACGGGCGCGGGGCGAGCACGCAGGAGGGGCCAGCAGCGGTCAGTCGCGGGCCCCGGCGCCGGGTCGGATCGTCTCGACCACCTCGGCCTCGCCGGGCACGCCCCGACCCACGACCCGTGCCTCCCCGCCGCGTAGGTACACCCGGTAGTCCAGGAACACCACCGGCAGCCCGCGGGCCGTCGTCCCGTCGGGGCCGTCCATGGCCTGCAGGTGCACGTGCGGCTCGGTCGAGTTGCCCGAGTTCCCGCAGGCGCCGAGCGGCTGCCCGAGCGCCACCCGGTCGCCGGGGGCCACGCGGAGCGACCCGCGGCGCAGGTGGGCGAGGAGGACGTGCGCGCCGCCGACGTACAGCCGGAGCACCACGTGGTTGCCCGCGAGGCCCGCCGCCCCACCTCGGGCCCGGGACCCCTGCGTCAGCGCGTAGGGGACCAGCGCGACCTGCGAACGGCGGGCCTCGTGATCGGGCTCGCCGTCGTGGACGTCGACGACCGTCGCGGCGGCCGGGGCGAGCACGGGGGCGCCGAAGCCGACGAACCGTTCGGGTGGCTCGGTCGCCAGCCACGTCCGCCAGTCGCGGGTCGACCCGCTGCGTCGCCGACCGTCCACGGCGACGAAGTCGATGGCGTAAGTGGTCGCGAACAGGTGGGTGCCGTGGCTGGGCACCCGGCGCGCCGGGCTGTTCTGCGTGAGCCACGTCCCGTCGAACGGCAGGCGGAGGGCGACCGCGTCGGCTCCTGCGGCCTGCACCCCACCACCCTTGCAGCAGGCGCTGCGGAGCAACACCCGCCGTTCCCCCTCAGTCGGTGCGCTCGCGCAGGTGGTGGTGCAGCAGCACCGGGACGCACACCCACACCGCCGTCCCGACGAGCATCGGTGCGAACTCCAGCAGGACGGCCCCGGGGCTGTCCGCCCCCCGCAGCTGGTCCACCACGAGAGAGCCCGCCAGCAGGCCCCCGGCGGCCAGCAGCGCCCACCCGGCCGCGCCGGTGCGGGAGGGGCGGAGCAGCCAGGCCACGGCGAGCCCACCGACCCCGTAGCCGAGGAGGAACAGCTGCTCGGGGACGCCCAGGCGCTCGCCGTAGGTCTTGACCTGCAGCATGTCCTCGACCATCAGGGCCAGCGAGAGCCCCGTGAACAGCAGCAGGCCCGGGCGGGAGCGACGGTGCAGCGAGGCGACGAAGCCGCCGAGCGCTGCGGCGACGCCCCAGAGGGTGGCGTTCAGCATCGCCCCGACCCCGACGACCAGGGACGACTGGAAGGTGGTGCTGGGGTCGCGGACCAGCATGCCCACGTCGCCCTCGCCGACGCGGGCCAGGAGCCACACCGCGGCGACGACCGCCACCGCCGCCGCGGCGGACGACAGGGGGAGCCACCAGGGTGACCGAGCGCGGACCTGACCCTCCCGGTGGCGGTCGGGGGCGGGCTGTCGTGTCGTGCGGACCTGGGGCATCTGCGTCCCGTACCCACCCGGGGGCCCGCTCACTCCTGCCCGATCCGGTCCAGGAGCCAGCCGGGTCCCCGGGCGCGGGTCCCGCTCGGCAGCCGCGCGAGCAGACCGCGGTCGGCGGTCACCACCGTGCACCCGGTGCCGAGGCGCTCGACCTGGGCGACCACCTCGTCGTCGCCGGACCCGGCTGCCCGCACCACCTGCAGACCCGGCACGTCCGGCACCGCGCGGGCCCGGCCCTCGACGACCGCGACGACCGGGTCGATCCCGACGAGCTCCGCCGCCGCCACCCGGGTCAGCAACCGCTGCGTGGCCCCGGCCCGGTCACGCCACCAGCCGTCCGGACGCGACCCGACGACGTTGGCGACGTCCACGACGAGGGGGCACGGCGACCAGTCGCCGGTCTCAGGCACCGTCGGCCTCGACGGCGGTCCGCAGCTCGCCGAACAGCCCCGCCAGGGACGTCGGGGTGTGGTGCGCGTTCAGGCCGCTCGGGTTGGGCAGCACCCAGACGCGGGCGTCGCCCACCGGGTCGTCCTGCGGCCCGAGCACCGCCTTGGGCCGGTCGAACGCCTGCCGGTAGGCGGTGATGCCGAGCACCGCGAGCCACCGCGGCCGGTACGTGTCGACCTCCCGCCCCAGGCGCAGCGCCCCCGCACGCAGCTCGTCCCGGGACAGCTCGTCGGCCCGGGCCGACGCCCGGGCGGCGACGTTGGTGATGCCGAGGCCCAGGGTCAGCAGCTGCTCCTGCTCCGCGGGCGCCAGCTGCCGGTCGGTGAACCCGGAGCGGTGAAGGGCCGGCCAGAACCGGTTGCCCGGCCGGGCGAAGTGGTGCCCGGTCCACGCCGTGTACAGGCCGGGGTTGATGCCGCAGAAGAGCACCCTCAGGTCGGGCGCCAGGAGCGGGGGGACGGTCCGGTCGGCCGCGGCCAGCAGCTGCCCGTGGTCGGGCCCGGTTCGTCGGGGACGGTCGGTCACCGCCCCAGCATGCCCGCGCGCGGTCACGGTGCCTGCAGACCTAAACCCCGAGACGCTGTGGGATACCGCACTACCTACGGCGTCGTAACTTACGCCTCCGTAGGTTAACGTCGTGCCGTGCCTCTCGCCGCCGCCCTCCTCCGTGCCGACGCCGGAGGTGGCTCCCGCCGCGGCCGTCGACGCCGCCTCGGTCCTGCGCTGCAGCGGATCGCGGCCTCCGCCGTCACCCCGCTGGTGCCCGGTGACTACCTGGACCTGTTCGCGCCGCTGCGCTCCGGCGCCCCGCTGCGGGCCCGGGTCGTGCAGGTGCACCGCGAGACGCGTGACGCCACCACCCTGGTGCTGCGCCCCGGCAAGGACTGGGCGGGCCACGTGCCCGGTCAGTACGTCCGCATCGGTGTCGACGTCGACGGCGTCCGCCGCTGGCGGGCCTACTCGCTCACCTCGCTGGTCGACGCCCCCGACGGCCTGGTCGCCGTCACGGTCAAGGCCATCCCCGACGGCGTGGTCAGCGGCCACGTCGCCCGGCGGCTGCGTCCGGGCGCCCTGCTGCACCTGGACCAGGCGACCGGGGACTTCACCCTCGGTGCGCACCGCGGCCCGACGTTGCTCGTCACCGCGGGCTCCGGGATCACGCCCGTGATGGGGATGCTGCGCAACCACCTGCACGAGCTGTCCGACGTCGTCCTGGTCCACTCCGCCCCCACCTCCGCCGACGTCGTGTTCGGCGCCGAACTGCGAGCCTGGGCCGCCGAGGGCCGGCTGCGGCTCGTCGAGCGGCACACCTCGGTCGACGGGCTGCTGTCGGTCGCCGACCTGACGGCGCTGGTCCCGGACTGGCGCGACCGTCAGACCTGGGCCTGCGGGCCGACCGCGATGCTCGACGACGTCGAGGCCCACTGGGCCGCCGCCGGGGTGCCCGAGCGGATGCACACCGAGCGCTTCCGCCCCACCGTCGTCGCCACCGGCGAGGGCGGCACGGTCACCTTCGCCGCCAGCGGCACCGTGGTCGAAGCCGACGGCGGCACGACGCTGCTGGACGCGGGCGAGGACGCAGGCGTGCTCATGCCGTCCGGCTGCCGGATGGGCATCTGCTTCGGCTGCGTCGTGGGGCTGCGCGAGGGCAGCGTCCGCGACCTGCGCTCCGGCGACCTGACGACCGCCGTCCCCGAGGACGGCATCCGGATCCAGACCTGCGTCTCGGCTGCGGCCGGACCCTGCGAGATCGACCTGTAGACCCACGGTCGACAGCCCCACCCCGCCCGAGCGACGAGTACGACGCACCGCCCACAGACCCGAGGAGTCCCCATGGCCACCAGCACCCGGCTGTCCACCGTGACCACCGAGCGCACGCTCACCCCCAAGCGCTCCGGCAAGCCCGACCCGACCGCGCACCTGGACGCCGAGCAGGTCGAGGCCCTCGGCCGCGAGCTCGACGCGCTGCGCAAGGAGGTCTTCGACTCCCGTGACTCCCACGACGCGGCCTACATCCGCCGCGTGATCAAGGTGCAGCGCAGTCTCGAGCTGAGCAGCCGCGCCGTGCTGCTGTTCTCGCTGTTCCCGCCGGCCTGGTTCGTGGGCACGGCCGGGCTGAGCGTGGCCAAGATCCTCGAGAACATGGAGATCGGCCACAACATCATGCACGGGCAGTGGGACTGGATGCGTGACCCCAAGATCCACTCCACCGCCTACGAGTGGGACCACGCGTCGCCGTCGGAGCTGTGGAAGCACAGCCACAACGAGCTGCACCACACCTTCACCAACGTGCTGGGCCGCGACAACGACCTGGGCTACGGGATCATGCGCGTCGACGAGGAGCAGCGCTGGTACCCCGCCTACGTCCTGCAGCCGTTCTGGAACTTCCTGAACGCCTGCTTCTTCGAGTACGGGATCGCGTCCTACGACCTGGAGCTGGGCAAGAAGATCCGCGAGGGTGGGCTCGACGACCCGGAGTTCAAGGCCGACGTCCGCAAGGTGCTCACCAAGATCCGCCGCCAGATGACCAAGGACTACCTGGTCCACCCGGCGCTGTCCGGGCCGTCGTTCCTGCACACCCTGGGCGCCAACATGGTGGCCAACCTGGTCCGCAACGTCTGGACCCACTCCGTCATCATGTGCGGCCACTTCCCCGAGGGCGTCGAGACGTTCGCCAAGGAGTCCATCGAGGGCGAGACCCGCGGCGAGTGGTACCTGCGCCAGATGATGGGCTCGGCCAACATCCGCGGCAGCAAGGCCATGCACGTGATGACCGGCAACCTCAGCCACCAGATCGAGCACCACCTGTTCCCGGACATGCCCAGCAACCGCTACGCCCAGATCGCCCCCCGGATCCAGGACATCTGCTCCCGCTACGGCATCAGCTACACGACGGGGACGCTGCCGCAGCAGGTCGCCAGCGCGTGGCGGCAGGTCATCAAGCTGTCCCTGCCCGACGACACGAGCGCCGCGCAGACCGCGGCCATGCTCGCGCGGGGTGCTGCCACGGGCGTCCGCCGTCGCGTCGGGGCGCTGCTGCGCTCCCGCAAGGGCTCCCCGGCGGGCCCCTCCGTGACGGCGGTCGTGCGCGAGCGCCTCCCCGCGGCCGCCTGAGCCCGGGACGCCCGACCACGGGTGCGGACCGCCGTGACCCCGGCGGTCCGTAGCCTTGCCCCCGTGACGGTGCACTGGACGGAGGCGATCGACGACGACGCCATCCGTGCCGTCGTCGGCGAGGCGACCTTCGACCGCGGCGAGGCCTACGCCCGCGAGGGGCGCGTCCAACGGGTCAGCGGCACCGGCGGGGGAGCGCTGCTCGGCGAGGTCCGCGGCAGCGGGCGCGGGACGTACTCCACGCTCGTCACCCCCGCCAAGGCCCCCACGGCGCGACGCCCCTGGACCGGCCGGTGCTCCTGCCCGATCGGCAGCGACTGCAAGCACGCCGTCGCGGTCCTCATC
This sequence comes from Aquipuribacter aurantiacus, assembly GCF_051216895.1. NCBI lineage: Bacteria > Bacillati > Actinomycetota > Actinomycetes > Micrococcales > Intrasporangiaceae > Aquipuribacter > Aquipuribacter aurantiacus. Next base: position 59,129 of record NZ_JBPKAO010000005.1, read on the forward strand.
GCGGCCCGGGCCGTGTCACCCGGCTCGGCGTCGCGCGAGCAGCCGGCGGGGCCCGGCTGGGAGGACCGGATCGGGCGGCTGGTCCGCTCCGTCGCCGAGCCCGAGGCCGAGCCCCAGGGGGCGCCGCTGGCGCTGCAGCTGAAGGTCGTCGACCCCGCCCCGGGCCTTCGGGTGCTCGGTCGCTCGCCCGACGCGCCTGCGCCGCCGCGGCGGCGGGTGCTGCTGCGCCCCGTCGTGCAGGGCCTGCGCGGAGCCTGGGTGCGCGGCGGTGCGTCCTGGCGCGAGCTCGAGCACGGGTTCTCCGCCTACGGCCGTCCCGTGCCGGACCCGCGGCACCGCGAGGCGCTGCTGGAGCTGTTCGGGCTGCACCAGGCCCGGGCCCGCAGCCGCTACGGCGTCAGCGGTGAGCCGACGGTGCACCTGGACGAGGTGGGGCCGTCGGTGTGGCAGGTGCTGCTGCGCCTGCTCGACGCCGGCGTGCAGCTGCTCACCACGGACGGCGACGGCGACGTCGTGGTGGCCGACGCGCCGGGGGCCGCGTCGGTGGACCTGCGCCGGGACACCCCGGACGGCGACGCCACCCTCGAGGCCGTGCTGACGCTGGCCGGCGACCGGTTCACCGCCGACGCGGTGTGCGTCGTCGGCTCACCGGCGCACGGCTTCGTCGTCGAGGCGGGGCGTCGCCCGGGCACCGGGGCCGGGTCGCTGCTGGTGGACAGCCTGCTGCCCGCCGGGGGGCTGCTGCTGGTCGGTCTCGACGCCCCGGCCACCCCGCAGCTGTCGCAGATGCTGCACGAGGGGCACCGCCTCGACATCCCCGCCGACGACCTGCCCCGGTTCCTGCGCGAGTACTACCCCGGCCTGCGGCAGGTGCTCCCGGTCACCTCCTCGGACGACTCCGTCCCGCTGCCGCAGGTGCAGCCGCCCACGCTCGTGCTGGCGCTGACCTACCTGGACGGGCACCGCCTCGCGCTGTCCTGGCAGTTCGACTACCGGGTGGGTGAGGAGGCCGTGCGCATCCCGCTGGGGGCGGACGCCACCACCGGACCGGTCCGCGACCGCGTCGGCGAGAGCGAGGTCCTCCGGTCCCTGACGTTCCCCGACCGCCTCGACGCGATCGACCGGGCCCCGCTGCCCCAGCTGTGGACCGAGGTCGGCGGGGACCGGCTGCTGGTGCCGCGGCTCACCCTGGCCGGCCTGGACACCGTCGCCTTCACCAACGACGTCCTGCCGGTGCTGCGGGACGGTGAGGCGGCCGGCGAGCTGGCGCTGGAGGTGTCCGGGACGCCGACGGACTACCGCTTCACCGAGGTCTCCCCGGTGATCGAGCTCCGGACGACCGAGTCCGGCGAGCGCGACTGGTTCGACCTGGGCGTCACGGTGTCCGTGGACGGCGAGGACATCCCGTTCGAGCCGCTCTTCGTCGCCCTCGCCAACGGCGAGACCCACCTTGTCCTGGACAGCGGGACCTGGTTCAGCATCGACCGGCCCGAGCTCGAGCAGCTGCGCGTGCTGATCGACGAGGCCCGCGGTCTGCAGGACAAGGACACCGGTGGGCTGCGGATCAGCGCCTACCAGGCCGACCTGTGGGACGAGCTCACCCACCTGGGGGTCGTGCAGGAGCAGAGCGAGCGGTGGACCCGCGCGGTGCAGGGCCTGCTCGACGTCGCCGCGGTCCCCGAGGTCGACGTCCCCGACGGGCTGGACGCCACGCTGCGGCCCTACCAGGTCGAGGGGTTCCAGTGGCTGGCGTTCCTGCAGGAGCACGAGCTGGGCGGGGTGCTGGCCGACGACATGGGCCTGGGCAAGACCGTGCAGGCGCTGGCCATGGTGCTGCGGGCCGTCGAGCGGGGGGAGCGTTCGCCGTTCCTGGTCGTGGCCCCCACGTCGGTCGTGCCCAACTGGGTGCACGAGGCCGCCCGGTTCGCGCCGGGACTGGTCGTCCGCGAGGTCACCCGGACCACCGCCAAGTCCGGGGTGCCGCTGACCGAGCTCGCCGACGGCGCCCACGTCGTCGTCACCTCCTACGCGCTGTTCCGCCTCGACAACGACTCCTACGAGGCGCTCGACTGGGCAGGCCTGCTGCTGGACGAGGCGCAGTTCGTCAAGAACCACCAGGGCCGGACCCACGTCTGCGCCCGGCGGCTGCGGGCGCCGTTCAAGCTGGCCATCACCGGCACCCCGCTGGAGAACAACCTGATGGAGCTCTGGTCGCTGCTGTCGATCGTGGCGCCCGGGCTGTACCCCAACCCCAAGCGGTTCGCCCAGCAGTACGCCACCCCGATCAGCAAGGGTGACCCCGAGGCCCTGGCGCGGCTGCGTCGTCGGGTCCGTCCGCTGATGCGCCGGCGGACCAAGGAGCAGGTCGCCACGGAGCTGCCGCCCAAGGTCGAGCAGGTCCTCGAGGTCACCCTCAACGCCCGGCACCGCCGGATCTACCAGACCCACCTGCAGCGGGAGCGGCAGAAGGTGCTGCGCCTGATCGACGAGCCGGACCGCAACCGGTTCGCCATCCTGCGCTCCATCACCCTGCTGCGTCGGCTCTGCCTGGACCCGGCCCTGGTCGACGACACCTGCGCCGGCGTGGCGGCCAGCAAGGTGGACGTGCTGTCCGAGCGGCTGCACGAGGTGATCGAGGAGGGGCACCGGGCGCTGGTGTTCAGCCAGTTCACCGGGTTCCTGGCCTCGGTGCGCGCCCGCCTGGACGCCGACGGCATCGCCTACTCCTACCTGGACGGCAGCACCCGTGACCGGTCGCGCCGGCTGGAGGAGTTCCGGGCCGGCGACAACCCCGTCTTCCTCATCAGCCTCAAGGCCGGCGGCGTCGGGCTCAACCTGACCGAGGCCGACTACTGCTTCATCCTCGACCCGTGGTGGAACCCGGCCGTCGAGGCGCAGGCCGTCGACCGCACCCACCGCATCGGTCAGGGCAAGACGGTGATGGTCTACCGGCTCGTGGCCACCGACACCATCGAGGACAAGGTGATGCAGCTCAAGGAACGCAAGCTCGAGCTGTTCAGCTCGGTGATGGACGACGGCGGCGCCCTGGGCGGGGCCCTGACCGGCGAGGACATCGCCGGCCTGCTCGAGCCGTAGCCCCGCCGGCTCAGCGCCGGGGGTCGACGTGCACCTTGGGGCCCGGGCCCGCGCCGGCGGGGCGGCGCCCGGCGAGGACGTCGGCCACGTCGTCGAGGCCCACCGTGGCCGAGACCAGCGGGCGCGGGTCGACCGCCCCCGAGGCGTAGTGGGCCACGGCGTCGGCCAGCCCGCCCGAGCCGCTGAGCACGCCCACCGCCGTCACGTCGGCCAGCAGCAGTGACCGGGTGTCGAGCAGGCTCGGCGCGGTGGCGATCCCGACCAGGACGACGCGACCGCCCGGCTCCACCACGTCGACCGCCCAGGCGGGTACGTCGGGCCCGGTGGAGGCGTCGACCACCGCGTCGAAGCCCGCAGCGACGCCGGCGTCGTGGCCCGTCCCGAGCGCGTCCGGACCGACGCCCCGCCGGCCCGGTCCGAGGACCTCCGTGCGCGAGCCCGACGTCTCGAAGCCCAGCGAACGGGCGAAGGCCAGCGACGGCTCGTCCAGCCCGAGCAGCCGCACGTCCGCCCCCTCGGCCCGGGCCACCAGGGCGACCAGCAGGCCGATGGTGCCCGGGCCGACCACCAGCAGGCGTCCGCCCGGTCGCAGCGCCGCCCCGCGCACGGCCCGGACGGCGTTCGCCCCGGGCTCGACCAACGCCCCCGCCACGTCGTCGACGGTGTCGGGCAACGGTTGCAACGACGTCGCCGGGACGGCCAGCCGTTCGGCGAGGGCCCCCGGGCGGCCGTTGCGGATGCCGACCTCCTCGCGTCGGGCGCAGACGTGCTGGCGTCCTGACGTGCAGCGGTGGCAGCGGCCGCAGCCGAGCATCGTGTCGCCCGTGACGCGTCGACCGAGCCAGGCCGGGTCGACCCCCTCGCCGACCTCGGTGACCACGCCGCACCACTCGTGCCCCAGCCGGATGGGGTAGCGGGCCTGCCCGGAGGCCAGGTACGCCATCTCGCCGGTGAAGAACTCCACGTCGGTGCCGCACACGCCCACCCGGGTGACGTCGACGACGACCTCACCGGGTCCGGCCACCGGATCGGGCACCTCCTGGACGCCGGCCTCGCCGGGGGCGGTCACCACGAACGCGCGCATCGCCCTCCCCGGACCGACTTCCTCAGCAGGCACCACCGCGTGGTCCGGGGTCGATGCTAGGCGGGCAGCACCTCCCGATCCGGGCCGGGCGGCCGGTGCTAGACAGACCGTCCGGCGAACCGTCGTCCGACGAACCGTCGCCGGCCCGAGACCAGGAGCGCAGATGACCAGCGGCACGAGCGGCACCAGCGGCAGCAGCGGCACCAGCGGCACCAGCGGCACCAGCGGCACCGTCGCCCGCAGCAGCGGGCGGCTCCGGGAGGCGTGGGCGCAGGGCCGGCCGGCCGTGGGGGTGTGGAGCATGCTGGCCGACCCGGTCGTGGCCGAGCTGCTCGGGGCCTGCGACGCGGACTACGTCGTGCTCGACCTGCAGCACGGCGCGGCGACCTGGGCCGACCTGCCGTCCCTCTGCCAGGCCATGCGGGCCGCGGGCCGGGCCCCGCTGGTCCGGGTGCCCTGGAACGAACCGGTGCACCTGATGCGAGCCCTGGACTGCGGCGCCGCCGGGGTCGTCGTGCCGTTGGTCGACAGCGCCGAGGACGCCCTGCGCGCCGTGCGGGCCTGCTCGTTCCCGCCGTCGGGGGACCGCAGCTGGGGGCCGATGTGGGGTGACGTCCGGTCCGACGGGGCGCTGCCACCGGCCGAGCAGGACGCCGGCGTGCTGTGCGTCGTCATGGTCGAGACCCGGGCCGGGGTCGACGCCGTGGCCGAGATCGCCGCCGTGCCGGGTGTCGACGCCGTCTACGTCGGACCCAACGACCTGGCGCTGGGCTGCGGCCACGGGCGGGCCACGTACCGGGACTCGACCGAGGTCGACGCCCTGCTGCAACGGGTGGTCGACGCCTGCCGGGCCGCCGGGACGGTCGCAGGCCTGCACTGCTCCGACCCCGAGATGGCCGCCCACTGGGCCGGGCGCGGGGTCGGCATGGTGACCACGGCCACCGACACCACGGTGCTGCGGCAGGGCATGGACGCGGCCGTCGCGGGGGCGTCGCGCACCGGCCGCTGACCGGGCGTCACCGCGAGAAACGGGTTCCCCCGGCACCCCGGCCCCGTGTTGACTCACTCGGAGGCCCGTCCGGGGAGGGCCTGCCGACACCCAGGGAGATGACCGTGACCCAGCAGCAGGCGGCCGACCGTGTCACCTCGACCGCGCTCGCGGACCGGGTCCTGGCCCCGGACCTGGCCCGCGGGTCGATGCTCCTGCTCATCGCCCTGGCCAACGCGCACTTCTTCCTGCACGGTCACGAGATCGGGGTCCGCAGCTACCCGCTGGAGGGGAGCTCCGCCGACCGCGCGGTCACCTGGCTGCTCATGACCTTCGTGGACGGTCGGGCGTACCCGCTGTTCGGCCTGCTGTTCGGCTACGGGATGGTGCAGCTGGCCCAGCGGCAGGAGCGGGCGGGGTCGTCGGTCTCGGCCACGAAGGCCCTGCTGCGACGGCGTTCCCGGTGGCTGCTGCTCTTCGGGCTGCTGCACGCGCTGCTGCTCTTCTCCGGCGACATCCTGGGTGCCTACGGGCTGCTGGGTCTCGTCCTCGCGGGCATGGCCGTCACCGCGTCGGACCGTCGGCTGCTCGTCGGGGCCGCGGTCGGGCTCGTCCCGCTGGCGCTGCTGGGCGTCGGGCACGTCATGACCCCGGCCGGGGCGACCGCGGCGTTCTGGTCCTACGGAACGACCGACCCGCTGTGGGCCGCCGGTTTCCGGGCCGGGGAGTGGGTCATGCTCACCCTGTTCATGGTCCTGAGCGTGGCGGGGGCGGTGCTCGCCGGGGCCTGGGGTGCGCGTCGCCGGTTGCTGGGCGAACCCGCCCGTCACCGGCGCCTGCTGCGGGTGGGCGCGGTGGTCGGGCTCGGGCTGGCGGCCCTGAGGGCGCAGCCGCTGGCCCTGATGGCGGCACAGGTCTGGACGGACCCGCCCGTCGCGGTCGTACTGGCCGCCGCCGTGCTGCACGCGGTCAGCGGGTACGCCGGAGGCGTCGGCTACGCCTGCGTGGCGGGTTTGGTCGCGGTGGCGGTTCCCGACCGCCGGGGCCCGGTGGTGGGGGCCCTGGTCGCCACCGGGCAGCGCTCCCTGACCTGCTACTTGGCCCAGTCGGTCGTGTTCGTCGCCCTGCTGGCCTCCTACGGCGGGGGTCTGGGCGACGACCTGGGGGTCGCGAGCGTGGCCGTGGTCGCGGTGCTGACGTGGCTGGCGACCGTGGCCATGGCCGTCCTGATGGCGAGGGCGGGGATGCGGGGCCCGTTCGAGCGGCTCCTGCGGCACCTGACCTACCGCCCGACGAGTCGGCCCGGGACCGCGACCGCCTGAGGGGTGGGGCCGGGCGGACCGACTTCCGCCGTCGAACCGGACTCGTTGCTGTTGATCGGCAACGCCACGATGCTGCTCCGCGTCGGCGGGTTCACCGTCCTCGCCGACCCGACCTTCGTGCACCGGCACGCCTCGGTCGACCTCGGTTTCGGGATGAGCACCACCCGGCTCACGGACCCGGCCATGGACGTGCCCGACCTGCCGCCCCTGGACCTCGTCCTGCCGGACGTCATCGGCAGCGTGCTGGAGGGGTCGACGCCGCAGGGCGAGGTCCGGACGCTGTGCATCAGCGGGGACACCCTCGTGCACGACGCGCTGCACGAGGTACCCCTTCGGTGGCCCGACCTGGACGTCGGCGTCCTCCACCTCGGGGCACCCGCGTCCTCGGGCTGCTCGTCACCATGGACGCCGAGCAGGGCGTCGAGGCCGCCCGGTTGGTCGGCGCCAAGAGGGTCGTACCCGTCCACTTCGACGACTACGACGTGTTCACCTCCTCGCGGGAGGACTTCCTGGTCGAGGCGCAGCGGGCCGGGATCGCGGACCGGGTGCGCCCCGTCGACCGCGGCGAGACGATCCTGCTCTGACCGGCGGGGCTGGTCGCACCCGGTTCGGAATAGACGCGACGCGCAGACGGCTGGGAGTGAGTGCGGTCGAACCGGCCGCCGTCACCCAGAAGGGCTCCGATGCGACTCCCGATCTCCGTGCTCGACCTCGCCCCCATCGGCCGGGGGCAGACGCCCACCGACAGCATCGCGGCCAGCGTGGCGCTCGCGCAGGCCGCCGAGGAGCACGGCTACCGACGGGTCTGGTACGCCGAGCACCACAACATGCCCAGCATCGCCAGCTCCGCGACCAGCGTCCTCATCGCCCACGTCGGCGCGCACACCCGCGAGATCCGCCTCGGGGCCGGCGGGGTCATGCTGCCCAACCACGCCCCGCTGACGATCGCCGAGCAGTTCGGCACGCTGGAGGCCATGTACCCCGGCCGGATCGACCTGGGGCTGGGGCGGGCGCCCGGTTCGGACCAGAACACGATGTACGCGCTGCGCCGCGACCCGTCGTCGTCGAACGCGTTCCCGCAGGACGTCCTCGAGCTGCAGGCGTACCTGGCCGGGCAGACCCGGGTCCCCGGGGTCGACGCCGTACCGGGCAAGGGCACGCACGTCCCGCTGTACATCCTCGGCTCGTCCATGTTCGGGGCCTCGCTGGCCGCCGCCCTGGGCCTGCCCTTCGCGTTCGCCTCGCACTTCGCCCCGGCGATGCTCACCGACGCCGTCGCGTCCTACCGCCGCGAGTTCCGCCCGTCGGAGCAGCTGGACGCCCCGCACGTCATCGCCGCGGTCAACGTCATCGCGGCCGACACCCCGGAGGCGGCGGCCGAGCACCGCCAGGCCGCCCGGCGGATGCGCGTGCAGGCCCTGCTGGGCCGGGGGCGTGAGCTCTCCGACGCCGAGGCCGACGCGATGCTCGACAGCCCGGGAGGCCGTCAGGTCGACCAGATGTTCAGCTACGCCGCGGTCGGGACGCCGCGCGAGGTCGGCGACTACCTCGACGGGTTCGTCACCCACGCCGACGCCGACGAGCTGATCGTCGCCCACCAGCCGACCACCACCGAGGGCCGGCTCCGCTCCGTGGCTCTGCTGGCCCAGGCGATGGACACCGTCGCCGTCTGAGCCGTCCCGGGTGTGGCCGCGGCCGCCCCGGGGTACACCTGGCAGGTGGAGCAGGACGGAGCAGGGGGCGGCTCCGACGTGGAGCGGGTCCTGATGGCGGAGGCCGACGCGGGCCCCCGGCTGCTGGCCTCGGAGGCCCTCCGGCTGCGTCAGGTGGTCCGCCGGCTGGCCTCCGGCCACGCCCTGGTGCTGCTGCGCCTGGACCAGGTGGTGGCGTTCGACGCCGCCGGGATCGGCCTGCTGCTGGGCCTGCACCGGCTGGCCCGGCTCAACGGGGCCGGGCTGGTCCTGGTCCGCCCCGCGCCCCGGTTGATGGACGCGCTGCGCCGTCGGGGGCTGCACCGCGTGCTGGTCGTCGACACCTCCACCGCGCCCGAGGCGCGCTGAGCGACCCGCCCCGCGACGACCCGGCCCGCGACGACCCGGCCCGCGCCGACCCGACCCGCGCCGACCCGACCCGCGACCTGTCCCGACCGCTGAGAGACTGTCCCCGACCGGGGCCACTCCCCGTCAGCGAGGAGGCGGCAGCATGGTGCAGGCACTCAGGTTCGGCTACAAGGCGTCGGCGGAGCAGTTCGCGCCCCAGGAGCTCATCGACTACTCGGTGACGGCCGAGCGCGCCGGCTTCGACTCCGTGTTCGTCAGCGACCACCTGCAGCCGTGGCGCCACACCGGCGGGCACGCCCCCGCCGCGCTGCCGTGGCTGGGGGCGCTCGTCGCCCAGACCGAGCGGGTCGCGGTCGGCACGAGCGTCCTCACCCCCACGTTCCGCTACCACCCGGGGGTCATCGCCCACGCGTTCGCGACCCTGGGCTGCCTGGCCCCGGGACGGGTGATCCTTGGCATCGGCTCCGGCGAGGCGATGAACGAGGCGCCGCTGGGCATCCCGTGGCCGGACGGCAAGGAGCGGTTCGCCCGGTTCAAGGAGTCGATCCAGCTGATCCAGGAGCTGTGGGCGGGCGAGCGGGTCACCTTCGAGGGCACCCACTACCGGACCGAGAGCGCCACGATCTACGACCGTCCCGACGTCCCCGTCCCGATCTACGTCGCCGCGTCCGGACCCGCCGCGACCCGCCTGGCCGGTCGGCTGGGCGACGGCTTCATCACCACGTCGGGCAAGGGGCGCGAGCTCTACACCGACACCCTGCTGCCGGCGCTGGCCGAGGGGGCGGCCAAGGCCGACCGCAGCGTCACCGACATGGACCTGATGATCGAGGTCAAGGTCTCCTTCGACCGCGACCGCGAGCAGGCGCTCCGCGACACCGGCCACTGGGGGGCGCTGGCCCTGTCCAGCGAGGAGAAGACCTCGGTGGAGGACCCGATCGAGATGGAACGCCTGGCCGACGCGCTGCCGGTCGAGCGCACGGCGTCCCGCTGGATCGTGTCCGACGACCCCGAGGAGCACGTGGAGCGGATCTGGGAGTACGTGGACATGGGGTTCACCCACCTGGTGTTCCACGCCCCCGGACCCGACCAGGCCCGCTTCATCTCCCAGTACGAGGAGCTGGTGCTCCCGCGCCTGCTGGCGCGCGCGGGGCGGTAGGTCGCACCCGGGCACCTCACATCGGGGTCGGCCGCCCCAGCAGGAACCCCTGGGCGTACCGGGCTCCCGTGGCCCGGACCAGGTCCAGGTGGTGCCGGGTCTCGACCCCCTCGACCAGGCACTCGGCGCCGACCGCCCTGGTCAGCTCGACGGCCGAGCGGAGCACCGCGACCCGGCGCGGGTCCTCCACGCCGACCAGGAAGCTGCCGTCGACCTTGACGATGTCCACCGGCAGGTCGGCCAGGTGGCTGAGGCTGGAGTAGCCGGTGCCGAAGTCGTCCACCGCGACCCGCACGCCCAGGGCCCGGAGCTCCTCCAGCTGGGCGAGCACGCTGGTGCGCGAGGGGAGCAGCTGCGACTCGGTGATCTCCACGACGAGCGAGCCGGCCGGGGTCGAGGTGGCGGCGAGCGCGTCGCGCACGGTGGCGACGAAGTCGCTGCGGACGAGCTGCTGGGCGGCGACGTTGATGGTGACCAGGCCCGCCGTCGGCGAGGAGCGGGCCAGCGCCTCCCGGACCAGCCACGCGCCGACCTCGACCAGGTGGCCGCCGGCCTCCAGGCCCGGCAGGAACGCCGTCGGCACGAGCAGTCCCCGCGAGGGGTGCTCCCAGCGCAGCAGCACCTCGTGGCCGACCACCTCGTCGGTACGCACGTCGACGATGGGCTGGCGGTGCAGGACGAACTGCCGCTCGGCGACCGCGGTCCGCAGGTCCTCCTCGAGCGTCGCCTGGTCGAGGACGGCGCGGCGGTGCTCCTCGGTGAACACCGTGTAGCGGGCCTTGCCGTCGTTCTTGGACGCGTACATCGCGATGTCGGCGTTGCGCATCACGGCGTCGGCGTCGACCTCGCCGGCCGGCGCGAGCACCACCCCGGTGCTCGCGCGCAGCGACACCAGCTGGCCCTCCACCTGCAGCGGCTCGGCCAGCGCGCGGGAGACCCGTTCGTAGGCACGCTGCCAGCCGTCCTCGTCGACGCAGCCCTCCAGGACCAGGACGAACTCGTCGCCCCCGAGCCGCGCGACGGTGTCGTGCTCCCGCACGCTGCGGCTCAGCCGGTCCGCCACCTGACGCAGCACCTCGTCGCCGAAGCGGTGCCCGCGGGTGTCGTTGACCAGCTTGAACCCGTCGAGGTCGAGGAACGCGACGGTGACCGCCCCGCCCTCGCGCTGGCCCCGCTGCAGCGCGTGCTCGATGCGGTCGCGCAGCAGCACCCGGTTGGGCAGGCCGGTCAGGGCGTCGTGGGTGGCCGCGTGCAGCAGCCGCTGCTCGTCGCGCCGCTCCCGGGTGACGTCGCGGAAGGTGCACAGCGCGCGGTCGGCGTCGATCGGGACGACGACGTTCTCGAAGACGCCGGGCCAGCTGCCCTCCGGGCCGACCTCGACCAGCACCCGTTGGGTCTGCTGGGTGCGGAACGCGGCCATCGTCGCCGCGTGCAGACCGGTCTCCTCCGCCTCGGGGAAGTAGTCCCGCATCGAGCGGCCGGTCAGCTCCTCCAGCGGACGGCCTGCGGCCCCGGCGCGGCTCATCCGCACCAGGCGCGCGTCCACCACCACGCCGTCCTCGTCGCGGTGGGCGTGGAACAGGCTGAGCCCCTCCGGGCTGACCTCCAGCGCGGCGTCCAGCACCGACCGCTCGGCCTCGACCGCCGCGAGCAGCTCGTCCGAGACCAGCGCCGCGCGCGCCTCGGCCTCCACGTCCGACACGTGCAGCACGACGTGGCGCACCTCGCCCCCGCGGCCCTCGGTCACGGCTTCGGCCCCGTCGGTCCCGTCGGTCCCGTCGGTCCCGTCGGCCCCGTCGGCCCCGTCGGCCCCGTCGGCCCCGGGCACCATCGACCACGCGACCCGGGTCCAGCGGTGCTCGCCCGCGGCCGTCACGAGACGGCAGGTGACGACACCGGAGTCCCGACCCGAGTCGCGCGCGGCCATCTCGACCGAGAGCAGGTGCCGGTCCTGCGGTGCGACCAGGTCCACCAGGTCCGTCCCCGGCAGGCCCGAGGGGTCCTGGACGCCCATCACGGCCGCGAAGGCCGGGTTCGCCGCCACGACCCGCCCGCCCGGGCCGGCGACGAGCGTGGCCAACGGCGAGCTGCGGAAGGCCGCCTGCAGGGCGGCAGCCTGCACGACGTCCTCGTCGAGCCGTCCGGGACCGTGCGTGACCACTGCCATCCACCTCGTCCGTAGGCCGGCCCGGGGTCGGGACCGGCACGGGGATACACCTTGGCGTGCCGGCGGGCGATGAGCCAGCGCCCGCGCGTCCCACGCCCCCAGGACGTCCGAGATGTCCAGGTCGCACCCGTCCGCACCCGTCCGCACCCGTCCGCACCCGTCCGCACCCGTCCGCACCCGTCCGCTCCTGTCCCCCGTCGGTGGCGGCCCGGTCGTCCCCCTTGACAGCGTCCTGGCTCCGTCGCATGGTTGCTTCAACATTCAAGCGACCACCAGGCGGACGATCGTCCGGTGGACGCCCATCCCCACAGCGCGGTCGGCGATGGAGGCACCCAGCATGAGCACACCCCCCAGCACCACTCCCGGTACCCCCCAGGTGGACGTCCTGGTCGTCGGGTCCGGCCCGGCCGGTGCGTCGGCCGCGGTCTTCCTGGCCACCTACGGCGTGCAGGTCATGGTGGTGACCAAGTACGGCCGGTTGTCGGACACCCCCCGGGCGCACATCACCAACCAGCGCACCATGGAGACGATGCGTGACATGGGTCTGGAGGAGACCCTGCTGCGCGAGGCCACCCCGTGGGACCTGATGGGCAACACGACCTTCTGCACGAGCCTGGCCGGCGAGGAGCTGGGCCGGGTGCTGTCGTGGGGCACCGACGTGCGTCGCCACGCCGACTACGAGCTGGCCAGCCCGACGTCCATGCTGGACGCGCCGCAGACCGTCACCGAGCCGATCCTGGTGCAGGCCGCCCAGGCCCGCGGGGCCCGGATCCGGTTCGACACCGAGTACGTGGGCCACGTGCAGGACGACGAGGGCGTGACGACGACCGTGCGGGACCGGCTCAGCGGGGTCGAGTGGCAGGTCCGGTCGCAGTACCTGGTCGGGGCCGACGGCGCCCGCAGCAAGGTGGCCGCGGACCTCGACCTGCCCTACGAGGGGCCCGGTGCGGTCGGCGGCGCGCTCGGCATCATCTTCGAGGCCGACCTGTCCCGGTTCGTCGCCCACCGGCCGTCGGTCCTGTACTGGATGCTGCAGCCGGGTGCCGAGCGCGAGGGCGTCGGCCTGGGCGTGCTCCGCATGATCAAGCCCTGGACCGAGTGGATGCTGATGTGGGGCTACGCCGTCGCCGACGGCCCGCCCGACCTCACCGACGACTACATCCGCGAGCTCGCGGTCAACCTGGTCGGCAGCGACGACTTCGAGATGACCATCAGGTCACGCTCCCCGTGGACCATCAACCACCAGTACGCCACCACGATCGCCCAGGGGCGCGTGTTCTGCGCCGGGGACGCGGTGCACCGGCACCCGCCGACCAACGGCCTGGGGTCCAACACGTCCATCCAGGACTCCTACAACCTGGCCTGGAAGATCGCCCACGTCCTGCGGGGCACGGCCGACCCGGCGCTGCTGGCCTCCTACGACGCCGAGCGTGCGCCCATCGCCCGGCAGGTGGTCGAGCGGGCCAACCAGTCCATCGCCGACACCGGGCGGATCATGGCGGCGCTGGACCTGGACGACACCTCCGACCCCGACCGCCTGGCCGCGGCGCTGGACGCCCGCACCCGGCCCGGGCCGGCGGGGGAGAAGGTGCGGACCGCGCTGCGGGAGGCCATCGCCTACAAGTCCTACGAGTTCAACGCCCACGGGGTGGAGCACAACCAGCGCTACGCGTCCGGCGCCGTGGTGGGCGACGGCACCGACATGCCGCCCTACCGTCGCGACCCCGAGCTGTACGCGCAGCCGACGACGTGGCCCGGGGCCAAGCTGCCGCACACCTGGGTGACCGAGCAGGGACGCCGCACGTCGACCCTCGACCTGGCCGGCGGCGGCGAGTTCAGCCTCTGGACCGGGATCGGCGGGGAGGCCTGGGTCGAGGCCGCGGCGCGCCTGGGGGCCGAGCGCGGCCTCGACCTGCGACCGGTCGTCGTGGGGCCCGGGCAGGCGGTCGAGGACCCGTACGGGCTCTGGGCGGACCTGCGCGAGACCGACGACGGCGGGGTGCTGCTGGTGCGTCCGGACCTGTACGTCGCGGCCCGTCACCAGCAGGGCCCGGCCTCGCCGGAGCAGGCGGAGGCCTGGCTGCGCGGGGTGCTGGAGCAGGTGCTCGGGCCGGTGCGGGTGGAGGCGTCCTGACCGCCGCGAGGCGGCCGCGATGTCGGCGTCCTGACGGATACCCCTCGCACGACGCGGCCGGGTCGGGGAGGATCGAGCGGTGGACTGGTACCTGAACACCGCCGACGCGGCGGCGCTGTGGGCGCTGCGGCAGGAGGTCCGGGCCTACCTGCGGCGCCACGCGGAGCCGGGCACGGACACCGGGGACGCCGACCTGGTCGTCGAGGAGCTCGTCGGCAACGCCGTGCGCCACGCCGGGGGACCGGTCTGGGTCTCGCTGTCGTGGCGCGAGCTGAGCCCGACGATGCGGGTGCTGGACCTGGGGCCGGGCTTCGACCCGTCGCTGCTCGGCGAGGTCAGCGCCGCGCCCGTGGCGCGCCCGCCGCAGCACGTGCCCGAGTCCCTGGAAGACGTGGACCCGCTGCTGCTGGCCGAGAGCGGGCGCGGCCTGTTCCTGGTCTCCCACCTCGCGGAGTCGTTGCAGGCCCACACCCGCGACGCCGGTGGCATGTCCGTGCAGGCCGTCCTGCCCGTCAAGAAGCGGTTCGCCCTCAGCCACGACCCGCCCCGGCAGACGGTCGGCGCGCTGCCGCTGGCGGAGGAGTCCGCACCCGACGGGACGTTCGGCAAGGAGTCGTTCCTGCGGGCGCTGGTGGTCCAGCTGGCCCGCACCGTGGAGTTCCAGCACGGACCGGACGCCGCCGAGGCCGCCGTCGCCCAGGTCGGCGCCGACGTGGGCGGCCGGATGGAGGAGGAGTTCCGCCGCGCGGAGCAGGTCGTCGACCGGCTCAGCCCGCAGCAGGTCGGGGACTGCTACGTCCGCCTGAAGCACGCCATCGACGGCGGCTTCCGGCTGGAGCACGCGGACGAGGACGTCGTCGTGCTGACCAACGACCGCTGCCCGTTCGGCGACGTCGTCACCGCCGCGCCGTCGCTGTGCCGGATGACCTCCAGCGTGTTCGGCGGCATCGCCGCCCGCAGCTCGCCCACCGGGACGGCGGCCGTCCTGCTGGAGGAACGGATCGCGATCGGGGATCCCGGCTGCCGGGTGACCGTCTACCTGGGCGAACCACCCCCCGCGGTGCTGCCGCTGGTCCACGCCTACCGGGCTACCCGGGTCTGAGCGCGGGGTCGGCCCCGCCGGACGGTGCCTCGCCGGCCGGCGCCTCGCCCCCCAGCGCGCCGCCTCGCAGCACCGCGGTGAGCGCGGCCGCGGGGACCGGCCGGGAGAACAGGTAACCCTGCCCCTGCTCGGCGCCCGCGGCCGTGACCGCCCGGGCCTGCCGGGCCGTCTCCACCCCCTCCACCACCAGCGGCACCTGCAGCGAGCGGGCCAGCGCCACGGCGGAGCGCAGGGCCGCGAGCCCGCTGGGCTCCTCGAGGCGGCCGACGAACACCCGGTCCAGCTTGATGCCGTCCAGCGGCAGGGAGCCCATCCGCTCCAGGGTCGACCAGCCCGTCCCGAAGTCGTCCAGGTACACCCGGATGCCCTGCTCACGGACCTGCTGCAGCACCGTCGCGGCCATCGCGGCGTCCCTCAGCGCCGCGGTCTCGGTCACCTCCACCACCAGGGCCCGCCCCGGCAGGCCGTTGCGGGCCAGCAGCCCCGTGGTGCTGCCGACCAGCGACGGCTCGCAGACCTGCAGCGCGGACAGGTTGACCGTCACCGGGACCTCGTCGCCCCGGCGCCACCACGTCGCCGCCTCGGCCAGGGCCCGGGCCATCACGTGCTCGCCGAGCGCGATCGCGAGACCGGCCCCCTCGGCCACGTCGACGACCTCGACCGGTGACACCGGGCCCAGGGTCTCGTCGGTCCAGCGCAGCAGCGCCTCGACCGCGACGACCCGCCCGTCCACCAGGGACACCACGGGCTGGTAGGCCAGCTCGAGGCGACCGTCCAGGTCCAGACGGCCGCGCCCGTCGGCCGGCGCGCCGAGGGCGCCGCGCAGGTTGGAGGCCAGCACCATCCGACGGGCGGCGACGTCGTCGCTGCGGCGGTAGGCCCGGACCACCTGACCGGCGCGGCGCGCGCCGTGGACCGCCACCTCGGCCCGGCGCAGCAGCTCGGCGACCCCGGTCCCCGTGTCGACCGGGTGCTCGGTCGTGGTGCCGACGGCGGCGTCGAGGTCTGCGGTGCCCACGCTCACCTCGGGCAGGACCGTCACGGCCCGGACCCGGACGGGGCGGCCGAGCAGACGGGCCGCGGCCCGCGCCCACCCGGTCGACACGCTGCGGTCGGCGTACCCGACCAGCGAGAACTGGCCGGCGCCCACCCGGGCCAGCACCTCCCCGGTGCCCGGCAGCAGGGTCCGGAGCCGGCCCGCACTGACCCTCAGCAGCTCGTCGCCGACCTCGTGGCCGAACGACTCGTTGGTCTCCCCGAGCCCGTGCAGCCGCAGCGTGGTGATCCGCAGCGGGCGTCCGGGGGCCGCGGCCTCCAGGGCCGCGACCTCCTGCTCCAGACCGACCCGGCTCAGCAGCCCGGTCAGCGGGTCGGTCCGGTACGCCTTCTCGAGCTGGGCCTGGGCCTCGCGCACGTCGCTGATGTCGATGAGCGAGACCACCCAGCCGGAGACGTCGGCCCCGGTCGGGCGGACGGGGACCGCGCTGGCCCGCCAGGCCCGGCCCAGCACCTCCAGGTCGAAGCGGACCGGGCCGGTACCGTCGTCGGTGCCGCCGGCCGTGCCGCGGTCGCCGCCGTTGCTGCTGTTGCTGTTGCCGTCGTCGCCGCCGACCCGCAGCCGCCGCGTGACCTGGTGCCCGAGGACGTCGTCCAGGGTCATGCCCACCAGGTCGGCGCCGCCCAGCAGGCCGTGGCCCTCCGTCCGGCGCACCACCCCGGCCAGGTCGACCTCGAGGACGGCCACCGTGGCCTGGCTGAGGACCGCGTCCAGGCCCGCCTGCACCCGGGTCTGCGGACGCAGGTCGCGCAGGCTGCCGTTGTACCTGGTCCCCGCGGCGGACTCGCTGCGCGTGACCGACAGCTCGATCGGGACGAGCTCGCCGTCGCGAGCCAGGGCCAGGACCTGCAGCGGTCGGCCGACCACCACGTGCTCCCCGCCGCCGCGCACCCGGTCCAGGCCGAGGTCGTGCGCGGCCCGCATGCCCTCGGGGATGAGCACGTCGGCCACCCGGCGGCCGACCACGTCCGCCGGCTCCCAGCCCAGCAGGGCGGTCAGGGCGGGGTTGACCTGCAGCACGACGCCACGGTCGTCGATGACGACCGAGCCGGACAGGCTGCCGCTGACCACGTCGGCGTGCAGCCGGAGCATCTCGGCGTCGCTCCGCCGCTCCTCGACCAGCGCGACGTGCTCGCCCAGCAGGTGGGCGAGGTCCTCCATGGCCGTGACGTGCCCGGGCGTGAAGTCCCGCGGGTGGTCGTCGAACACCGACAGCGTGCCGATGACCGCGGCGTCCCCGGCCCGGAGGGGGACGCCGAGGTAGGCCACCAGGCCCAGCTGCCGGGCGGCCCCGGCGTGCGCCGTGCGGGGCTCCAGGGCCAGGTCGCGCACCACCATCGGTGTCCCGGCCCGGACCACCCAGCCGCACGTGCCCAGGGCGGCCGGCTCGGTGGCCCCCGCCTCGAGGCCGGTGGTGCGCCCGTCGGACGCCGCGACGACGACATGGGTCGCGGACACCACGGTCACCAGGGCCACCGGGGTCCCCGTCACGACCCGGGCCAGGCGGGCCACCCGGGTCCACTCGGGGTCGCCCAGGACGGTCGACATCCGGGTGTCGTCCACCCGTCGCAGCCGGTCGGGGTCCGCGAGCGGGTCGTCGACCCCTCGGACGCGGGCGAGCGCCTCGTCCAGCGCCGAGGCCGGCGCGTCCGGGGCGGGGGTACCGTGATGGTCCGAGGAGGTCCCGTGGGACACCGTCCGCACGTCCTTCCCTGGTGTCGGCCTTCCGTCACCCCCCGGTGCGGGACGGTGGACCCGGCCCCGGGGTTCAGGGTGCCCCACCCGGTGCCGATGGGAAAGCGGAACGGCTCGACCCGCGACGACGACGAGGAGCAGAAGGTGACCACGTCAGCAGGGCCTCCAGGGCTCCCGGCCCCGGGGTCGCAGTTCGCGGCCGCGGTGGAGTCCGTGCTGGCCCACCTGCGCGACCACCACCCGATGACGCTGTGGGCCGTCACCCGGGTGGAGGGCGGGGCGCAGACCCACCTGCACCTGGGCGAGAACGGCTACGGCCTGGTGGCGGGGGACAGCACGCCGTGGGCGGGGACCCTCTGCCGTCACATGGTGGCCGGCGACGCGCCTGCGGTGGCGCCCGACACGTCCCTGGTCCCGCTGTACCGGGACGCGACGGTCCAGCAGCAGCTGAGCATCAACGCCTACGCGGGCGTCCCGATCCGCGAGCCCGACGGCACGCTGTTCGGCGTGCTGTGCGGCCTGGACCGGCGCCCGCAGGACGAGGTCGCAGGACTGCTGCCCCTGCTGGAGCTGCTGCAGGGCATGCTCGGGCACGTCCTGGCCGCCGAGCGCGAGCTCGAGCGGGCCAGCCGGCAGACCTCGCACGCGGTCGAGGCGTCCGAGACCGACCCGCTGACCGGTCTGCTCAACCGGCGGGGCTGGGACCGGGCCGTCGCCGAGGCCCAGCAGCGCCTGGCCCGGCTGGGGGACCCGTCGGTGGTGGTCGTCGCCGACCTCGACGGCCTCAAGCGCATCAACGACGAGTCCGGCCACGGTGAGGGCGACCGCCACCTGGTCCGGACGGCGACCGTCCTGCGTGAGGCCGTCCGGCCCACGGACGCCGTGGCGCGTCTGGGGGGTGACGAGTTCGGGATCCTGCTCGGCGGGTTCCCCGGGACGTGCGCCTCCCGCAAGGTGGTCGAGCTCGCCGACGTGCTCGGCGCGGCCGGGGTGCCCGCCTCGTTCGGGTGCTCCGCCGTCCGGGTGGGCGGTGACTTCGCCACCGCGCTCGCCCTGGCCGACGCCGCCATGTACGCCCATAAGCGCAGCCGGCGTGAGGCGTCCACCGGTGCGGCCTAGGCGCAGGGACGGGGGGTCACCGGGCACCATGGCCGACATGCCCCGCCAGGCGTCCGGCCCGCACCCGTCCTCCGCGCTGCCCGGTGGTGGTCGGGGCCCCGCCGCGGACCTCCTGACGGGGCTGCCCGGACGGGCCGCGCTGACCGGTCTGCGGGGCGGCGCCGAGGCCGTCATGCACGTGGACCTCGACCGGTTCGCCGACGTCAACTCCCAGCACGGCTACCAGGTCGGCGACGCGGTCCTGGTCCAGTTCGCCGACCGGCTCCGGTCGCTGGTCGCCCCCGGTGACGTCGTGCTGCGCCTGGGGGCGGACGAGTTCGCCCTGCTGCTGCACCGTTCCCCGACGGAGGAGTCCGCCCGCAGCCTCGCGGAGCAGGTGGTCGACCGGGCCTCCGCACCCTTCGTGGTCCGGCTGCCCGGTGCGGGGGAGGTGGAGGTCCGGCTGGGGGCCTCGGTGGGGCTGGCCCGGCTGCCGGACCGCGACCCGGCCGGGACCGGGGCCGGGGACGACGTCGCCGACCTGCTGCGCGACGCCGACCGCGCCATGCGTCGCGCCAAGTCGGGCGGGCGGGGGACGGTCCGTGGCCCCGGTCCCCGTCGAGGGGGTGGTCCGGACGCAGGGGCCTCGCGCTCCCCCCACGCCGTCGAGCGCCGGCTCCGGGTGGCGCTGGACCGCGGTGACCTGCAGGTCCACTTCCAGCCCGTGGTGTCGCTGCCCTCGGGAAGGGTCGTGTCCTACGAGGCGCTGGCGCGGTGGACCGACGACGAGCTGGGGACCGTGCCCCCGGACGAGTTCATCCCGGTCGCCGAGCGCGGCGGCATGATCACCGACCTGGGGCTGTGGGTGCTGCGCCGGGCCTGCGCCACGGCGACACGGTGGCCCGCCGTGCCGGCCGCCGGGGAGGGGCCGCTCCTGCCCGGGTCGGTCCAGCCGGGGCCCCCGACCGTGGCGGTCAACGTCTCGGCGGTACAGCTGGCCGACCCCCGCTTCGCGGACGACGTCGTCGAGGTGCTGCGGGCGACGGGGCTGCCCGGGCACCGGTTGTGCCTGGAGGTGACCGAGACCTCCGACCTGGTGGACCTCGACCTGGCCGTGGAGCAGCTGGCCCGGGTGAGGGCCGAGGGGGTCAGGACCGCGCTGGACGACTTCGGCACCGGCCGGGCCGCGCTGTCGGTGATGCGCCGCCTCCCGCTGGACGTGGTCAAGATCGACCGGGACTTCGTCGCGGGGCTGGCGCGGGACGCCACCGACGCCGTCATGATCCGGGGCCTGGTGGACGCCGCCCACCACCTGGGCCTGGAGGTCTGCGCGGAAGGCGTGGAGGACCTCGAGCAGGCCCAGGCGCTGGTGTCGTTGGGCGTCGACCTGGCGCAGGGCTGGTTGTTCGGCCGGCCGGTGCCGGAGGTGTGCACGGCGGGGGCCCGTGCGGTCGAGGTGCCGCCGCCGGTCGTCGACGCCCACGTGGTGGACGAGTTCGTCGTCGTCGTCGACGCCGCCCGCCTGGTGCGGTTCGCGTCGTCGGGCGCGCGCTCCGTGCTCGGCGAGACGGTCCCCCTGGGGGCGGGCGCGATCCGCCTGGTGCACCCCGAGCACCGGACCGGGTTCACGGACCTGGTGGCGCGGGCGGCCCCCGGGACGACGTCGGAGCTGACGCTGCGGACGGCTGACGACGCGGCACGCGGGTCGCGGTGGCTCAGGGTCCGGGCGCAGGCGTTCCGGCGGCCGGGCTCGGACGAGCAGGAGGTCGTGCTGACCGTCCGCGACGTCCACGACCGGGTTGCGGCGCAGACCGCCGCCGCCGTGCTCGACCACGTCCTCAGCGCCACCATCGACGTCGCCCCGGTGGCGATCGCCGTGTCCGACCTGGCCGGTCGGCTGCTGCGGACCAACGCCGCGTTCGCGAGCATGGTCGGGCGTCCCATCGACGGCGACGACGGCGTGGTGGGCCGCACCGTCGACGACCTGACCCACCCCGAGGACCGTGGGCAGGACGCCGCCAACCTGGAGAAGGTGCACGCGGGCGAGCACCGTCAGGTGGTCCGCAAGCGCTACCTGCACCGCGACGGGCGGGTGGTGCCCGCGGTGTGCGAGGTGCTCGTGGTGCACGCGCCCTCCGGCGCCCCGGTGGCCGTGGTCGCCCACGTCCGCCCCCAGGCCGGGGTCGACGGCTGACCGGGTCGGACGGCTGACCCGGTCGGACGGCTGACCCGGTCGGACGGACGAGGTCGGTCAGAGCCCGGGCGGCGGGGCGGTGCGCGACAGGACGACGGCCGCGGCGATCGTCAGGACCATGACGAGCAGCTCCACGACGACCAGGCGCAGGAACGCGCCGCGACCCGCGTCGGTGGACATCGCCTGGAGGCTGCGGCGGCGGTGCCACCAGCCGAAGCCCACGAGCACCGCGAGCAGGACGGCCTTGGTCAGCAGCAGCAACCCGTAGGTGGACCCCAGGAGCGCCTCGACCGAGGTGACCCGCAGCGAGCCGTTGAGCAGCCCCGAGACCCCGATGACGACCACGCTCCACAGCGCGAGGGTGCTGTAGGACTCCAGCGTCGGCCGGGCCCGGTCCGTGCGCGCCCGCCGGTCCGCCAGCACCAGCACCGCCAGGACCGCCAGCCCGCCGACCCACAGCGCGCCGGCCACCAGGTGCACGGCCACGCTGGCCACGGCCAGCTCGTGGTCCTCGGCCGAGGCGGAGTGCCCCACGAACGCGGGCGGCACCAGCGCGGCGGCGGCCAGGACCAGCAGCACCCGGGAGGTGACGGCGCCCGAGGCGACCGGCAGCCGGGAGGCGACGAGGAGGACCACGGCGGCGAGCACCACGAGCAGCTGGGAGCGCGCCTGCGGGAGCGAGACGAAGGCCCCCTGCACCTGGGCGGTGAGGACCATCGGGAGCGGGCGGCCGGACAGGTCCGACGCGGTCAGCTGGTAGACCAGCAGGGTGACCAGGCCCCAGCCGGCGGCGGCCGGGCCCAGCAGCGCCCGGGCCCGGGCCCGCAGGTCGTCCCCGGCCGGCCCGGACGCGATCGCGGCGACCAGCGTGCACCCGACGACCAGCACGCCGAGCAGGTCCTGCAGGTAGCGCGCCAGCGGCAGCCCGGACGTGGTGGCGGGGCCGGGGTCGGCCAGCGTGGTGGACGTGGCCCCGCCGGTGAGCGCCAGCAGGCCGATGGTGACCACCGCCCCCGTGACCAGCAGCAGCAGGCCCACGGCCAGCACCGTCGGGACGTCGGGTCCGCGTCCGGACGCGCCGCGGGGACCGGTCGTGGTGCCCTCCCGGGTGCTCATCGGTGCGCGGGGTCCTTGACCTCGCCGATGAGCTCCTCCAGGGCGTCCTCCAGGGCCACGATTCCCAGCACGGTCCCACCCTGCACCACCCGGCCCAGGTGCGAGCCCGCGGCCCGCAGGACCTGGACGACCTGTTCCACCGACGCGGACGCCTGCACGTCGGGCAGGTGCCGGCGGCTGGCCGCCGGCACCGGCGCCTGCGGCACCCGTTCGCCCTTGACGGGCAGCACGTCCTTGACGTGGACGTAGGACACCGGGACACCGGCGGGGTCCAGCACGGGGAAGCGCGAGAACCCGGTCTCCACCGCCGCGGTGTGGACGTCGTGGGCCCGGGCGTCGTCGGGCACCGACCGCACGTCCTCGTTGGGGATGAGGATGTCCGCGGCCGAGCGGTCCTGCAGGTCCAGGGCCCCGCCGAGCAGGTCGGCCTCCTCGTCGTCGAGCAGTCCCTCGCGCTGCGACTCCGTGACCATGGTGGCCACCTGCTCGCGGGTGAAGACCGAGGAGACCTCGTCGGCCGGGGTGACCCGCACCAGGCGCAGCAGCAGGTTGGCGCCGCCGTTGAGGAGCAGGATGAGCGGCTTCAGCGCCGTGACCACGCTGTACAGCAGCGGGCCCAGGACCAGGGCGCTGCGCTCCGGGCCGGCGATGGCGATGTTCTTGGGCACCATCTCGCCCAGCACCATGTGCAGGTAGACCACCACGGACAGCGCGATGGCGAACGAGATGGGGTGGACGAACGCCTCGGGCACGCCGAGCAGCTCGAAGCCGGGCTCGAGCAGGTGCGCCACGGCGGGCTCGCCCAGCGCGCCCAGGCCGAGCGAGCAGGCCGTGATGCCCAGCTGGGCGCCGGCCATCATGAGCGAGACGTTCTCCATCGCCTTCAGGGTGGTCCGGGCGCCGAGCCGGCCGGCCTCGGCCAGCGGCTCGATCCGCGAGCGGCGCGCCGAGATGAGCGCGAACTCCGCGCCCACGAAGAACGCGTTGCCCAGCAGCAGGAACAGCGAGACGACGATGGCGGCCTGGTCGCTCATCGCGGCACCTCCTGCTGCGCGGTGCCGGCGGGTGACCCGGCACCCTCCAGGTCGTCGGGCAGCAGCGGCTCCGGCTCGGGGGTGTCGTGGTGCTCCTGCTCCACCGGCGGGGTGGCCCGGACGAGGTCCACGCGCATCCCGTCCATCAGGACCACCCGCAGGCGCCAGCCGGCCAGGTCGACCTCGTCGTCGGCCCGCGCGATCCGGCCCAGCAGGTCCACGACCAGCCCGCCCAGGGTGTCGTAGTCGCTGTCGTCGTCGGCCGGGATGCCCAGCTCGCGCAGCTCGTCGGTGCGGAGCAGGCCGGTGAGCTCCAGCGAACCGTCCTCGTGGCGGACGACCCGCGACTCGGGCTCGTCGTGCTCGTCCTCGACCTCGCCGACGAGCTCCTCGACCAGGTCCTCCAGCGTGACCACCCCCGCGGTGCCGCCGTACTCGTCCACCACCACGGCCAGGTGCGACTGGGTGCGCAGGACGACGAGCAGGTCGTCCAGGTCGATCGACTCGGGGACCACTACCGGGGCGTCCATCACGGCGTCGGCCGCGGTGGTGGGGCGCTCCTCCTCGGGGACCCGCAGGCAGAGCCGCAGCGACACGACGCCCACGACCTCGTCCGGCCCGCCGCGGCCCGTCACGGGGAAGCGGGAGTGCCCGCTGGTGCGCGACAGCTCGACCACGTCCTCGACCGTGGTCCGGGTCTCGATGAACAGCACCTGCCCGCGCGGGGTCAGCACGTCAGCGGCGTCGCGGTCGCCGAAGGACAGCGACCGCTGGAGCAGGGCGGCCATGGGGCGCTCGAGCGTCCCCGCGTCGGCGGAGCGGCGCACCAGCGACTGCAGCTCCTGGGGCGAGCGGGCCGAGGCCAGCTCCTCCTGCGGCTCGATGCCCATCCGGCGCAGCAGCCAGTTGGCGTTGCCGTTGAGGAACCGCAGCAGCGGGCCGGCGACCCGGCTGAACGTGCGCTGGAACGGCACCACGAGCCTCGCCGTGCGGAACGGCATCGCGATGGCGATGTTCTTGGGGACGAGCTCCGCGACGATCATCTGGAACGCGGTGGCCAGGACCAGCGCGAGCGCCAGGGACACCCCGGTGACGGCCGTCCGGGGCACCCCCAGCGACTGCAGGCCCGGCCCCAGCAGCGCGGCCAGCGACGGCTCGGCCAGGAACCCGACCAGCAGCGACGTCACGGTGATCCCGAGCTGCGCGCCCGACAGCTGCGTCGACAGCGACCGCAGCCCGGCCAGCACCCCGGCGGCGCCCCGCTCCCCGGCGGCGGCGCGGTCCTCGACCTCGCCGCGCTCGACCGTGACCAGGCTGAACTCCGCGGCGACGAAGAGGGCGTTGGCGGCGATCAGCAGCAGCGCCGCACCGAGGAAGACCCACTCCATCACGGTTCCCGGCGGACGGGGCGGAGCAGGGCGCGCCGGGCGGGGCGCGACGGGGCGGTGGTGTCCGACGGGGGAGCTGGCTCGGGGGTTCCGCTCATGGTGACCTCGAGTATGCGGGATCCCGGCGGCTGCTGCCGGTGCCGCTGCCTCCGCGGGGTCAACCGGGGTAGGCGCGGACCTCGGTGGCCTTGATGCTGGCCCAGACGTCCTGACCGGCGTCCAGGCGCAGGTCGGCGACCGCGGCCGTCGTGACGTCGGCGAGGACGTCGGGGGCGCCGTGCAGCCGGACCCGGACGGTGTCCCCCTGGTGCTCCAGCGCCACGACCCGCCCCGGCCAGGCGTTGCGGGGCGAGCCCTCGGGCCGGTGGCGGTGCAGGGCCACCGCCGACGGCGGGAACACGACGAGGACCTCGCCGGTCAGGGGGTGGGCCGTGGTGAGGGTGCCGCCGCCGACCAGGTCGACCGCGCTGCCGCGGGCGGTGCCGCGGTGCAGGTTGAGGCCCACCAGCCGGGCGACGTAGGGCGTCCGGGGGGTGCGGGCCAGCTCGGACGGCGTGCCCCGCTGCACCACCCGGCCGTCCTCCAGCACGACGACCTGGTCCGCCAGCACCATGGCGTCCAGCGGGTCGTGGGTGACCAGGACGGTGCACCCGGGGTAGCCCGCCAGGTGGTGGCGGAGGTCGGACCGGATGCCGGGACGGGTGCTCGCGTCCAGCGCGGACAGCGGCTCGTCGAGCAGCAGCAGGTCGGGGTCGGTGACCAGCGCCCGGGCCAGCGCGATCCGCTGGGCCTGCCCCCCCGAGGTCTCCCCCGGGCGGGCGTCGGCCAGGTCGGCCAGGCCGACCCGCTCCAGCCACGTCGCGGCCGCCCGTCGCGCGGCGGGGCGGCGCGTGCCGCGGACCTGCAGCCCGAAGGCGACGTTGTCGAGGACGCTCAGGTGGGGGAACAGCAGGTAGTCCTGGAAGACCATCCCCACGCGCCGCCGTCGGGTGGGGACCAGCCGGCCGGCGCGCGGGTCGTCCAGCACGCGGTCGCCCAGCCGGACGTGGCCGTCGGTCAGCGGCACCAGACCCGCCAGGGACGCCAGCGCCGTGGACTTGCCGGCCCCGTTGGGACCCAGCAGGGCGACGACCTGGCCGGGCCCGACCTGCAGGGCCACGTCCAGGCCGAACCGCTCGCGCACGAGGACCAGGCGGGCGTCCAGACCGCGCGCGCTCACGTCGCCGTCCCGCCGACCCAGCGGTCCCGCAGGCTGGCGAGGACCAGGACCGACACCGCCAGCAGCACCAGCGACAGCACGATCGCCGCCTCGGGGTTGGTCTCCAGCGCCAGGTACACCGCCAGCGGCATCGTCCGGGTGACGCCGGGGAAGTTGCCGGCGAAGGTGATGGTGGCGCCGAACTCGCCCAGCGCCCGGGCGAAGCAGAGCACCGCGCCCGCGGTGATGCCGGGCGCGACCAGCGGCAGCGTGACCCGGCGGAACACCGTCCAGCGGGACGCGCCGAGGGTGGCGGCGGCGTCCTCGTAGCGCCGGTCCGCCCCGCGCAGCGCGCCCTCGACGGCGATGACCAGGAACGGCAGCGCCACGAACGCCTCCGCGACGACGACGGCCGCCGTGGTGAACGGCAGGCTGATCCCGAACAGGAGGTCCAGCTGCGCCCCGAGGAGCCCGCGCCGCCCGAGCAGCAGCAGCAGCGCCACGCCCCCGACGACGGGCGGCAGGACCAGGGGCACCGTGACCAGCGCCCGGACGAGGCGCCGGCCGGGGAACTCGGCCCGGGCCAGCAGCCAGGCCAGCGGGACGCCGAGCAGGATGCACAGCAGCGTCGCCAGCGAGGCGCACAGCAACGACAGCCGCAGCGCCTGACCGACCTCGGGGCTGGTCAGCTGCGCGGGCAGCGTCGACCAGGGGGCCCGGACCAGCAGCGCCACCAGCGGCAGCAGCAGGAACGCCAGGCCCAGCAGCGCCGGGACCAGCAGCAGCAGCGGGATGCCGCTGCTGCGTCGCCCGACCTGCCGGCGGCGGCGGGCCAGGCGGCGGGCGGTCGACCCGGTCGGGACCGGCGCGACGGACCCGGTGGTCTCAGGGGGTGCCGAAGCCGGCATCGGTGAGGACCTCCAGCCCGGCGGGGGACAGGACGTGGTCGACGAAGGCCTGCGCCGCCACGGGGTCGGCCGCCCCCGCCAGCGTCGCCACCGGGTAGTCGTTGACGACGGCGGACGACTCCGGGAAGTCGACGCCGAGCACGGCGTCGCCGGCGGCGATCACGTCGGTGCGGTAGACCAGCGCCGCGTCGACCTCACCCAGGCCCACCTTGGTCAGGGCGGCCCGCACGTCCTGCTCCAGGGTGTCCGGGGCGGGGGTGAGGCCGGCCGTGTCGAAGACCGCCCGCGCCGCCGCGCCGCAGGGCACCTCGACCGCGCACAGGGCGACCGTCCGCGCCTCGTCCGTCAGGTCCACCAGGGCCGTCACGTCCCCGGGGTTGTCGGGCGGGACGGCGATCTGCAGGGTGTTGGTGACGAAGGTCGTCGGCTCGCCGCTGACCCCGCCGGCGTCCACGACGGTCTGCATCGTGGCCGGGCTCGCGGTGGCGAGGACGTCGCCCGGTGCCCCCTGGACGACCTGGGTGGCCAGGGCCGAGCTGCCGGCGAAGCTGAGCACCACCGTGGTGCCCGGGTGCTCGGCCATGAAGTCCTCGGCGATCAGGGTGAAGGTGTCGGTCAGCGACGCCGCCGCGTGGACGACGACCTCGCGGTCCACCTCGGTGCCTCCGCCCTGCGGACCCGTCGTGGGGCCGGCGCCGCACCCGGCGGCGAGGAGCGCGACCAGCACGAGGACGCCGAGCGGGGCCGTGCCCCGCGCGGCGGCGGTGCCCGCGCCGGTCGCGGCGGTGGCCGCGGTCACGGGGCCTCGACGACGACCGTGGTGGCCTTGACGCTGGCCACCGCCAGGCAGCCCGGCTCCAGCCCGAGCTCGTCGGCGGCCTCGCGGCTCATCAGCGACACGAGCCGGAACGGCCCGGCCTGCATCTCGACCTGGGCCATCACGGTGTCGCGGGTGACCTTGGTGACCAGGCCGCGCATCCGGTTGCGGGCCGACACGGTCGACGCGCCCGGCTCGTCGTGGCTCGCGGCGAGCGACTGCGCCAGCGCCGCCAGCGCCGTGCCGTTCACCACCTGCCGCCCTCCTGCCGACGGTTCGAGCCGCAGCCGGCCGGCGTCGGCCCAGCGGCGCAGCGTGTCGTCGCTGACGCCCAGCAGGGCGGCGGCCTCCCGCACGGTGAACTCGGTCGTGGCCACTGGTCGCCCCTCCTGCCGCAGGTGCGGCTGCAGGAGGAGATTAGCAGCGCATCTGCGGCGTCGAAGGCGGGGCGGTCCGGGGTGCCGGTCTCAGCTGAGGACGTCCTTGGACGTGAACCTCGCCCAGGCGAGCGCCGAGAACACCGCGACGTAGCCCGCCTGCAGCAGCGCGTTGAGCCGGAACGACTCCCAGGCCACCGGGTCCCGCAGCACGTCGGCCACGTCGAACCAGCGGTAGGTCAGCAGCCACGGGTGCAGCCAGTCGACCTGCGGGATCTGGCCGAGCACCTGCGCCACGACCGCGAGGGTGACCGTCGCCGCCATGGCACCCACCGGGACGTCGGTGAGGGTGGAGATGAAGAGCCCGACCGAGGCCAGCCCCAGCAGCGACACCGTCACGTAGCCGGCCGCCAGGAGCGCCCGTCCCACGGAATCCCACGGGGTGATCGTGCCGCCCGACAGCACGGCCACGTCCTGCGCGCCGAACAGCGCGAGGCCGACGAGGGCGCCGACCACCACCACCGTGAGCGTGGCCGCGGTGCAGAACACCGCGACCCCGGCGAGCTTGACCGCCAGCAGCCGGGTCCGTCCGGCCGGGCTCAGCAGCAGGTACCGCAGGGTGCCCTGGCCGGCCTCGCCGGCGACGGTGTCACCGGCGACCACGCCCACGGCCAGCGGCAGGAACAGCGGCACGCAGATGACGAGGGCCGTGATGCCGACGAACAGGCCGTTCTGGGTGACCCGGTCCAGGAACGGCGGGCCGTCACCGGAGTCGGGACCGTCGAAGAACCGGACGGCCAGCGCGATGAGCACCGGCACGGCCGCCAGCACGCCGAGGATGGCCAGGTGCCGCCAGCGGCGGAACATGATCTGCAGCTCGCTGGCCAGCAGCGAGGACCCCGGCCGCAGCCGACGGGACGGTCGGGACGAGGTGCCGGGGGCGGTCTCAGGCAACGACCTCGAACCCCTCACCGGTGAGCGCGACGAAACGGTCCTCGAGGCTGTCGCGGCGCACGTCGACGCCCTGCACCCGGACCCCGGCCGCCACCAGCGCGGCGACCAGGTCCTCGACCGCCGGACCGGGCCCCTGCCCGGGTGGCGGCAGCAGGGCGCGGACGGTGCCGTCGGCGGCCGCGACCGGCGACAGGCCGGTGCCGGCCAGGGTACGGGCGGCCTCGGCGTGGTCCGGTGTGCGGAGCACCAGGGTGGCGTCGCCGCCCGCACCGAGCTCGGCCAGGGTGCCCTGGGCGACGAGCCGGCCCCCGCTCATCACCCCGACGTGGGAGCAGACCTGCTCGATCTCGGCCAGCAGGTGGCTGGACACCACCAGGGTGGTGCCGTCCGCGGCCAGCGACCGGACCAGGCTGCGCACCTCGCGGGTGCCCTGCGGGTCCAGGCCGTTGGTGGGCTCGTCCAGGACGAGCAGGTCGCGGGGGCGCAGCAGGGCGGCGGCGATCCCGAGCCGCTGCTTCATGCCGAGCGAGTACGCCTTGACGCGCTTGGCCCCGGCGTTGGTGAGCCCGACCCGCTCGACCGCCTCCCCGATCCGGTCCCGACGGGTGCGGGCGTCGGCGTCGCGGTCCGCGGCGTCCAGCCGGGCCAGGTTGGCCGGTCCGGACAGCCAGGGGTAGAACGCCGGTCCCTCGACCAACGCACCCACCCGGGGCAGGACGTGGCGCCAACCGGAGGGCATCGGCCGACCCAGCAGCTCGACGTCGCCGGAGGTGGGGGCGGCCAGGCCGAGCAGGACCCGGATGGTCGACGTCTTGCCGGACCCGTTGGGTCCCAGGAACCCGTACACCGCCCCGGTGGGGACCGCCAGGTCGACGTCGTCGACGGCGACCTGGCGGCCGTAGGTCTTGCGGAGCCCTCGCGTGCGGACCGCGAGGTCGACCACCGCCTCAGCCCGCGTAGGACTGGAGCGTGGCCGCGTCGACCGGGCCCACGAGCACCCGGCCGTCGTCGGTCAGCAGCACCGTGAGGAGCGCGCTGGTGAGGACCCGGCCGCCGTCGACCTCGGTGGTCAGCTGCTCGAGCAGCGCGGTGGGGTCGAGCTCCTCGCCCCCGGTGGCGAACGGGTCGGTCTCCTCCGGCGCCGGGGCGGAGGTCTCGGCGCCCTCGGCGGCCGCGTCCTCGGCGGCCGCGGTCAGCTCCTCGACGGGCAGCGCGACCTCGACGGCGGTGGACCAGCCCTCGCCGTGCACGACGGGCTCGGTCTGCTCCCCGGCTGCGGGGGCCGAGTCGGGGCGGTCGGTGCGGCCGGCGTCGGGAGCCTCGGCGGCCTCGGCCTGGGCGGCCTCGAGCGCGTCGACGACCGTGGTGCCGGGGGCCGGGCTGAACGCGAACACGTCGGCGGCCGGAGCGGCCAGGTCCAGGTCGGTGAACCCGGTGACGAACGCGGGCGAGGACTGGTCGCGGGCGCCCACCTCGACCTGCAGGACGACCCCGGTCTCGGCGTCGACGGCGACCTCGATGGTCCCGACGAGGGTCGCGTCGTCCCGCGGGGTGGCGGTCAGCGTGTAGGCGTCGCGACCGGCCACGACCTGGGTGTCGCCGACGGCGACCTCGGTGGTCTCGTCGGCGTCGGCCAGCAGGGTGCGGGCCAGCTCGGCCGGGGTCAGGTCGGCGTAGGGGGACTCCTGCTCGGTGCGCGCCCGGGCCTCGGCGGCCTCGAGCTCCTCGGCCAGCTCGGCGGCCTTCTCGGGCTCGGCTGCGGCGAAGTCCTCCTGCGCCTGCGTCAGCCCGGCCTCGACCTCGGCGGCGATCGCCGGCAGGTCGTAGAAGGTGGCGGTGTCGTGGCCGGAGGAGTAGGTCCAGAGCTCGTCGCCGTCGCGGACGACGTCCAGCTCGGCGAAGTCGTCGAGCAGGGAGACCCGCTGCTGCTCGGGCCCGCCCACCCACACCCGCAGCTGGTTCTCGCCGGAGGCCAGACGCATCAGCACGGACGCGGGGTCCGTGGCCTGCTCGCCACCACCGGGCCCACCGCCGTTCGCGCCGCCGGCCATGCCGGCCAGGTCGCCGAGCGCGGGCAGGCCCAGGTCGGCCACCGTGCGGACCGTGCCCGAGAACGGGGTCGGCTCCGCCTCGTGGACCGCGACCAGCAGGTCCTCGGCGGAGACCTCGGGCAGGTCGGGGCTCGCGTCGGACGCGGCGGAGGCGGCGACGCCCCCTCCGACCACGAGTGCGGTGACGGCGACGGGGACGATCCAGCGAGCGTTGACAGCGGCCATGTCCCTACGGTACGTCGCCGAGGCGCGGCTCACCCGGGGGGTACCCCCCGAACCGGTCGGGGGAGCGCCGGACCGGGGTCCGTCGGGGTCAGACCCCGCGGTCGTCGGGCCGTGGGAAGCCCAGGTGCACGTGGTCCTGGTGGACCAGGTCGGTGAAGGAGCCGGCGGCGGGCTGCAGCAGCTCGGGCCCTCCCACGCTGCTGGCCCCGGCCTCGCGGGCCGCCTCCATGAACGCGCGCCACGGGGAGGCGGCCCGGTCAACGACGGGGATCCCGTCCAGGGCCCACACGTCGACGGCCCGCCCGACGGTGTGCGACGAGGGCCGGGTGGTGGGGAACACGTTGACCGGGTGCGCGGAGTAGAAGACGTGGACGGAGATC
Source organism: Aquipuribacter aurantiacus (assembly GCF_051216895.1). Lineage (NCBI taxonomy): Bacteria > Bacillati > Actinomycetota > Actinomycetes > Micrococcales > Intrasporangiaceae > Aquipuribacter > Aquipuribacter aurantiacus. The sequence continues at coordinate 90,730 of NZ_JBPKAO010000005.1, forward strand.
CGCCACGTCTGCGCCAGGGTGAGCAGCGCCGCCGCGACCGGGGCGGCGACCACGCCGGAGCGCAGGTCCGCCGCGGCGATGCCGGGCAGCTCGACGCGCTCCTCGCCCAGCAGCGTCTCGATCGCGGGGTCCAGGGGCGGCAGCGGTGGGTCGGGGAAGGCCGGGGTCGCCGACGTCACGACCCAGGCCCCCTCGACCAGCAGCAGCCGGACGTCGGCGGCGAACGGGCGTCGGACCAGGGCCCCCTCCTGGTCGAGCAGCAGCTGGTCGCCGACGACCATCTGGCTGGCGACGTCCTGGTCGGGCCCCAGGCCGCCGTACTGGGAGTAGCGCACCGCGAGCGCGGCCGGCCCCGACCCCGGCAGCAGGCCGAGCAGCGGCAGCGCCGGGCCGGGCGGCTGGCCGGTGGGCTCGAGCCGCTGCGCCAGCGCGTCGTCGTCGCGGCCGCCGTCGTCCAACGACATGGCCGCGACGAGGAAGTCGACGGCGGCCTGCTTGCAGGCGGGCAGGACCTCGCCCGCCGCGACGGTCCACGGCTCGGGGCGCTCGGGCAGGGTCGGGACCGGTGCCGGTTCCGGCGTGACGGTGACGGTGGTGGTCGGCCCGGGCGACGGCTCGGCCGTCACGGTCGCGGTGGCCGGAGCGGCCGCGGTGGCGTCACCCCGGGCGGAGCACGCCGCCAGCCCCCCGCCGCCGGCCGCGGCGGCGGCGATCAGCAGGCCGCGACGTGACCACCGGCCGTCGGCGGGGGTGCGCGGGCTCATGCGGTCCCCGGCTCGGACCCCGGGCGGTGCAGCGCGAGGCGGTACTCCGCCACCCAGCGACCGTCCCGGTGGCGCCGGACGGCCTCGCGGTGCCAGCCGAGCCGCTCGTACATGGCCGCGGCGCCCGTCGCGGCCGCGCCGGTCGACGGGTCCTCGACGTCCGTGACCAGGGCGACGTGGTCCGCGCGAGCGCGTCGCGCGGCGTCGGCGAACGTGTCCAGCAGCGCGCGGGCGCACCCGAGGCCACGGGCCTGCTCGCTCGTCGCCACGGCGTGGACCACCGCGACCCGGACGCGTCGCTCGTCGCGACCGCCGGGCGGGCCCTGGTCGGCGGTCCGCCTCGTCGCCCCGGTCCCGGGCAGCAGGTGCCGGGCATAGGTCCGGACCCGGGTCCGCAGGAACCGGAGCAGCACGTGCGGGCGGGCGAGCAGACCCAGCGCCCCCCGCCACATCAGGGCCCGCCGGTGGTGGCGCAGCGTGTGGTGCAGGTACAGCCGCTGGTCCAGCGAGCCCAGCAGGAACGCGACGACCTCGCCGTGGTGGACGACCGCCAGGCCCGTCGCGGCGGGGGTGTCCAGGAAGGTGCCGTGCCAGTGGCGCATGAACCGCGGCCCGAGCCCGGGGAACAGGCCGTTCGGCAGCAGCCGCCGGTGCAGCCGGGCGGTCGTCGCGGTGTCGCCCGTGCGCAGCCGTCGCAGGAGGTAGCCGGCAGGCAGTGTGGCGGCGGGCAGGTGGGCGGTCATCACGGACGACGGTACGCCAGCACCCTCCGGTTCTGGTGACAGGCCGCAGCGGGTGGTGGACGAAGCGTGGCGGGAGGTCAGTGCGCGTGCGTCCGTGCCAGCAGGTCGTCGAGGTCCCAGGTGTTGACGACCCGGGAGGCCTCGACCCCGGCGCGCTCGACCCGCTCGCAGCCCAGCACCTGCCAGTCCAGCTGTCCGGGGGCGTGGGCGTCGGAGTCCACGCTGAACACGCAGCCGGCGGCGTCGGCCACCGCGAGCAGGGCCATCGGGGGGTCGAGCCGCTCGGGGCGGGCGTTGACCTCGACCGCGGTGCCGTGCTCGGCGCAGGCGGCGAAGACGGCCTCGGCGTCGAAGCTGGACGGCGGTCGTTCCTTGCTGCCGCGGCTGGCCCCGGGGGAGTCGGGGTTGCGCCCGCCGAGCAGCCGTCCGGTGCAGTGGCCCAGCACGTCGACGAGGGGGTCGGACGCGGCGGCGACGAGCCGTCGCGTCATGGCGGGGGACTCCATCCGCAGCTTGGAGTGCACCGAGGCGACCACGACGTCGAGGCGGGCCAGCAGGTCACGGTCCTGGTCGAGGCTGCCGTCGTCCAGGACGTCGACCTCGATGCCGCTCAGCACCCGCAGGTCGACCCCGTCCGCGTCGAGCCCGGCCTGCACCTGCTCGACCAGCTCCAGCTGGGCCAGCAACCGTTCGACGGACAGCCCGTTGGCCACCCGCAGCCGGGGCGAGTGGTCGGTGACGGCCAGGTAGCGGTGGCCCAGGGAGGCGGCGGCGCGCGCCATCGTGCCCAGGTCGCTGCCACCGTCGCTGGCGTCGGTGTGGCTGTGCAGGTCGCCCTGCAGGGCCGCACGCAGCTCGTGGCCCCCGGCGACCAGGGGTCCCGCCAGCTCCTCGAGGTTGTCGCGGTACCCGGAGCGGCCGTCCGTGACGGCCTCCCCGATCACCTGGGAGGTGCGTTCGCCGATCCCCGGCAGCTCGCGCAGGGTGCCGGCGGCCACGCGGTGGGCGAGCTCTCCGGCGGGCAGGCCGGCCACCACGGCCAGCGCGCGTCGGAAGGCCTGCACCCGCGGCGTCGCGGCGGCCGCGCGCTCCAGCAGGAAGGCGATCCGGTCGAGCTCGGCGACCACCGTCTGCTCGGCGCCGGGACCGGTGCCGGGACCGCCGTCGGTGCCGCGGCCTGCGCCCTCGGTCACCGCTCAGCCCCGCCGCAGCAGCGCCGTGGCGACCGCCGCCGCACCCTCGCCCCGCCCGGTCAGCCCCAGCCCGTCGGTCGTGGTGCCCGAGACCGTCACCGGGGCGCCCACCGCGTCGGACAGCACCTGCTGGGCCTCGGCCCGCCGGCCACCGATCCGCGGTCGGACCGCGATCACCTGCACCGACACGTTCACCACCGACCAGCCGGCCTCGCGGACCAGGCGCGACGTCTCGCCCAGCAGGGCCGCGCCCGAGGCGCCGGACCAGCGCGGGTCCGACGTGCCGAAGACCGCGCCCAGGTCGCCGAGGCCGGCCGCGGCGAGCAGGGCGTCGCAGGCGGCGTGGGCGGCGACGTCACCGTCGGAGTGCCCCGCCAGCCCGACCGGCTCGTCGGGGAAGTGCAGCCCGGCCACGTGGCAGGGGACGCCGTCGGCGAAGGCGTGGACGTCGACGCCGGTGCCGACGCGCAGGTCGACCGGGGCCGCCGGCGGGGGTGACGTCGGCGGCGCCGGCTCGGGGGTCATGGTCACATCACAGCAGGTCGGGTGCCGTCGCGCCCAGGACCTCGGCCAGCAGCAGGTCCTGCGGCACGGTGATCTTGAGCGCGTGGGGGTGCCCCGGCACGACGTGCACGGCGTGCCCCGCCGCCTCGACCATCCCGGCGTCGTCCCCGGCCCCCGGGCCCTCGTCGGCCGGGGTCGCGCCGTGGACCTCGCGCAGCAGGTCGGCGGTGAAGCCCTGCGGCGTCTGCACCTGCACCAGCTGCGCCCGGGGCAGCGTCTCGCGCACGAGCCGCAGCCCCGGCCCGGCGACCTCGTCGGACGACCCGGCGCGGTCGGCCACCCGCTTGATGGTGTCGACCACCGCCAGCCCGGGGACCACGGCGACGACGGGGCCGGCCACTGCGGCCGCCACCTGCTCGACGAGCTCGACGGGGGCCAGGGCGCGAGCGGCGTCGTGGACCAGGACCACCGTCGTCGCCTCGTCCAACCGGGCCAGACCACGGGCGACGGACGCCTGCCGGTTGGCGCCGCCGTCCACCACGGACACCACGGCGGGGTGCCCGTCGGGTCGTTCCCGCTCCAGCAGCGCGGCGACGTCCGAGCCGTGGCCGGCGGGCACGACGACGGCGAGGGACGCCAGCAGGGGCGCGCCGTCCGGGGCGCGGGCCGCCATCAGCCGTCGGAAGGCGTGGACCAGCAGCGTGGTCCCGGCGACCTCGACGAAGGCCTTGGGTCCCGCCGCGCCGAGCCTGGTCCCGGACCCCGCAGCGACGAGGACGCAGCCAACGACCCGGATCATGGGAGCTCCTCGCGTCGACCGGCTCGCGGGCCGGGAGGTCGTGGACCGGCGAACCCACCCCCACCTCGGGGGCCACCGCGGACGCGGGGGGCCTCGGAGGCGAGGGTGGGCTGCGGACGGCCGGTGGGCCGGTGGTTCAGCGGTGACCGCTCAGGACGACAGGACCTCGTCGAGCATGGTCTCCGCGGCGACCTCGTCGGTCTTCTCGCAGAGCGCGAGCTCTGACACGAGGATCTGGCGCGCCTTGGCCAGCATGCGCTTCTCGCCGGCCGACAGACCCTTGTCGCCGTCGCGGCGGTGCAGGTCACGGATGACCTCGGCGACGCGGATCACGTCACCGGACGCGATCTTCTCCTGGTTGGCCTTGAACCGGCGCGACCAGTTGGTCGGCTCCTCGGCCTGCGGCGACCGGAGGACGGAGAAGACCTTGTCCAGCCCCTCCTTGCCGACGGCGTCCCGGACGCCGACGAGGTCGACGTTCTCGGCGGGGACCCTCACCGTCAGGTCGCCCTGAGCGACCTTGAGGACGAGGTACGCCTTCTCCACCCCCTTGATGGTCCGGGTTTCGACGGCTTCGATGAGAGCCGCTCCGTGGTGTGGATAGACGACGGTCTCGCCCACTGCAAACGCCATAGTTTTAGGCCCCTTTCCGAAGCACAGAGTACCACCGTCCGGACGGTCGGTGAAGATCGCATCAGTGCATCGCTGCTGGTCAGCGCCCCAGATGGCTCAGATGGAGGTCTTGACATCGAAGGACCGCGCCGCTACGCGCGCCCGGTCCCGGGCCGATCCTCACGTCCGCGGCGGACGTGACGGGGGTCCCACCGGCGGTGCCCACGACGGGCCGGGCCCGCTGATCGCTAGCATCACGGGGTGACCAGCCTGACCAGCACGACCTCTCGCCCCGGCCGCCGCGCCCTCGCCCCCGTCGCGGCCGCCGTCGCCGCCGGCCTGCTGCTGGGCGGGTGCTCGTTCACCTCCCGTGACCTGACCCTCGAGCCGTACGCGCCCTCCGACGGTCTCCAGGTGGACCTGGGTGAGGTGCTCGTGCGCAACGTGCTCGTGGTGTCCGAGGGCAGCGGCGCCCCCGGTGTCCTCAGCGGGGCGCTGGTCAACCGGGGCGACGAGGACGCCGTCGTGCAGGTGGAGGTCGGCGCGACGCTGGCCGAGGTCGACGTGGCCGCGGGCGAGACCGTCTTCATGGGGCCGTCGGGCGAGCAGGAGGGCGAGCTGGTGCTCGTCGAGGCGGTCGACACGGTGGCGGGGGGCGTCATCGCGGTCGGCTTCACCGACCCGGCCTCGGACTCCGCGACGCTGGAGGTCCCGATCGTCCTGCCGGAGGGCCCCTACGCGGAGATCACCCCGCCGGCCGGGACCGGCGGGGACGAGCCCGGAGCCGCGCCCACCGACTCCTGAGCGCTCAGGTCTCGAACTTGTAGCCCAGCCCGCGCACCGTGACGATGTGCCGCGGGCGGGACGGGTGCGGCTCGACCTTCGACCGCAGCCGCTTGACGTGCACGTCGAGCGTCTTGGTGTCCCCGACGTAGTCCGCCCCCCACACGCGGTCGATGATCTGGCCCCGGGTGAGCACCCGGTCGGCGTTGCGCACGAGCAGCTCGAGCAGCTCGAACTCCTTCAGCGGCAGGGCCACGGCGGCGCCGCCCACCGTGACGACGTGGCGGTCCACGTCCATCCGCACCGGGCCCGCCTCGACGAGCGCCTCGCTGTGGTCGTCCGTGTCCTCCTGACGCCGCAGCACCGCGCGGATCCGGGCGACCAGCTCCCGGACTGAGTACGGCTTGGTGACGTAGTCGTCCGCGCCCAGCTCCAGGCCGACGACCTTGTCGACCTCGCCGTCCTTGGCGGTGAGCATGATGATCGGCACCTTGCTCCGCTGCCGCAGCTGCCGGCACACCTCGGTGCCCGGCGTGCCCGGCAGCATGAGGTCCAGCAGCACCAGGTCGGCGCCGTCGCGGGCGAACGCAGCGAGCCCCTCGTCACCGGTCTCGGCGACCGTGACCTCGTACCCCTCCCGCGTCAGCTGGTAGCTGAGCGCCTCGTGGAACGAGGGCTCGTCCTCGACGACCAGGATGCGGGTCACGCTGCTCCTCCGTGGGGGGCTGGGGCGGGTGGTGCGGGGGTGTCTGCGGGGGGCCGCGAGGACCCTCGACCGCCGGGCGGGTCGCCGTCCGGGGGAGGGGGGGCGGCGTCGGGCAGCCTGAGGGTGAAGGTCGAGCCCTGGCCCGGGCGGCTCCACAGGGTGATGTCGCCCCGGTGCTGCTCCGCGATGTGCTTGACGATCGACAGCCCCAGGCCCGTCCCCCCGGTGGCACGGGAGCGGGCGGGGTCGACGCGGTAGAAGCGCTCGAAGACCCGCTCCTGGTCCCGGACGGGGATCCCGATGCCCCGGTCGGTCACGACCAGGTCCACCCGACCCTCGCGACGGCGGACCGCGCACGACACCCGGGTGCCGGACGGGCTGTACGTGACCGCGTTGACCAGCAGGTTCCTGGCCGCGCTGAGCAGCAGGTCGGGGTCGCCCTCCACCACCCCGCCGGGCCGAACCCCCGCCACCAGCTCGATGCCGGACGCGTCCGCGAGCGGTCGGACCTGGTCGACGGCCTGCAGGGCGATCTCGTCCAGGGGCACCTGCTCGCGGCGCGGTGGCCCGTCGTGCCCCTGCACCCGGGACAGCTCGATGACGCCGATGACCAGCCTGGACAGCCGTGAGCACTCCTGCTGCATCCGCGCGCTGAAGCGACGGACCGCGTCCGGGTCGTCCGCGGCCTCGGTCATGGTCTCGGCCAGGACGCTGATGGCCCCGACGGGGGTCTTGAGCTCGTGGCTGACGTTGACGACGAAGTCCCGGCGCACGGCCTCGACCCGTACGGCCTCGCTGCGGTCCTCGACGTCGAGGAGCACGTTGCCGTCGGCCAGCCTGCTCGCGCGGACCTCGACGTGCATGGCCACGGGGCTGAAGGCCCCCACCTGGACCACCTCGCGGGCCGGGGTCGGGCGACCGTCCGTGGCGGCGAGCGCGGCCGAGGCCGCCGCCCGCAGGGCCGGCTGGCTGACCTCCTCGCCGCGTCGCAGGCCGACCTCGACCGCCTCGCCGGAGACCGCGACCACCCGGAGCCGGGGGTCGACCACGGCCATCGGCCGGCGGACGTGGGGGAGGATCTCACCGGCCGGCGACCGGTCCTGCTCGCCGCGGCCGGCGACCGCCTGGCGGTGGCGACGGGCCCGCCCGGTGCCCGGCAGGGACCAGCCGACGACCGTGCCGACGGCGAGGCCCAGCAGGCACGCGACGACGACGATCAGCACAGACGGGCTGTCCACGGACCCGAACGATACGGGTCGGGGGATCGTCCGCCGTCCGTTCTGCGTCCGGGCGGGACATCGAGGGCGCGATGCACCAGGATGGTGGTCCGTGAGCCGCTTCGACGAGGACCTGGCTTCGCTGACCGCGGGCATGGTCGAGATGACCGGCCTGGCAGCGAGGGCGATCTCGCGTGCCTCGACCGCCCTGCTGGAGGGTGACCTCGAGCTGGCGGAGAGCGTCATCGCCGACGACGAGCGCATCGACGCCTGGCAGTGGAGCCTGGACGACGACATCGTCACGATGATGACCAAGCACGGCGCGCTGGTCGGTGACCTGCGCCGGCTGGTGTCGGGGCTGCGCGTCACGGCCGACCTGGAGCGGATGGGGGACCTGGCCCGCCACCTCGCGCAGGTGACCCGGCTGAAGTACCCGGAGCCCGTCGTGCCCGAGCCGGTGACACGGCACATCGCGCACATGGGCGAGGTGGCCGAGCGGATCGCGTTCAAGACCGGGGACGTGCTGGCCCGCCAGGACGTGCAGCTGGCCCACGAGGTCGACCGGATCGACGACGAGATGGACCGGCTGCACCGCGAGCTGTTCACCGTGATGCTGTCGCCGCGCTGGGAGCAGCCGGTGTCGGTCGCCATCGACGTGACGCTCATCGGCCGGTTCTACGAGCGGTTCGCGGACCACGCGGTGAACGTGGCCAACCAGGTGCTCTACCAGGTGACGGGGCAGGACCCCGACCGCATCAGCGGCCGGGGCCTGCCGCCCGTCTGACGGGCCTGCCGACCGCTCAGCGGCCCTGGTTGGCGACGGCCGCGATCGCGTCGGCCGCCGCGGCCGGGTCCAGGTAGGTCCCGCCCTTCTGCGTCGGGACGAGCTCGCCGTCGACCTCGGTCAGCGTGTACACCAGCGGGATCCCGGTGGGGATGTTGAGCCCGGCGATGGTGGCGTCGTCGATGCCGTCCAGGTGCTTGACGAGCGCGCGCAGCGAGTTGCCGTGCGCGGCCAGGAGCACGACCTTGCCGGCGCGCAGGTCCGGCACCACGTCGGAGGTCCAGTACGGGAGCATCCGGGCCACGACGTCCTTCAGGCACTCGGTGCGGGGCATGTCGTCGCCCAGGTCCGCGTAGCGGGGGTCGTCGGCCTGGGAGTACTCGTCGGCGGCGTCGATGGGCGGGGGCGGGGTGTCGTAGGACCGACGCCAGAGCATGAACTGCTCCTCGCCGAACTCCGCCAGGGTCTGCTTCTTGTCCTTGCCCTGCAGCGCGCCGTAGTGGCGCTCGTTGAGCCGCCAGGACCGCTTGACGGGGATCCAGTGCCGGTCGGCGGCGTCGAGCGCCAGGTGGGCGGTGGTGATCGCCCGCCGCAGCACGGAGGTGTGGACGACGTCGGGCAGGATCCCCGCGTCGGTCAGCAGCGTGCCGCCGCGCGAGGCCTCGGCGGTCCCCTTCTCCGACAGGGGGACGTCCACCCAGCCGGTGAACAGGTTCTTGGCGTTCCACTCGCTCTCGCCGTGGCGGAGCAGGACGAGGGTGTACGTCTGCGTCATGGGGCCGAGTCTGTCAGCCCTGCCCGGCCTCGTCAGGTCCGGTCTCGTCAGGTGCGGTGTCGTCGGGTGCGGTGTCGTCGGGTTCGTCCACCAGGCGCTGGAAGGCGGCCAGGTTGGCGGAGTCCATCCCCCGCTCGGCCCGCCAGCGCGCCTCCCGCCGGATCGAGGACGCGAACCCGAGACGCAGCAGGGAGTCGAACGCGCCGTCGGCGGTGTCCAGGACCGTGCCCATCAGGTCGTCCAGCACCGCCGGGCTCATGGCCGCGGTGGGCAGCCGACCCACCAGGTACACGTCGTCGTCGGGGTCGAGCGCGAAGGCCACGCCCCGCAGCCGGGTGTTGCGCTGCAGCAGCCAGCGCATCACCGCCTCGTGGTTCTCCTCGGCGTGGCGGACCACGAACGCGGACACGCTCACGGTGTGCTCGCCGACGAGCACCGACACCGTCGTGACGAGCCGGTGCTCACCGGGCAGACGGACCACCAGCTCGCCGGGGCGCAGGCCCCGGTCGTGGTCGACCCCGGTGTCGGCCAACCACTCCTGCGCGACGGCCAGGGCGCGGGCCGCGTCGGGTCCCGGGCTCACCCGGAGGCCCGCAGCAGGTCCAGCGCCGGCACGGACGTCGCGGGGCCCGCGACGGGCGCGACCGGCACGACCGGCGCGGGGGAGGGGCCGCCGACGGGGCGCCGGCCGGGTCGCCGGGCGAAGGTCTGCTCGGCCCGGTCGTACTGCTCCAGCATCCGCCGCGCGGTCACCTGCCAGCCGAAGCCGGACGCGTGCTCGACGGCGGCCCGACCCAGGTCGGCTCGTCGCTGCGGGTCTGCCAGCAGCGGGCCGATCGTGTCGGCCCACCGCTGCGGGTCGTGCCCCTGGACCAGGACGCCGGACACCCCGTCCCGGACGGCTGCCCGCAGGCCGCCCACGGCCGCGGCCACCACGGGGGTCCCGCAGGCCTGCGCCTCGAGCGCCACCAGTCCGAAGGACTCGTTGTAGGACGGCACGGTGACCAGGTCCGCCGCCCGGTACCAGTCGGCCAGCTCGGCCCTCGGCACCGGCGGCCGGGTGATGAGGACGTCGTCCAGGCCCAGGGCGGCGGCCTGCTCCAGCAGGGCGGTGGGCCTGGCGAGGCCGGAGCCCGACGGCCCGCCCAGCACCACCACCACCAGCGGGCGGGCCGAGGGGCCGCGGTCGGCCCGCAGCCGGGCCGCGGCCGCGACGAGCACGTCGGGCGCCTTGAGCGGCTGGATCCGGCCGACGAACAGCAGGACGTCCGCGTCGGCCGGCAGCCCCAGCCGCGCCCGGGCGGCTCGTCGGTCGCCCGGGCGGAAGAGCTGCAGGTCCACCCCCGGGGGGACCGTGCCCACGTGGGCGGGGTCGGCGTCGTAGTGGCGCCCCAGGTCGGCGGCCTCGTCGTCGGTGTTGGCCACCAACCGGTCGGCGGCCCGGACCACCTGCTCCTCACCGATGAGGCGACCCCGGGGCTCGGGGACGTCCCCGGTGGCCAGGGCCTCGTTCTTGACCTTGGCCATGGTGTGCATGGTGTGCACCAGCGGGACCCCCCAGCGCTCCGCGAACAGCCACCCCACCTGACCGGAGAGCCAGTAGTGGCTGTGGACCAGGTCGTAGTGCCCGTCGGGGGCCTCGGCCGCGGCCCGCATCAGGCCCGCGGTGAACGCGCAGAGCTGGCCGGGCAGGTCCTCCTTGGCCAGGCCCTCGTAGGGCCCGGCGTCCACGTGCCGGACCTGGACGCCGGGCGCGAGGTCGACCACGTCGGCCTGGGCGCCGGAGGTGCGCCGCGTGAACACCTCGACGGCCACGCCCAGGGCGGCCAGGCGTCGGGACAGCTCCACGACGTAGACGTTCATGCCGCCGGCGTCCCCGGTCCCCGGCTGCTCCAGGGGCGAGGTGTGCACCGACAGCATGAGCACCCGACGACCGGCCCACCGGGACGCGCCCTCGGTGCTGCCGGTGCTGCCGGTGGTGCCGGTGCTGCCGGTGCGGTCGCCACGGGGGGCCGGCTGCGGCCCGTCGAGGTGTGTCGCAGTGCTGCGGCGTGCCCTTCCCACCCGAGGACCGTACGCCCGCCGTGGGGCCACGCGCCCCCCGAGGAGTCCCGGGGCCGTACCCGGGGCCCCGTGCAGTGCGGTCCCGCGTCCCGCCCGGCCCGCGGCTGCCTAGGCTGGACCGGTGCCCGACAGGACCCGTGCGGCGCGGCGACCCGCCGGCCGGATCACCCGGGGCACCACCAACCCCAACCGGCTGCGCCGCTTCGACGGCTGGTTCGTCCGCCGTCACTGGCCGCTGCTGCGGACCGCGCCCGACCCGCTGGTCGTGGACCTGGGCTACGGCCGGGCCCCGGTCACCGTGGTCGAGCTGGCCGCGCGGCTGCGCGTCGTCCGCCCGGACGTGGAGGTGCTCGGCGTCGAGATCGACCCGGAGCGGGTGGCGGCGGCGGCGCCGCTGACCGCGCCCGGTCTCCGGTTCGCCCACGGCGGCTTCGACCTGGCGCCGTTGCAGGGCCGCAGGGCGACCATGGTGCGGGCGTTCAACGTGCTCCGTCAGTACGACGAGCCGGAGGTCGCCGGGGTGTGGCAGCAGCTGGGGGGCTCGCTGGCCCCCGGCGGCCTGCTGGTGGACGGCACCTGCGACGAGCTGGGGCGGCTGGCCTCCTGGGTGGTGCTGGACGCCACCGGCCCGCGCTCGCTGGTGCTGGGGTGGCGCCTCGCCGGGCTGCAGCGACCCGGGCTGGTCGCGGCCCGCCTGCCCAAGGCGCTGATCCACCGCAACGTGCCCGGAGAGCCCGTCCACTCGTTCCTGACGGCGCTGGACGCCGCCTGGGACGGCGCGGCGTCGTTGCAGTCGCTGGGGGCCAGGCAGCGCCTGTCCGCGGCGGCAGCCGGGCTGCTGGCCGAGGGCTGGCCGGTCAGGCGGGACCCGTGGCACTGGCGACGGGGGCTGCTCGAGGTGTCCTGGCGGGCGGTGGCCCCCGCCGGACGGTGACGACGAGCTCGTCCGCGGCCTCGCTGACGTGCTCCACGTCCACGTGCGTCCGGTCCTGCCCCTGCTGGGCCAGCCCCGCCCGGCAGGTCTCGGCGAGCTCCGCCGCCTGGTCCCCGATGACCACCAGGGTCGCCTCGTCGGGCCCGGACAGCCGGACCGTCACCACGCCGCGCTCGAGCTTCTCGACCAGCTCGACCGTGCAACGGCGCACCACGTCGGCCACCTCGGGCGCGTCCGCACCGGCCTCGGTCCCGGAGTCGTCGAGCAGCGTGACGTCCACCCCGCGGGTGCGCGCCGCCCAGAGCGTCTCGCGCACCGCCGGGTCCACCAGGTGCCGGCCGCGGATCCCGTCGCGCAGCGCCGCCTCCAGCAGCCGGCACTCGGTCGCCAGCCGGTCGTCGACGGGGCCGCCGTCGCGCAGGCGCAGCAGGACCGGGGCGGCGATCTGCTCGATCTGGGCGAGCCGGACGCGCCTCTCCTCCTCCGCGGCCCTGGCCCCGGCGGACAGCCGGGCCGCCTCCAGCTGCTCGGCGTGGGCCTGCTCGACCACCTGGCCGTAGTGCCGGACCAGCCGCTGGATGCCGACGGCGACCACCACCGCGGCCGTGGGGGACACCACCCGGTAGATGCCGTCCTCCAGGCCCACGTCGGGGGCCAGGTGGGCCCAGGCGAGCGTGGTGGCGACGCTGATCGCGGTCCCCAGCAGGGCCAGGGCGGGCCAGCCGCGCAGGGCGAGCCCGCTCAGCGGGATCCACACGAATCCCGGGTACCAGAGCGCATAACCGGGACGCCCCGCCGGGAGCACGGCCACGACGGCCACGCCGAGGGCCACGACCGCGACCACCACCCCGACCGCGACCCACAGGCCATGGCGCGGCGGCCAGGGCAGCAGCACCGCCACGACGGACCCCAGCCCGAGCAGCAGGGCCAGCACGTAGAGGGCGGGCATGGTGACCGCACCGATGCTCAGCGCGCCGAGCGCTCCCATCGCCACGACGAATCCGATGATGCCGAGCACCACCACCCGGCCGGGCAGCTGGCCGATCACGAGGCCTCCTCCGGTCGCCAGGTCAGCCGGACCGTCGTGCCCGATCCGGTCGCGGTGACGACGTCCGCGCGGCCGCCGACCCGCGCCATCCGGCCGACGACGGACACCGCCAGGCCCATCCGTTGCGGGGGGACCAACGACGGGTCGAAGCCGACGCCGTCGTCGACCACGACGACCTCGAGCCCGCGGCCGTCGTCGGTGCCGGACACGAACACCCCGATGTCGGGGACCGTGCCGGCGCCGCCGCCGTGGCGGCGGGCGTTGCGGGCGGCCTCCAGGGCTGCGTCGACCAGCGCCCTGGCCGCGTCCGCCGGGACGTCCGGTCCGGGCCGGACGTCCAGGTCGGCGTCCGGCGCGACCGCGCCGAGGCACTCCTGCAGCCGTCGGCCCACCTCGACCGCCGGGACCGGGCGCAGCCCGTCGACCCGGTGGTGCCGGGCGCTGTCGAAGGTCTGCAGCGCCCCATCGGCCAGCCGGGGCAGCTCCCCGGCCCGGGGGTCGCGGACCGCGGTGTGCAGGGCGGCGAGGACGGTGTCGTGGACCACGGCGTCCAGCTCGCGCCGGGTGGCCACGGCGGCCGAGGCGCGGGAGGCGGCCGCGCTGGCCTGGGCCGCGTCGTCGGCGATGGCGTCCAACCGGGCGGCAGCCCGGGAGGAGCCCACCACCAGGACGGCGGGACCCACGGCGAGCGTGAGCAGCAGGAACGCCTCGAGCACGGCGACCGGGACCGACGTGGACCCGCCGATCGGCTGGAGCCGCAGCAGGCCGTAGACCACTCCCACCGTGGCGCCGTAGACCGTGCTGAGCGCCACCGAGCCCACCGTGGCCAGCACCGCCAGCGTGAGCGGGAGCACCAGCCACAGCCACGGCAGCCCCTGGTCGGCCCCCTCGACGTCCACCACCCCGGGCGGCCACAGCAGCAGGCAGAGGGCGACCCCGGCGGCCAGGGCCACCGACGGCAGCCGGACGTCCGTCGTCCGCCACGACGCGAGCACCAGCCAGACGGCCGGCCCGCCCACCACGAGCAGGGCGAGCAGGTTCCACCACAGCGCCAGCAGGGGCTGCTGGTCCACGGCGGACGCCACCCAGGCCGGCGCGGTGAGCACGACCAGGAGCCCGGCGAGCCGCTGGGTCATGCGGCGCACGGCCACGGTGCCCGGCCGGGCCGATGAGGTCATGGCGTCCGGTCCTGCGGCACGGCCGCCAGGCCGGGGGTGCTGACGTAGCCGTCCTCGACGGCCCGGTGGTAGAGGTCGAGCTTGGTGGTGGCGGGGCGGTCGACGTCGGCGTACTTGCGCCGCACCCGCAGCAGGTACTCCCGGAAGGAGCCCAACGAGATCTCCATCCGCCTGGCCGCGGACTTCATGGGCAGACCGCTGGCGTAGAGCGAGAGCGCCTCGGCCTCGCGCTCGGACAGCGCGGGCCGGCTGTCCCCGCGGGCCGCGTCGAGGGTGGCGGCCCACTCGGTCGTGAGCAGGGGGAGCCCGGCGGCCACGTCGCGGATGGCGTCCAGGAGCGCAGGGGTGTCCTGGCCCTTGTGGACCACGCCGAGCGCCCCGGCGACGAGCGCCTCACGCAGCAGGCCGGCGTCGGTCAGGCTGGAGTAGACGAGCACGTCCATGCCCGCCGCGACCAGGCGCTTCACGTTGCCGGCGGGGCGTGAGCCGTCGGCCAGGTGCAGGTCGAGCAGCACGACGTCGACCGCCGGGTGCACCAGCAGCTCGTCGACCGTCCCCACCGTGGTGACCACCAGGACGTGCGGGCTCTCGGCGAGCATCGCCGCGACGCCCCGTCGCACGGGTACGTGGTCGTCGACGGCCGCGACCCGGACCGGGCCGTCGGCATCGCTGCCACGCGCCATGGGTCTCCTCCTGCTGATCGGCTCGGGCCAGCCTGCCAGGGACCGCCCGCGTCCACCCGGCGACCGGCCGTCACCGCCGGTGACAAGTAAGGGCGGTACCCGAGGCTCTCGCCCTGGATACCGCCCTTGCTTCCCCTTGCCCCTGCCTGCCGGCTGGTAGGTCAAGAGTACGACGATGTCGCAGCGAGCAACACCGGTCCGACGACCGGATCGTGTCCTCTCTTTTGCGGACGCGCAGCCCAGAGCATGTCGAAGGAGTTGTCATGGTGTGTCGATGACAAGGGTGACCGGACCGTCGTTGACCAGGTGCACCCGCATGTCCGCCCCGAAGGAGCCCGTGGGCACCGCGACGCCCCGGTCGCGGAGCGCTACCGCGAGCGCGTCGACGAGTGGTTCGGCCACCCGGGACGGCGCCGCGGCCGACCAGGTGGGGCGTCGGCCCTTGCGCACGTCTCCGTGCAGGGTGAACTGGCTGACCAGCAGCACGCCTGCGCCGGCGTCCAGCACCGACCGCTCGTCCCGCATCACCCGCAGGCCCGCGACCTTGTCGGCGAGCCAGGCGACCTGCGTGGGGCCGTCGTCGTGCCCGACACCCACCAGCAGGACCAGCCCGGGGCCGGTGAGCTCGCCGACCCGCCGGACCGAGGGCGGGCCCTCGTCCGAGCCGGGGTCGACGACGTCGACGTGGGCGCGCTCGACCCGTTGCAGGACGGCGCGCACTCAGTAGCCCCCGTACGGCCCCCGGCTCGGTCCGCCGCCGTACGTCCTGACGGCCGGCCGGACGTCGGCCAGGTAGACCCCGGCGGCGACGACGGACAGGATCACGAGCAGGCTGACCCCGCGGCCGATCGACACGAAGGCCAGCGCGAGGGCGACGCCCAGCAGGATCGACCAGAACGTCTTGGTCTTCTTGCTCGCGTACTCGAACGCCGCCGCCGGGCGGCGCAGGGCGTCGACGAACGAGTAGGCCGTCAGCGCGAACGCGGCCAGGGTGAGCACGAGCATCACGATGCTCTGGGCGGAGTCGATGACGGGCACGGACCCAGAGTAGGTCAGCGGGCACGACCAAGGGCCCCGGCACCTGGGGGTCCCCCTGGTCGGGGGGGCCGCCCGGGTGGTGCCGGGGCCCTTCGGTGGGACGGGTGGGTCAGCTGCCGATCTTGTCCGCGCCGTCCTGGACGGCGTCGGTCGCCGCGTCGGCGGCCTTGGTCGTGGCCGTGGTCGCGGCCTTGACGGTGGACTGCGCGGTGGCGGTCCGCTCCGCGGCGGCCTTGCGGGCGTTGGTCGCGGCGGCCTTGGCCGGGGCGGCGGCGGCGCGGGCGGCCGTCGCCTTGCGGGGGCTGGTCGCGGAGGACTTGCGGGCGGTGGCCTTGCGGGTGGTGCCCGTGCCGGTCGAGCTCGTCGTTGCGGCCGCCGTCTTCGTGGCGCCGGTCTTCTTGGTGGCCTTGGTGGCCTTGGTGGCCTTGGTGGTGCCCGAGGTGGTCCCACGCGTGGTGGTGGTGCTCGCGGCCGTCTTCTTGGCGGTGCGCTTCGCGGTGGTCGTGCGGGCGGTGCCGGTGGTGGCGCGGGTGGTGGTGCGGGTGCCGCGGCGGGCCTCGGCGGAACCGCGCGAGGCGACGTCCTGGGCGGTGTCGGCCGCGTCGGCCGCGAGGGTGGCGGCGCGGGCGGCGGCCGTGGCGGTCCCGGCGGCGGCGGTGCTGGAGGCGGCGCCGCGGACGGTGGTCACGGCGGCCTTGGTGCGGCTGACCGCGACCTGGCTGCGACGGACCAGCTCGTCGGTGGCCTTCTGGCCGCGGATCCGACGGGCGACGTCCTTGCCGCGGGCGGCGAGGTCGTCGTAGGACTTCTCGGCCCGGCCGGCCAGGTCCAGCGCGGTGCTGACGGCGGCGGTGGGCAGCGACTGCAGCTGCTCGACGGCCTTGGTGGGCAGGGTGCGGACGTCGACGTCCTTGGCCTGGGCGCCGCGGAGGCGGGCCACGACGAGGTCGGTGGCGCCGAGCGCGGCGTAGGCGCCGGACGTGGCGGCGTCGACGACGAGGTTGCGGGAGCCGGTGGTGTCGGCCTTGCGGGTGGTGGTGGTGGTCATGGGGTCCTCCTGGTGCTGGTGTGGTGGTCTCTGTCGGTGTCCGTCGGGTGGTCGCGGTCGGCCGTGGCCGCCGCGACGAAGCTGGCGTAGACGTCGAGGAGCGCCCGTTTCTGGCGCTCGTCGAGGTGGGGGTCGGTGGCGATGGCGGCGGGCACGTCGCTCGCGCCGACCTCGTCGAGCAGCCCGGCCCGGACGTACAGGGCCTCGGCGGAGATGCGGAGGCCCTTGGCGATCTGCTGCAGGACCTCGGCGGAGGGTCGGCGCAGGCCGCGCTCGACCTGGCTGAGGTAGGGGTTGCTGACCCCGGCGACCTCGGCGAGCTGCCGCAGCGACATGCGTGCCTGCTGCCGCTGCTCGCGCAGGAACCCGCCCAGGTCCTCGACCTTGGTGCGAGCGCCGTCGACCGCGCCGCCGACCGATCCGGCCACCGTGCCGGCCATGGTGCCCGCGACCGATCCGGCCGCTGCTCCTGCCCGCTCGGCCTTGCCGGGGCGACCCGGGTCGGCGCTGCTCTCGTCACTCACATGACCAGTGTGCAAGCAAAGTGCTAACAATTGCAAGCGAAACGCTGGTGGCGCTGGTCACACGGACCGGCCCGCCCGTCGAGGTCAGGTGCCGGTGGTACCCGGGTCCTCCCGGTCGAGGACGTCCTCGACGTGCAGCACGCCCTCGCGGTAACGACGGCCGAGCTCGGCGCTCAGGGCGTCCGAGGCCCGCTGCACCGCGGAGCGCATCTCGCCGATCTCCTGCTGCAGGGAGTCCAGGTGGGTGATCGCCCCGATGAGCTGCTCGTCGTCCAGCCCCGCGGGGTCGCTGGTGGCCGGGTCGGCGACCGCGGCCTCGGCGGCCCGGCGGTGCTCGCCCACCCGGCTCGGCTCGGCGACGACGTGACGGCCCAGGCCGTGGCTGGGTCCCGGCGGGTCGGCGAGGGTCCGGGACAGGCTGGCCACCAGCTCCTCGGTGCCCGAGCCGGTGCCGGACCCGGGACCGCCGCCGGCGGCACGCGCCTCCTGCTCGGCCTTGAGCAGGTCGATGCGGCCGTGAAGCAGGCGACGGGCGAAGCTGAGGTCGGTCTCCTCCTGCTCGGCCTCGGATCGCCGCGAGCGGAGCTCCTCCACGGGGATGTCGCGCAGGCCCGTGAGGAAGTCGTCGGACAGCACGTGGTCGATCCGTCGGCGGCCCCCGGTCTGCTGCATGCTCGCGATGGTAGGCCCTCACCACCGTGGACGCGGGGTCTGCGGCGAGTCCGACCGGCCCGGCGGCGCTACCGGGCCGGCAGGCCCAGCAGGTCGCGGGCGGCGTGGACGGCCATCGGTGGACGCTGCAGCTCGGTCGCCACCCGCGCGGCCCGGTGCACCAGGTCGGCGTTGGAGGCGACCGGGACGGGACCGTCCGGTCCACGCCCCCACACGACGGTGTCCTCCATGCCGACACGCAGGTGACCGCCGGCCGCCAACGAGGCCGCCAGCACCGGCAGGTGGCTGCGACCGATGCCGGTGGCCGACCACGACGTCACCTGCTCGGGCATCGCGGCCACGCAGGCCACGAGCGCGTCCGCGGTGCCGGGCATCCCGCCGGGGACGCCCATCACCAGGTCGACGTGCACCTTGTCGCCCGCGGGCAGGCCCTCGCGGTCCAGCAGGCGGCGCAGCGTGCTCAGCTGGCCCAGGTCGAACACCTCGAACTCGGGCACGATGCCGCGGTCGCGGCTGCGGCGGAACAGCTCGACGACGAACCCCCAGGGGTTCATGAAGACGTCGTCGCCGAAGTTGACCGTCCCGAGCGTCAGGCTGCAGGAGTCCGGCTCGGCGTCCAGCACCGCCAGCCGGGCGTCCATGGGGTCGTGGACGCTGCCGCCGGTGGACAGCTGCACGACCAGGGAGCAGGCCTCGCGGACGGCGGCGACCGTCTCGCGGACGCGGGGCAGGTCCAGGGTGGGGGCGTGGTCGGCGTCGCGGACGTGGATGTGGATCATCGCGGCGCCCGCGGCCTCGCAGGCGGCGGCCTCGGCGGCGATCTCCTCCGGCGTGGTCGGCAGCCGCGGGACGTCGGCCCTGCGGCTCTCCGCACCGGTGGGGGCCACGGTGATCATGGTCGTCGCCGGTCGGACGAGGAAACGGCTCACGTCGGGTCCGTCACGGTGCGACCAGCACGTCCTGCGAGGCGGCGACCCCGCCGGCGTCGAGGACGGCGTCCACGGGGGTGTTGCGCTTGACGACGGCGAGCGCGATCGGGCCGAGCTCGTGGTGACGCACGACGGTCGTCAGCCGCCCGACGACCTTCTCGCCGTTGCGCAGCTCGTCGCCCTCGGCCGGCAGCGTGTGCCCGGACCCGTCCAGGTGCAGCAGGACGATGCGACGCGGCGGGCGGCCCAGGTTGTGCACCCGGGCGACCGTCTCCTGCCCCCGGTAGCAGCCCTTCTGCAGGTGGACCGCGGTGCGCAGCAGGTCCAGCTCGTGGGGGATGGTGCGGTGGTCGGTCTCGTGGAGGTGGCGGGGGCGGCCGGCGGCCACCCGCAGCGCCTCCAGCGCCCAGGTACCGGCGAGCGGTCGGTCACCCAGCGCGGCGCCCAGGTCGGTCCGCGGGACGAGCACCTCGCGCCAGGCCCAGCCGAGCCCCGGGTGGAGGTCGTCGGGGCTGCCGTAGGCCACGGACAGCGGGCCGGTGCGCGGCCAGGGGTCCACCCAGGCCAGCGGCTCGCCGTCCACCGACTCCCGGCCCACCGGCTCGCCCAGCACGGCCCAGCCGTCGGTGACGTCGGCCACCTCGACGCGCAGCATGAACCGCATCCGGTCCAGGTAGGTGACGAGGTCCGCGGTGGTGCTGCCCTCGACCACCAGCCAGGTGGTGGTGCCGTCGTCGACCACGTGCAGGTCGTGCTCCACGTGCCCGTGCGGGCTCAGCAGCAGGGCCTCGACCGAGCGGCGCGGGGTCAGGTCGTCGAGCTTCTGGGTGGACAGGCTGTTGAGCCAGGTCAACCGGTCCGGCCCGGTCACCGTGACCACGCCCCGGTGGCTGAGGTCGACGACGGCCAGGCCCTCCTCGAGGAGCTTCTGCTCCTTGAGCGGGTCGCCGTAGTGCGCGGCCACCCCGGCGTCGGGGCCTGCGGCGCTCGTCACGGCGTCGGCGGCGGTGCCGCTCATGCGACTGACCTGATCATCGTGACCGACCTCATGCGACCTTCTTCAGACGGGCGGAGGCGTGCGAGCCCATGCCGTGCCCGACGGCGACCATGTCCATCGCCCACAGCAGGTCCCCGGCGACGTAGCCGTACAGCCGTGTGGCGGCGGAGTACTCCTTGGCGTCGCGGGACCGCGCCACCAGCTCGGTGCTCAGCTCGATCTTGCCCGCGTGGGCCTGGCCCAGGTACTGCTCGACGTAGCCCATCGGGTGGGCCAGGAGCAGCTCGACCTCGGTGCCGTCCAGACCCGCCTCGCCCGAGGGCACGCGCCAGAAACCGGTCTCGGTGGCCAGGGGCTCCGCGAGCGCGCCGTCGTCGCCCAGGGCCCAGGTGCGGGAGTCCCACCGCAGGAACGCCCGGCCGTCGTGGCTGACCACGACCTCCTGGCCGAACGGGACGGGGGCGTCGATCGACGGGTAAACCACCTCGCCGGCGCCCTGCCAGGTGCCCACCAGCCAGCCGATCGCCACCAGGGGACGGGCGAGGTCCTCGGGGAGCTCGATCGGTCGGGGGCCGGAGGGGTCGCCCACGCTCAGCGCTGGCCGGCGAACAGCTTGTAGAGCACGACGAGGCTGACCCAGCCGATCGCCAGCGACGACAGGACCAGCAGTCCGGTGAACACGACCTCTAGCCACAGCACCTGGGCATCGTAGCCTCGACGGCATGACGACGACGGCCCCCGGGGCGCAGGCGGCACGGCTGGTGGTGAAGGTCACGTGCGGGGCGGAGGCGCCCGAGCGGTGCAACCAGGCCCTCACGGTGGCGGCGACGGCGCTCGCGGCCGGGGCGGAGGTGTCGCTGTGGCTGACCGGGGAGGCGGTGGACCTGGCCCGGGTCGGCGCGACGGGGTTCACCCTCGAGCACGCCGCCGACCCGCTGGAGCTGCTGGCCGCGGTCCTGGCCGACGGTCGGGTGACGGTCTGCACGCAGTGCGCGGTCCGCCGTGGGCTGGCGGGTGAGGACCTGCTGGCGGGTGTCCGCATCGCCGGCGCGGCCGTCTTCGTGGCCGAGGCCCTCGACCCGGCAGCCACCGCCCTCGTCTACTGACGACCCGCCCGCCCGACCCGCCCGCCCGACCCGGCAGCAGGGCGGGGCGGGACGTGGTCAGGAGGTGACGGGGGAGCGGGTGGGCAGGCGGAGGAGGAACCGGTACACGGCGCAGCCCAGGCAGATGCCGAAGACGGCGTTCAGGCCGGCCGCGAACAGGGCGACGGCGGCGGAGGCGACGACCGCCCCGGGGACGCCGAGGGCCGCGAGCAGCAGGCCCACCCCCACCACGAGCAGCCCGACGAGCTGGGCGAAGCGGGGGGCGGCGGGGTCCTCCCACCAGGTCGGCGGCGCGAGCCGCGGCCGGACCAGGGTGCGGAAGAGCACGCCCCAGGGGCCGCGGCCGGGGCCCAGGGCGACGGTCGTGGCGAACAGCAGGGCCTGCAGGGCCAGCAGCCACCACGCGCCGGTGACCACGACGGCGGCCAGCACCAGTGAGGTCATGACCGCGGCGAAGCGGGGCCCGCGGGGGTCGATCGCTCCGGGCGGTCGGGAGCCGGGGGTGGCACCGCTCGCCGGGGGGCCGCTCGGCGACGTCACCGGTTCACCACGGTCGGGTCGGGGGCACCGGCGACGTCGGAGCCGGCCGCGGCGAACGGGGTGCGGCCGGCGGCCAGCGCGACGAGCGCCTGCCGGGCGACGTCGGCGTCGACGGGGCCGGGGTGCACGCCGACCACCTGGCCGTCCGCGTCGGCGAGCAGGACCGTCGGGGCGGTGCGCACCTCGAACCGGTCGACGAGCCCCGGTGCCCGTTCGGCCAGGACGTGGTGCACGGCGACCCCCACGTCGTCCTGCACCTCCCGGCGCAGCAGTGCGAGGGTCCGGGCGCAGTCGCTGCAGCTGCGGGTCCCGACCACGACCAGCGTCGCGGTCCGGCCCAGCCCGCCCAGCCCGGCCGGAGCCGTCTCGGTCGGCAGCACCAGCGGCCGGGTGCGGGGGTCGTCGGCGGGCGGGGCGAACGCCTGCCGGCCGCGGCGGTGCTCCCGCACCCGCCAGAGGCCACCGACCACGAGCACGACGGCGATCACGCCGACGAGGAGGAGGAGACGTTGGGAGAGCGGGTCCACGGCGGCGCCAACACCCGCCCCGGGCCCGGTCTTCCCCGGGTGTCCGAGGCGTGGGACGGCCCGCCCCCTACGTCAGCCCGGTCAGCCCAGCGTCAGGCGGGCGCCGACGTGGACCGCGAGGCCGGCCGCGAGCACGCAGGCCGCGCCCGCGGACACCGCGGCGCGCCGGTGGGACGTGGTGGGCTGGCGGTACAGCAGCACGTGCAGCCCCGCGGTGGTGACGCCGGACACCGCACCGATCACGAGGGCCTCCAGGACGCCGACGGGCAGCGAGGGCACCGACGAGGCGACCGCCCCGGCCAGCAGCCCGCCGCTGAGCACCGACAGCGGCAGGGTCAGGGCCCGCGGCCAGGGCAGGGTCATGGTGAGGGCCGCCGCGGTGCAGCCGAGCCCGCCGGCCACGGCCGGGCCCACGCTGCCGGTGCCCGCGTCGGCGACCAGCCAGCCGGTGCCGAGCAGGACGAGCGCCTGACCCGTGACGCTCGCCGACACGGACTCGACCAGCCGTGGCCGCCCGTCCCGACGTCCCATCTGGTGGACGAACGCGGCGATCACCCCCAGGGCGAAGGTGGTCGGGATCCACCGGAGCCCGTCCTCGCCACCGACGCCGACGACGAGCGCGCCGACGGCCCCGGTGATGGTGACGACCCAGCCGACGCCCCAGCCGACGGGCACCTGCAGCAGCCGCGTCCAGCCGTAGCCGACGGCGGCGACGACGGCCACGAACGCCACCGGGGCCCACCAGCCGCCGTAGGCGCCGCGCGCCAGGAGCGGGACGAGGGCCACGGCGGCTACCGCCACCAGCGCGCCGAGCAGGACGAGCAGGCGGGCGAGCACGCGGGCATCGTGCCACGACCGCACGCCCTATCCTTCGACCGCAGCGGGGGGACACCGGTAGCGAGGAGGATCGTGTGGCACGACTTGTGCTGCTCGGCGACGCGCTGAGCCCGTCCGCGCGAGCCCTGCCCGCACTGGCGCTGCTGCCGCACCGGGTCGACGTCCTGCCGGGTGTCCCGGGGGCGCTGGTGGACCTGGGTGACGCCGACGTCGTGCTGGTCGACTGCCTGCGTGACCTGGCCGCGGCCCGCGCCCTGTGCCGCCTGCTGCGCACCACGTCCCCGGAGCTGCCGGTCCTCGCGGTCATGACCGAGGGCGGCCTGGCCGCCGTGTCCGGGGACTGGGGCCTCAGCGACGTGGTCCTCAGCGACGCCGGGCCCGCCGAGGTGGACGCCCGGCTGCGCCTGGCCGTCTCCGTCCGGGTCGCGCAGGCCTCGGTGGACGAGACGCCGGGGGAGGTGGTGGCCGGTGACGTCGTCATCGACGAGAGCACCTACACCGCCCGGGTCCGACGTCAGGTGCTCGACCTGACGTACAAGGAGTTCGAGCTGCTGAAGTTCCTGGCCACGCACCCCGGTCGGGTGTTCACCCGGGCCCAGCTGCTGCAGGAGGTCTGGGGCTACGACTACTTCGGCGGCACCCGGACGGTCGACGTCCACGTCCGTCGGCTGCGGGCCAAGCTCGGCCCCGAGCACGAGCACCTGATCGGCACGGTCCGCAACGTCGGCTACCGGCTCGTGGTGAGCCGGGCGGCCGCCGAGGAGGACGCCGGCTGAGCCGGTCGTCCCCGCAGCAGCACCCCCCCCCGACACGAGGAGGGCCCCGACCGTCACCGGTCGAGGCCCTCCTGCTGCGTCAGCCGTGCGTCACGGCAGGATCGTGATCCTGCCCTCGCCGGCCACCGGGTAGTCGGCCGCGGTGACGACGCCACCGAGGTCGCCGGTGAGGTACTGGGCCAGCGCCTGCTGGTACTGCACGCCCAGGCGGACGAACGCGCTCGGCGGGTAGGCGTCGCCGCCCCCGAGCGAGAAGTCGTTCGAGGCGACCGACAGCGTGCGGTCGAGCACGACGACGCCGTTCTGGACGACGACCGTGCCGTCGTCCAGGACCACGCTGCGGATCCGGTCGCCGGGGACCGTCTCGACGAAGTTCGGGGCGCCGGAGTGCACGCGCGCCTGCCGGGACGGGTCGATGACGTAGGACGCACCGGAGATCTGGACGAACGCCCCGTCACCGGTGGAGGGCAGCGACGCCGCGCCCTCCTCGAGGATGCCCTTGAGGACCTGGGGCGTCATGGCGGGGGCGATGGACACGAAGTTCGTGAACGCCGCGATGCGGAACGTGTCGGCCTCGGTGAACGGGCCGACGGGCTGGTCGACGTTGCCGCGGATGCCGCCACCGTTGTGGAAGGCCAGGTCCGGGGCGGGGACGCCGAACTCGGCGGCCCGCTTCTCGGCCGCGGCGAACATCATGTCCGCCATCAGGTTGCCGCCGTTGGACTCCCGACCACGGACGTCGGGGGTCTCGAAGTCCAGGTTGACCTCGCTGGTGGCGAGCACGTTGGCGTCGAGGGCGTCCAGGTACGCCTGGACCGGCGCCTCGACGTCGGCCAGCAGGAACGCGTCGGGCTCGACGGCGTCCGGGCCGACGGGGCTCACCCGGTTGATGCCGGAAGCGGCCTCGTCGACGCTGATGACCTCACCGTCGCGGTCGAAGTTCAGCACCAGCTGGCCGGCGTACTCGTAGTTGCCGACCGTGGTGACGACCGGGACCTCGACGCCCGCGGCGTCGGTGGCGTACAGCGGGTACTCACCCGCTGCGGTGTCACCGGGGACGAGCAGGTCGCCGGGGGAGGCCAGCAGCTCGGCCCCGCCGCCGCCGATCACGGCGTCGACGCCGGTGACTTCCTCGACCAGGGCCAGCTCGGCGTCCAGGCCCTGCAGGTGCGACTGCAGGATGATGATGTCGACGCCCTCGGCGGTGAGCGCGTCCACCTGGGCCTGCGTCACGGCGACGACGTCGGGGTCGACCTCGACGGCGCCGGGGGAGGAGATGCTGGCCAGGGCCGGCGTCGTCAGGCCGATGACGCCGATGCGCTCGCCCTTCTCCCGCACGATGGTGCTGGCCACGATCCGGCCGTCGTCGGCCAGCGCGGCGAGCGCCGGCTCGCCGGAGACGTCCAGGTTGGCGGACACGAACGGCGTGCCCTCGACGGCCTCGATGAACTCCGCGAGGGTGTCGGGACCGAAGTCGAACTCGTGGTTGCCGATGGCCAGGACGTCGTAGTCCAGGTACTCGATGGCGACGGCGTCGTAGAACGGCGCCCCCTCCTGCTGGCCGGCGTTGAACGTGGCCCCAGCGAGGTAGTTGTCACCGGAGTTGAGCAGCAGGAACCCGCGCTTGCGCGACTGGCCCGCCGGCGGGCGACCCGTGACGGACTCCCGCTCGATCCGGTCGATGACCGACGCGAACCGGGCCACGCCGCCGTAGGCGTTGCCGTCGGCCGCCTGGGTCGGCACGAGGACGGACTCGCCGTCGTTGTTGTGCGCGATCGTCAGCGTGAACGCCGGCGTCGTGGTGCGCGCCTGCTGCGCGGCGGCCTTGCCGCGTTCGTTGCCGGGGGCGGCGGAGGCGGTACCGGCGGTCGCGGCGCCGGTGGCCGCGAGGGCGACGGCGGCGACCACGGCGACCGTGCCGCGTAGAGCCTGAGACATGTTTCTCCTGGGGGGTCGGTGACACGGGGTCTGACCCGGCCGCCCGGGGAGGGCGGGCCGGACATGTGCACACCCAACCTGGTGCATCCGGGTGAGCACCGGGTGAACG
Source organism: Aquipuribacter aurantiacus (assembly GCF_051216895.1). NCBI lineage: Bacteria > Bacillati > Actinomycetota > Actinomycetes > Micrococcales > Intrasporangiaceae > Aquipuribacter > Aquipuribacter aurantiacus. The sequence continues at coordinate 116,558 of NZ_JBPKAO010000005.1, forward strand.
CTGCGACAACCCGGCCGGGAATTCCAGGGGCCTCGGTGAGCCATGACGCTGCGTGTCCGTCTGCTCGCTGCGCGTGGGGCCCTCGTCGGGCGGTCCGGCTAGGGTCCACGGATGGTCCCGCCCACGTCCGGCCGCACCCCCGACGCCCATGACGAGGTCATGGTCGAGCAGGTGGACCGGTTGCCGACGGACGACGTGCGGGACGTGCTGGCCCTGGTCGCCCGGGCCACGGCGGTCGACGGCGTCGCGCCGCTGTCGGAGCACGTCCTGCTGCACCTGCGCCAGGGCGGGCAGGAGCCCGGCCGCCACCTGCTGGTCCGGGACCAGGACCCGGGCCGGTCGACCGTGGTCGCCTACGCGCACCTGGACCCCACGGACCCCGTCGAGGGTGCCTCGGCGGAGCTGGTGGTCGACCCGGACCACCGCCGTCGCGGCCACGGCCGCCGGCTGGTCACGTCGCTGCTGGAGCTGTCGCGGGTGCTGGCCGACGGCCGGTTGCGGCTGTGGGCCCACGGCGAGTCCCCCGACGCGGGGGCGCTCGCGTCCGCCATGGGGTTCGACCGGGTCCGGGAGCTGTGGCAGATGCGGCGCAGCCTGTACGCGGCCCTGCCCCAGGTGCAGGTCCCCGACGGGGTCGCGCTGCGCTGCTATGAGCCCGGGGACGCCGACGCGGTCCTGGCGGTCAACACCGCCGCCTTCGTGGACCACCCGGAGCAGGGTCGGTGGACCCGCGCGGACCTGGACGCCCGGCTCCACGAGGACTGGTTCGACCCCGCCGGGCTGTTCCTGGCCGTCCGCGCCGACGGCTCACCGGCCGACGGCGAGCTGCTCGCCTTCCACTGGACGAAGGTGCACGGGGCCACCCGGCACGGCGACGGGGAGGCCGAGCACGCCCACGAGGCGATCGGCGAGGTCTACGTCGTGGGGGTGTCGCCCGCGGCGCAGGGGCGGGGTCTCGGTCGGCTCGTGACGCTGGTGGGGCTGCGGCACCTGCGCGAGCGCGGGCTGAACCAGGCCATGCTCTACGTGGACGCGGACAACCGGGCCGCGGTACGCACGTACGAGGGTCTGGGCTTCGCGCGCTGGGACGTGGACGTCCAGTTCTGCCGCCAGGTCTGACAGCATCGCCCCATGGCAACCGCGCGCCGACCCGCCCGTACCCCCTCGCCCGCGACGAAGCGGGCCCCCGCGGCGAAGCGGGCCCCCGCCAAGAAGACCTCAGCCAAGAAGGTCGCCGTCGAGAAGGTCCCCGTCGACAAGGTCCCCGTCGAGGAGGTTCCCGTCGAGACGGCCGCCACCGGGCACCCCGCGGCCACCGGGCTCACCTCGGGCGAGCCGGTGCTGGCCACCCAGGTCGACCCGGGCGCGGAGCCGTCGAGCACCGCCCGGGCGAGGCGGGCGCCCGCGCGACGGGCCACCGACGTGCCCGCCACCGACCCCCGGGGCGGCGACGACCTCGCCGAGCACCTGGGCGCGCCGTCCCCGCCGCACGCCGAGGAGCCCGACGACCTCCCCGAGGACCGCTTCGCCGACCGCGAGGTGTCGTGGCTGGCGTTCAACGAGCGGGTGCTCGAGCTGGCCGAGGACCCGGACATGCCGCTGCTGGAGCGGGCCCGGTTCCTGGCCATCTTCGCCAGCAACCTGGACGAGTTCCACATGGTCCGCGTGGCCGGGCTCAAGCGGCGGATCGCGACCGGGATCGCCGTCCGGGCCGCCTCCGGGCTGGAGCCGCGCGAGATCCTGCACGAGATCTCGCAGCGCACCGACACCCTGATGGCCCGCCACGCCCGGGTGTACCGCGACGACATCGCCCCGGCCATGGCGAGCCAGGGCATCACGGTGCTGCGCTGGGACCAGCTGGACGACCACGCCTGCTCCCGGCTCACCGAGCTGTTCCGGGCCCAGGTGTTCCCCGTGCTGACCCCGCTGGCGGTCGACCCGGCGCACCCGTTCCCCTACATCTCGGGGCTGTCGCTCAACCTGGCCGTGGTGGTGTCCAACCCCGCCACCGGCAAGCAGCACTTCGCGCGGGTCAAGGTGCCGCCGGTGCTGCCGCGGTTCCTGCGGGTGCCCCACGAGCTGGGCGAGGACGACGACCGCGCCGACTTCGTCCCGCTGGAGGACGTCATCGCCGCCCACCTGGGGATGCTGTTCCCGGGCATGGACGTCGTCCGGCACTCCACGTTCCGGGTCACCCGCAACGAGGACCTCGAGGTCGAGGAGGACGACGCGGAGAACCTGCTCCAGGCGCTGGAGAAGGAGCTGCTGCGCCGCCGCTTCGGTCCGCCGGTGCGCCTGGAGCTGGCCGACGACATCGCCGAGGAGGACGCCGAGCTGCTGCTGCGCGAGCTGGGCGTCACCCCGGACGAGGTCTACCGCCTGCCCGAGCCCTTGGACCTGCGTGGTCTGTTCATCATGGCCGACGTCGACCGGCCCGAGCTGCAGTTCCCGACGTTCCTGCCGCGCACCCACCGCGACCTGGCCGAGGTCGAGTCGGCCAAGGCCAGCGACGTGTTCGCCGCCGTGAGCCGGCGCGACGTGCTCCTGCACCACCCGTACGACTCGTTCTCCACGTCGGTGCAGGCGTTCCTCGAGCAGGCCGCCGCCGACCCGGACGTGCTCGCCATCAAGCAGACGCTGTACCGGACCAGCGGTGACTCCCCGATCGTCGACGCCCTGATCGACGCGGCCGACTCGGGCAAGCAGGTGCTGGCCCTGGTCGAGATCAAGGCCCGTTTCGACGAGCAGGCCAACATCAGCTGGGCCCGCAAGCTCGAGCAGGCCGGTGTGCACGTGGTCTACGGCATCGTCGGGCTCAAGACGCACTGCAAGCTCAGCCTGGTCGTGCGGCGCGAGCCCGGTGGGCTGGCGCGGTACTGCCACGTCGGGACGGGCAACTACAACCCCAAGACGGCCCGGCTGTACGAGGACCTGGGTCTGCTGACCAAGGACCCGCAGGTGGCCGACGACCTGGCCGTGCTCTTCAACCAGCTGTCCGGCTTCGCGCCCAGCTCGTCCTACCGGCGTCTGCTGGTGGCCCCCCGCACCGTGCGCCAGGGCCTGGTCGACCTGGTCGAGCGCGAGATCAGCAACCACGAGAAGGGGCTGCCCGCGGGCATCCGGCTCAAGCTGAACTCGATCGTCGACGAGGCCTTCATCGACTCGCTCTACCGGGCCTCGCAGGCCGGGGTGGACGTCGACCTCGTGGTGCGCGGCATCTGCGCCGTCCGCCCGGGCGTCCCGGGCCTGAGCGACAACATCCGGGTCCGCAGCATCCTGGGGCGGTTCCTGGAGCACTCGCGCATCTTCGCCTTCGTCGGCGGCGGTGACCCGGTGGTCTACATCGGCAGCGCCGACATGATGCACCGCAACCTGGACCGCCGGGTCGAGGCCCTGGTCCGGCTGGGGGACCGGCGTCACGTCGACCAGCTGATGACCCTGCTGGACACGTCCATGGACCCCGGCACGGCGTCCTGGCACCTGCAGCCGGACGGGCAGTGGGTGCGGCACCACCTGGACGACGAGGGCCGGCCGCTGGCGGACCTGCAGACCATCATGATCGCCGCCCACGGCGGGCGTTCGTCGGCGCGTCGAGGGGCCCGACGGCCGTCACCGGGCGTCCGGAGCCGGTGACTCCCTGACGTGTTCGTTATCGGACCGTGACCACGGTCCGGTGTGGTCGGGCAAGGTTCGACCTCCGTTCACCTCCTGGACATCTGAGGGGCTCTGCAGGGCTCTGCGGCGCGGTTAGTTTCGTGCTGCACCAAGCCCCAGCCCGGCCCTGACGGGCCCCCCCAGGAGGTAACTGTGAAGCGCTCCACCCTGACCCGCGGCGCCATCCCCGTCGCCGTCGTGCTGTCCTTCGCCCTCGCCGCCTGCGGTGACGACGGCGACGCGACCGACACCGCGACCGACGCCGGCGCAGCCGGCGCCGAGGACACCGAAGGCGGCGACGCCGGCGGCGAGGCCGTCAGCGGCTCCATCGCCATCGACGGGTCCTCCACGGTCGGCCCCCTGACCGACGCGCTGTCCGAGGAGTACGCCGCGGTCCAGCCCGACGTCATCATCAACCTCGGCATCTCCGGCACCGGCGGCGGTTTCGAGCGGTTCTGCGGTACCGGCGACACCGACATCTCCAACGCCTCCCGCGCGATCGAGGAGGACGAGGTCGCGCTCTGCGAGGAGAACGGCATCGAGTTCACCGAGATCCGCGTCGGCACCGACGCCCTGACCATGGTCGTCAACCCGGCCAACGACTTCGTGACCTGCCTGACCACCGACGAGATCGTGTCGATCTGGGGTCCGGACGGCGTCAGCAGCTGGGACCAGGTCAACCCCGAGTTCCCGGCCGAGCCGCTGGAGGTGTTCGCCCCCGGCGCCGACTCCGGCACCTACGACTTCTTCAACGAGACCATCCTCGAGCCGAGCGAGATCGAGGAGCCCCGGCAGGACTTCAACGCCTCCGAGGACGACAACGTCATCGCCCAGGGCGTCATCGGCACCCCCACCGCCTGGGGCTTCTTCGGCTTCTCCTACTTCCAGGAGAACACCGACACCGTGAAGGCCGTCGAGTTCGACGCCGGTGAGGGGTGCGTCGCGCCCAGCGTCGAGGCCGCCCAGGACGGCAGCTACGGCCTGACCCGTCCGCTCTTCATCTACCTGAAGAACGAGGCCCTGGAGCGTCCCGAGGTCGCCGACTTCGCGACGTTCTACCTGGACACGGTCAACTCGGTGATCGAGGACGTCAACTTCATCCCCGCCACCGACGAGGAGATCTCCGAGGCCCAGCAGAACGTGGCCGACGCGATCGCCGCCTCCGAGGGCTGATCTGCCCCTGGCCCCCGCCGAGAGGGTTCTCTACTCTCTCGGCGGGGGCCGACGGTCGTCCGCCTCCTACCAGCCGCTGGGAGAACCCACGCGCATGTCTGTCACCACCGCACCTCCCCGCACCACCCCGGACCCCGAGGGCGCCCGGCTGACGGCCCGCAAGCCGCGCTACGGCGAGAAGGTGCTCACGGCGCTGCTCTTCGCCTGCGCGGCCGTGTCCGTGTTCACCACGGTCGCGATCGTCTACGTGCTGTTCGAGGAGGCCATCGACTTCTTCCGGCTCGACACGATCTCGTTCGTCGAGTTCATGACCGGCACGGTCTGGCAGCCCTTCGGCGACCCCGAGGGGAACGCCTTCGCCGTCGGCGTCCTGCCGCTGCTGAACTCCACCCTGCTCATCACCGTCATCGCGATCCTCGTCGCCACGCCCCTCGGCCTGGGTACCGCGATCTACCTGTCGGAGTACGCCAAGCCCAAGGTCCGCCGGGTCATCAAGCCCGTGCTGGAGCTGCTGGCGGGCATGCCGACCGTCGTGCTGGGCTTCTTCGCCCTGACGTTCGTGACCCCGCTGCTGCGCGACCTGCTGGGCATCGACCGGGTCCCCATCTTCAACGCGCTGAGCGCGGGCCTGGTCGTCGGCGTCCTGATCGTGCCGACCATCGCCTCCATCTCCGAGGACGCGATGACCGCCGTCCCTCGTGCGCTGCGTGACGCCGGCTACGGGCTGGGTGCCTCCCGCAGGCACGTCGCCCTGCGGGTGGTGTTCCCCGCGGCGCTGTCCGGGATCGCGGCCGCCATCCTGCTCGGCTTCGGCCGGGCGATCGGTGAGACGCTCATCGTGTCGCTGGCGGCCGGCAACCTGCCGCCCCGGGACATCCCCACCGCGGACCCGCTGCAGCAGATCCAGACCATGACGGCCTACATCACCCAGGCCGTCGGCGGCGAGAGCTCCCGGGGGTCGGTGACCTTCCAGTCCATCTTCGCCGTGGGTGCGCTCCTGTTCCTCATCACGTTCCTCATCAACCTGATCGCCATGCGGATCGTCCGTCGCTACCGGGAGGTGTACTGAGATGGTGCTCACCAGCCCCGCCAGCGTCGTGCGCAAGCACAACGAGAACCTGGACCTGCGCCCGCCCGCCGGGCGCAAGGTCCGCGAGACCACCACCGTGACCGTCCTGGTCGTCGCCACCGCGCTCGCCCTGGTGGTCCTCGGGACGCTGATCATCGACATCCTCATCGACGGGTCGGGGCGGTTGAGCCTCGACTTCCTCACCACCTACACCTCTCGCGACCCGGACGTCACCGGGATCCGGGCGGGCCTTACCGGGACCCTCTCCCTGATGGTCCTGGTCGCCCTCATGACCTTCCCGGTGGGGGTCGGGGCCGCCGTCTACCTCGAAGAGTTCGCCCCCAACAACCGGATCACCCGGCTGCTGGAGACGAACATCAACAACCTCGCCGGGGTCCCGTCCGTCATCTACGGGCTGATGGGTCTGTCGATCTTCATCGTGACGTTCGGCCTCGGACGGTCCTTGATCGCCGGAGCCCTGACCCTCACGCTGCTGGTCCTGCCGGTCGTCATCGTGGCCAGCCGCGAGGCCCTGCGCTCGGTCCCGCGGGAGATCCGCAGCGGCGGCCTGGCCCTGGGGGCGACCCCGATCCAGGTCGCCTTCCGGCAGACGCTGCCCGCGGCGATCCCGGGCGTCATGACGGGGACGATCCTCGCGCTGTCGCGGGCCATCGGGGAGACGGCGCCTATCCTCGTGGCCGGCGCGGTGTTCTCCCGACGGGCCGACAACGAGCCGTGGAACCTGTCCGAGGCCTACACGGCGATCCCGATCCAGATCTACGACTTCATCAAGCGGCCGCAGGCGGAGTTCCAGATCGAGGTCGCCGCCGCGGCGATCATCGTCCTCATGGCGCTCCTGCTGCTCATGAACTCGACGGCCATCTTCATCCGCAACCGCTACACGAGGACCTACTGATGAGCGACAGCATGGACACCAAGACCTCCGTGACCGCCCAGGGCTCGACGGCGGCTGCCCCCGACACGACGGGAGCGGGCATCAACCTCGACGTCAGCGCCCCCGTCACCCGACGGGTCCGCTCCGACCGGCCGGCCATCGACCCCGGGCACTCCGGTGACGACGTCGTGTTCGGCGTGGACAAGGTGTCGGTGCACTACGGGTCCAACCTGGCGCTGACCGACGTGTCGATGAAGATCAAGCGGCGCGAGATCACCGCGTTCATCGGCCCGTCCGGCTGCGGCAAGTCGACGTTCCTGCGGTGCTTCAACCGCACCAACGACCTGATCAGCAGCGCCAAGGTCGGTGGCCGGATCGACTACCACGGCCAGGACCTGTACGCGAAGGACGTCGACCCGGTCGAGGTGCGTGCGCGGATCGGCATGGTCTTCCAGAAGCCGAACCCGTTCCCCAAGTCGATCTACGACAACCTCGCGTTCGGGCCCAAGGTCAACGGGATGAAGATCGACATGGACGCCACGGTCGAGTCCACGCTCAAGCGGGTCGGCCTGTGGGACGAGGTCAAGAACAAGCTCAAGGACAACGCCTACAACCTGTCCGGCGGCCAGCAGCAGCGTCTGTGCATCGCCCGCGCCCTGATGGTCGAGCCCGAGGTCATCCTCATGGACGAGCCGTGCTCGGCCCTGGACCCCATCGCCACCGCCAAGATCGAGGAGCTCATGCACGAGCTCAAGGGCGACTACACGATGGTCATCGTCACGCACAACATGCAGCAGGCGGCCCGGGTCAGCGACCGCACGGCCTTCTTCACCGCCGAGGTCGAGCAGGAGCACGACGTCCGCTTCGGCCGGCTCATCGAGTACGGCGACACGACGAGCATCTTCAGCAACCCGGTCGACCCGCGCACCGAGGACTACATCTCGGGCCGCTTCGGCTGAGCTCCACCCGTCGCAGCACGGCCGTCGGGGCCGCCACCGTCACGGTGGCGGCCCTGCTGCTGTCCGTCCCGGCCCGCCGGGGGGCCCTCCTGCGTTCGTTGTCCAGACGTTTGTCATGCGTTCACCCGGATGGATGCGCTCCTGCATAGGTTGCGGGAGCAACCCGACCTGGCAACGCGACGAGAGGGGTGTCGGGTGACCGACAACCAGAAGCACGACGGCACGCACGACGACGACCACCAGCAGTCCGGCCGCGGGTTCTCCCGGCGCGGCTTCCTCGGCGCCGGGGCGGGTGGCCTCGCCTCCGCCGTGGTCGTCGGGACCGGCCTCCGCCCGGCCGGTGCGGCGGTGGCCCCCGCCGGGGCCTACGTCCCGCAGGGCGCGCTGAGCGCCGCGGACCCGCACGCGGCCACCGCCGCCCTGAGCCCGCGCGTGGCCGCCCGTCGCGCCGCCCGGGAGGGCCTGGGCGTCAAGATCCTGCCCCTCGACCGGGCCACGTTCCGCCCCGGCGCGCGTTTCGACCTGCGCGTCGAGGTCACCGGGGTGGACCCGGAGTCCAGCCGGATCCGGATCACGGTCGAGGGCCCGAGCGGCCCCGTCCCGCTCCTGACGGGCGACCCGGTCCGCACCTCCAACCTGCCCGACAGCGTCGAGGTCGAGTACGAGGGTCTGTCCTACCCGGACGCCGGCACGTTCACCGTGTCGGTGAACGTCAACTCCCGCACCGGGCGTGGCGTCGGCAGCGTCACGCACGAGGTGCTCGCCCTGGACGCGCCGGCCCGCCCGGCCAAGAACGTCATCTTCTTCCTCGGTGACGGCATGGGCGCGGCCCCCATCACCGCGGCGCGCATCCTGTCCAAGGGCATCACCGAGGGCAAGTACAACGGCTTGCTCGAGATGGACCGGATGGACTACCGCGGTCTGGTCATGACGTCCGGCGACGACTCCATCGCCACCGACTCGGCCAACTCGATGTCGGCCTACATGACGGGGCACAAGTCGTCGGTCAACGCCATGGGCGTGTACGTCGGCAACTCCCAGGACCCCGACGACCACCCCCGGGTCGAGACGCTCGCCGAGATCCTCAAGCGCACCCGCAACATGGCGGTCGGGGTCGTGACGACCAGCGAGATCCAGGACGCCACCCCGGCCGCGGTGTGGGCGCACACCCGCCGCCGCGCGGAGTACGTCGACATCATGGACCAGGCCCTGCTGCCGGAGCAGATGCCCGACGTGCTCCTGGGTGGTGGCCGGGCGTCGCTGCTGCCCCGGTCCACGCCCGGCTCCCGTCGGCAGGACGAGCGCAACCTCATCGAGGAGTTCCAGGACGAGGGGTTCGCCTACGCCGCCGACCGGAACCAGCTGTCCGCGGCCCTGGGCGGCAACCCCGAGAAGCTCCTCGGGCTGTTCCACAACGGCAACCTCAACGTCTACGTCGACCGCGAGGTCACCCGTGACGCCGCGGTGCTTGGTCAGTTCCCCGACCAGCCCACCCTCATGGAGATGACCGAGGCCGCGCTGGAGGTGCTGTCGCGCCGCGACGAGGGGTTCATGCTCATGGTCGAGGCGGCCAGCATCGACAAGATGTCGCACCCGCTGGACGGTCCCCGTGCCGTCTACGACACCATCGAGTTCGACCAGGCCCTCGGCGTCGCCAAGCGCTGGGCCGAGGCCAACGGCGACACCCTGGTCGTCGTCACCGCCGACCACAACCACTCGATGAGCATCGTCGGCACCCACGACCGCCGCGACGACCCGACCCCGGACCGACAGGGCAACGGCGTGTACGCGGAGGCCGGCTTCCCGACCTACACCGACACCAACGGTGACGGGTTCCCCGACGACCCGAACCCGGACGTGCAGCTGTTCTTCGGCTGGTCCAACCACCCCGACCACTCCGACGACTTCCAGCACAACGCCCGGTTCGCCCAGCCGGCGCTGATCGACGCCACCGGCCGCGCGGTCGACAACCCGGCGCGCGACCCGGGGGCCCTGGTCCAGATCGGCAACCTGCCCTACAACCAGACCAACTGCGTGCACACCGTCGAGGACGTGTACGTCATCGCGTCCGGGGCGGGGGCCGCGAAGTTCAACGGCGTCCTCGACAACACCGAGGTGTTCCACGCCATGGTCGACGCGCTCGGGCTGGAGATCCCGCAGGTCGCGGGGGCGTCCGCGCGGGCCGCCAGCGCGACCACGACCGCGGCGCCGGTCACGCCCGCACCCGCCACGCCCGCACCCGCCACGCCCGCACCCGCCGCGCCGGCGCCGGCCGCCACGCGCGTCCCGGCCCGCAGCCGGGGCTGACCCACCCGGCACCGCACCGCACCAGCGGCCGCGCCGCCCTTCCCGGGGCGGCGCGGCCGTCGTGCGTGCGGACCCGGTTCGCCGTCGCCTCGCCCGCGTCGACGGCGTCGGGCTCACCGTGGTCGTCGACGTGGTCGTGCGCCCCGCCGCGGCGGCTGCGTCAGCGGCGCGGCCGCACCCCGCTCGCCCGTACCCTGGGCGGGTGCCCGAACCGACCGTGTCCTCCGGCCTGCGCCTGCACGACAGCCTGAGCCGCACCACCGCCCCGCTGGACCCCGTGGTCCCCGGTCACGTCGGCATCTACGTCTGCGGCGCGACCCCGCAGACCAGCCCGCACATCGGCCACGTGCGCGCCCAGGTCGTCTACGACGTGCTGCGCCGCTGGCTGCTGCACTCCGGCTACCAGGTGACGCTGGTCCGCAACGTCACCGACGTCGACGACAAGATCCTGGCCAAGGCCACCGAGGCCGGGCGGGAGTGGTGGGCCCACGCCTACCGCTACGAGCGCGAGTTCACCGCGGCCTACGACGCGCTGCGGGTGCTGCCGCCGACGTACGAGCCGCGCGCCACGGGCCACGTCACCGAGATGGTCGAGCTGATGCAGCGTCTCGTGGACGCCGGCCACGCCTACGCCGTGCCCGGCACCGCCGACGTCTACTTCGACGTCCGCAGCTTCGCCGCCTACGGCCGGTTGACCCGGCAGGGCCTGGACGAGCTGGAGCCCGCCGACGACACCGACCCCGCCCTCGCCGGTCGCAAGCGCGACCCCCGTGACTTCGCGCTGTGGAAGTCCGCCAAGGACTCCGAGCCCGCGACCGCGTCCTGGCCGACGCCGTGGGGCCGCGGCCGGCCCGGCTGGCACCTGGAGTGCTCGGCCATGGCCACCCGCTACCTGGGCGCGGAGTTCGACGTCCACGGCGGCGGCCTGGACCTGCGCTTCCCGCACCACGAGAACGAGATCGCCCAGTCCAACGCGGCCGGGGACCCGTTCGCGCGGGTCTGGCTGCACTCCGCCCTGCTGACCACGGCGGGGGAGAAGATGAGCAAGAGCCTGGGCAACTCGCTCGGCGTGGCCCACCTGCTGCAGCAGGTCCGCCCCGAGGTGCTGCGCTACTACCTGGTGTCCGCGCACTACCGCAGCAACCTGGAGTTCTCGGACACCTCGCTGACCGAGGCGGCGGCGGCGTGGGAGCGAATCGAGGGGTTCCTGCGCCGGGCGGGGGAGCTGCTGGGACCCGACCAGGTCGGGCCCGGAGCCCCGGCCCCGGACGTCGTCGCCGCGGGCCGACCGAGCGACGACTTCGTCGCCGCGGGCCGACCGAGCGACGACTTCGTCGCCGCCATGGACGACGACCTGTCGGTCCCCTCGGCCCTGGCCGCGCTGCACGGGGTGGTCCGGGACGGCAACGCCGCGCTGGCCGCCGGTCGGCGCGACGCCGTCTCCGCTGCCGCGAGCAGTGTCTGGGCCATGGCGTCGGTGCTGGGGATCGAGCCGTCGAGGCTCGACGCCGGCTCCTCGGACTCGAGGACGGCGCTGGACCGGCTGGTCCGGGCCGAGCTGGACGCCCGAGCCGCCGCCCGCGCCGCCAAGGACTGGACCACCGCCGACGCCGTCCGGGACCGCCTGGTCGCCGCGGGCGTGGTCATCGAGGACACCGCCGAGGGCGCACGCTGGTCCCTGGCCGACCGCACCACCACGAGCACTTCACAGCAGGGAGACAGCTGATGGCTGGCCAGACCGGACGACGAGGTGCGGTCCGCCGCGGCAAGAAGGGCCCCAGCGTCGGCAGCGGCGGGCAGCGTCGCAAGGCGCTGGAGGGGCGCGGGCCCACGCCCAAGGCGGCCGACCGGCCCTCGCACCCGGCCAACGACCGCAAGCTGGCCATCGAGTCGGCCGAGAAGAAGGCCGAGCGCGACGCCAAGGCGCTCGCCGGCATGCGCAAGGGGCGGCCCGGCAGCGGGCCGGGCGGCTCGGGCGGCGGTGCGTACCGTCCCGGTGGGCGACCCACCCGGGCCGGGCAGGGTCGTCGCTCGGGCACCGGCTCGGAGTACGTCGCCGGTCGCAACTCCGTCCTCGAGGCGCTGCAGGCGGGCATCGGGGCGACCGGCCTCTACCTGCAGGACGGCCTTGACTCCGACACCCGGGTCCGCGACGCCGTCCGGCTCGCCTCGGACGCCCGGATGTCCGTGCTCAGCGTCGGCAAGGGCGACCTCGACCGGCTCACCGACGGTGCCGTCCACCAGGGCATCGCGCTGCAGATCCCGCCGTACGACTACGCCCACCCCGACGACCTGCTGCAGGGCCGCACACGCAGCGACGTCGTGATCATCGCCCTGGACGGCGTCACCGACACCCGCAACCTGGGCGCCGTCGTCCGCTCCGCCGGGGCGTTCGGCGCCGCCGGCGTCGTGGTGCCCTCGCGGCGCAGCGCCGGGATGACCGCCGGGGCCTGGAAGGCCAGCGCCGGCGCGGCCGTCCGGGTGCCCGTGGCCCGGGCCGCCAACCTGGCCCGTGCGCTGCAGGCCTACAAGGACGCCGGGCTGATGGTCGTCGGCCTGGACGCCGAGGGCGACGTCGAGCTGCCCTCGCTGGACGTCGAGGGCACCGGGGTCTGCCTGGTCGTCGGGTCCGAGGGCGAGGGCCTCAGCCGGCTGGTCCGGGACCTGTGCGACACCGTCGTCTCGATCCCGATGGCCGCCGAGACCGAGTCGCTCAACGCCGGCGTCGCCGCCGGCATCGTCCTGTACGCGGTCGCCCAGCAGCGCTGAAGGCGCCCCCGCAACACCGCTCCACGAACGCAGCACGCCCCCGACCGGCCGGTCGGGGGCGTGCTGCGGTGACCCCTCCCGGCGTGCCCTGACCGCGGGGGGACAACCGTCTGCGGGCGGGTGGCAAGGATTGACCTGATGGGCACCTCGATGGAAAGTTTTTACCCAAAGGTCCTTCCGGACCGCGTGCGGCCGGTGCTAGCGTCCGGAAGCGATCGAACGTCAGAGATTCGATCAGAAGCAGTCATCAGGCGCATGACTACGGGCGTGCCCCCGCGCTGTCCGTCGTCCCGCGACGCCACGACCCCTGGAGCCCCCCTGTGCAGCCCTCGGCACCCACCGGCCACGTCCCCACCTTCGAGCACGAGGTCGTCAGCCGGCTGCAGCAGCTGTCGGTGCTCGCGGAGGACGGGGGCCTGGACGCGGCCGTCGAGCTGCTCGCCACCGCCATCGCCCGCGGTGGGGTGGTGCACGCGTTCGGCACCGGTCACTCGGAGGCGTTCGCGATGGAGGTCGCCGGTCGCGCCGGGGGCCTGATCCCCACCAACCGGATCGCCCTGCGCGACGCGGTGCTGTTCGGCACGCACGCCCTGGACGAGCTGGGCGGCAACCCCCCGCTGGAGCGCGACCCCCGCATCGCCGAGGACCTCTTCGCCACGGTCCGCCGCGAGCCCGAGGACGTGTTCGTCATCGCGTCGAACTCCGGCGTCAACGGCTCCGTGGTCGGGATGGCGTTGCTGGCCAAGGAGCACGGCCACCCCGTCGTGGCCGTCACCAGCCTGCTGCACACCGCCGGCGTCGTTCCCAAGCACCCCAGCGGCAAGCGGCTGTCCGAGGTGGCCGACGTCGTGCTGGACAACCTCGCCCCCTACGGCGACGCCACGCTCGACCCCGTCGGTGGGGTGCCGGTGGGGGCCGTGTCGTCCATCACGTCCGCCTACCTCGCCCAGCTGCTGACCATCGGGACCGCGACCCGCCTCGCCGAGCAGGGCCTCGAGGTGCCGCTGTACGTGTCGGCGAACGTGCCGGGCGGCGACGAGCACAACCACGAGCTCGAGGCGAGGTACGCCGGACGCATCCGGCGCGGTGCCTGACCCCGGTGCCCGGCCAGCGGGCCGGGCAGACGACCTGACCCACCCACCACCGACCGACGGAGCCGACGATGACCGACACGACCGCCCGAAGCCCCTTCCACCGGCGACAGTTCCTGCGGGCGTCCGCGGCCGCGGGGGTGGCCGCCCCGCTCAGCATCACGCTCGCCTCGTGCGCAGCCTCCGGCAGCGGGCCGTCGACCCCCGAGTCCGGGGCGGCGGCGCCCGCGACGGGGCCGGTCGACGCCGACAACCCGTTCGGCGTCACCGAGGGCAGCATCGACGCGGTCATCTTCGACGGCGGCTACGGCGTGGACTACGCGGAGTTCGCGGGCGGTGTCCTCGGTGAGCTGCACGCGGGCTCCACCGTCGACATCACCGCCTCCACCACCATCGCGCAGCAGATGCAGCCGCGCTTCGTGTCGGGCAACCCGCCGGACCTGCTAGACAACTCCGGCGCCGGCGCCATCGGGCTGTCTGCCATCGTCGACGACCTCGAGGACCTCCAGCAGGTCATCGACGCACCCAACGTCGACGGCGACGTCATCGCCGACACCCTGTACCCGGGCGTGCTGGACGTCGGGATGTACAACGGCAAGCTGGCCGCCATCAACTACGTGCTGACCGTGTACGCACTCTGGTACTCCCAGTCGCTGTTCGAGGCCAACGGCTGGGAGCCGCCGCGCACCTGGGAGGAGGCGCTGACCCTGGGCGCCGCCGCGCAGGAGCAGGGCAAGTACCTGTTCACGTGGGGCACCGAGGCCGCGTCCTACTACCTGACCCTGGCCGTGGACTCCGCCATCAAGCAGGGCGGTGACGAGGTCCGCCTCGCCATGGACAACCTGGCCGCCGACGCATGGAGCCTGCCGGCCGTCACCGACGTGCTGGCCGCGATGGAGCAGGTCGTCGAGCGCGGCTACATGCGCCCCGGAGGTGCGGGCACGCAGTTCACCGCCGCCCAGGCCCAGTGGAGCCAGGCGCAGGAGGCGCTGCTGTACCCGTCGGGGTCGTGGATCGAGAACGAGATGAAGGAGCAGACGGCCGAGGACTTCGTCATGACCGGTGCACCCGCGCCCCTGGTGAGCGACGACTCCGCGCTGCCCTACGAGTCCATCCGCAACACGCCCAACGAGCCCTACGTGGTGCCCAGCGACGCCGCCAACGTCGCCGGCGGCAAGGAGATGCTCCGCGTCATGCTGTCGCCGGAGACGGCCACGGAGTTCGCCCGCACCAAGCTCGCCTCCACCATCGTGCGCGACACCGTGCCGGAGGACGCGTTCGGGTCCACCGCTCTCGCGGCCCAGATCGACATGCTCGAGGCCGCCGGCGACCAGACGTTCTCCTGGAACATGGTGTCGACCTACGGCATGACGGCCGAGGTCAACGTGCTGTTCAACAGCTTCCTGTCCGGGGAGTCCGACGCGGCCACCCTGGCCACCGGCATGCAGGAGCTGTTCGACCGGATCCGTGAGGACGACGCGATCGTGAAGATCGAGATCGCCTGATGGTCGGGCGGGCCGGGTTCGACCGGGTGAGCATGATCGTGGTGTTCCTGGGCCTGCCCTTCGCCCTCTACGTCCTGCTGGTGCTGTACCCGTTCACGCAGGCGGCGTACTACTCGCTGACCGCGTGGACGGGCTTCAGCGCCGAGCAGCCGTTCATCGGGCTGGGCAACTACGCGCGGCTGGCCTCCGACGACCGGTTCCTCACCGCACTCGGCAACAGCGCGACCCTGCTGCTGGTCGTGCCCGTCGTCACCCTCGTGCTCAGCTTCGCCCTGGCCGTCCTCGTCACGTTCGGCGGGTCGACGCACGGCGGGGTGCGCGGGCTCGGCAGCTCCGGGTTCTACCGGGTGGTCTCGTTCTTCCCCTACGTGGTGCCGGCCATCGTCATCGGCATCATCTGGAGCCAGATCTACAACCCGGCCAACGGCCTGCTCAACGGGGCCCTCACCTCGCTGGGGTTCGACCGGTTCGCGGACTTCGCGTGGCTGGGGGACCCCGACACGGCCATGACCGCGTCCATGGTCGTCATCGTCTGGTCGTTCATCGGCTTCTACATGGTGCTGTTCGTCGCGGCGATCAAGGGCATCCCCGCCGAGCGGTTCGAGGCCGCGCGCCTGGACGGCGCGGGGCGGTTCCGCTCGGCGGTGCACGTGGCCCTGCCCGGCGTGCTGGGCAGCGTCCGCACGGCCTACGTCTACATGGGCATCCTCGCCCTGGACGCGTTCGTCTACATGCAGGCGCTCAACCCCAGCGGCGGCCCCGACAGCTCGACGCTGGTCATCACCCAGCAGATCTACACCACGGCGTTCTCGCAGGGTCAGTTCGGCGTGGCCTGCGCCATGGGCGTCGTGCTGGCCCTGGTGACGTTCGGCTTCGTCACCGCCGTGCTGTCGGTGTCCCGCCTGCTCGAGCGGCGGCTCGGCGCATGAGCGCCACCGACGTCCGCCGGCCGGGGACCCACCCGGGTCGCGCCGGGCGCCCCGGTCCCGGACGCACGGGCGCCGTGCCCCGGGGTGAGCGCGCGGTCTCGACCACGTCGCACGCCATCCTCGTGGTGTGGACCGTCCTGGTGATCGCCCCGCTGCTGTGGACCCTGATGTCGTCGCTGAAGACCTCGCAGGAGATCTTCGCGTCGCCGTTCTCGCTGCCGGCCTCACCGCAGTTCGGCAACTACGTCAGCGCCTGGAACACCGCCGGCATCGGCCGGTACTTCCTCAACTCGGTGCTCGTGGTGAGCAGTGCGCTGGTCATCACCATGCTGCTCGGGGCGATGTCCGCCTACGTCCTGGCCCGGTTCACGTTCCCCGGCCGGGCCGTCGTCCGGACCCTGGTCGTGGCCGGGCTCACGTTCCCGGTGTTCCTGGCCGTGGTGCCGCTGTTCTTCATCCTGCAGCAGCTCGGGGTGCTCAACACCCTGCCCGGCCTGATCGCCGCGTACGCCGCCTACGCCTACCCGTTCACGGTCTTCTTCCTGATGAGCTTCTTCGCGGACCTGCCGGGCGAGATCGCCGAGGCGGCCGCGCTGGACGGGGCGGGGGAGTGGCGGACGTTCTTCCAGGTGATGCTGCCCATGGCGCGACCGGGCATGGCGTCGGTGGCCATCCTCAACTTCGTCGGGCTGTGGAACCAGTTCCTGCTGCCGGTGGTGCTCAACTCCGACCCGGACTCCTACGTCCTCACGCAGGGCATGGCCTCGTTCGCGTCGCAGGCCGGCTACTCGGTGGACTTCGGTGCGCTGTTCGCCGGGGCGGTGCTCACCATCATCCCGGTGCTCGTGGTGTACCTGGTGTTCCAGCGCCGGCTGCAGGGGTCCGTGGCGCAGGGGACCCTGAAGTAGTGCGCGAGGTGCAGCCGTGACCCCGGGCCGGCCCGGGGCGCCGCGGGTCGTGCGCTCCACGACGGTCGTGGACGCGGCCGGGACGGTGACCGACGCCTGGGTGAGCAGCCGCGACGGCCGGATCACGGCCACGGGGTCCGGGGACGGCTGGCGGGAGCACGCCGACGGCGCCGAGGTGGTCGACGGCGGCGGTTGCTACCTGGTGCCGGGCTTCGTCGACCTGCACGTGCACGGCGGTGGGGGCCACTCCCACGAGGACGGCCCGGCGGGCGTCCTGGGGGCCGCGGCCGCGCACCGCCGCCACGGCACCACCCGGTCGGTCATCAGCTTCGTGTCCGACACGGTGGACGCGCTGTGCGAGCGGCTGGCCACGGTGGCGGAGCTGTCGCAGACCCACCCGCAGGTGCTCGGCAGCCACCTCGAGGGGCCGTTCCTGGCGCAGGCGCGCAAGGGCGCCCACGACCCGATGCGGCTGGTGGACCCCACCCCGGAGCGGGTGCACCGGCTGCTGGACGCCGCCCGGGGCACGCTGCGGCAGGTGACGCTGGACCCGCTGCGTGAGGGCGCCGAGGCGGCGGCGGCGACGTTCCGCGAGGCCGGCGTGCTCGTCGCGGTCGGGCACACCGACTGCGACCACGGCACCGCCTCGCGGGCCTTCCGTGCCGGGGCGAGCCTGCTGACCCACGCCTTCAACGCCATGCCGGGCATCCACCACCGTGCGCCCGGTCCCGTCGTCGCCGCCCTCGACGACCCCTCGGTCACCCTGGAGCTGATCCTGGACGGCGAGCACGTGCACCCGCGCGTGGCTGCCGTCCTGCTCGCGGCCGCGCCGGGCCGGGTCGCCCTG
Source organism: Aquipuribacter aurantiacus (assembly GCF_051216895.1). Taxonomy (NCBI): domain Bacteria; kingdom Bacillati; phylum Actinomycetota; class Actinomycetes; order Micrococcales; family Intrasporangiaceae; genus Aquipuribacter; species Aquipuribacter aurantiacus. Next base: position 134,664 of record NZ_JBPKAO010000005.1, read on the forward strand.
GTCACCGACGCCATGGCTGCGGCGGCGGGCGAGGACGGTCGTTACGACCTCGGCGGGCTCGAGGTGGTCGTCGCGGGCGGGCGCGCCGTCGTCGCCGGTACCGACACCCTGGCCGGGTCGACGCTGACCCTGGACCGGGCGCTGCGGGTCGGCGTCGCGGCCGGTCTGCCGCTGGTGGACCTGGTGGCCGCGGCCACGTCCACCCCGGCGCACGCGCTCGGGCTGGGGTCGGTGCTCGGCCGGGTGCAGACCGGGTTCGTCGCCGACCTGGTCCTGCTCGACGCGTCGCTGGAGGTCGTGCAGGTCCACTCGTCCGGGTTGCGGCTGCCGTGACGAGGCCTCCGGGAGCCGAGACGGAGGACCGGAGGCTGCTGCTGGCCGTCGACGCGGGCGGGTCCAGCACCCGGGCCGTGCTGGTCGAGCCCGACGGGCGCTGCCTCGGGTACGGGCTCGGTCCGGCCGGCAACCCCACGTCTGCCGGACCGCAGGGGGCCCTGGCGGCCATCGCGGGGGCCGCCGGGGCGGCGCTGGCCCAGGCCGGGCGCCCCGCCTCGGTCGTCACCGACGTGCTGGTCGCCCTCGCCGGGGCCCGCGGGCTGCTGCCCACCGACGTGCTCGCCGGCTCGCTGGGGTTCGTCGGACCGCCTGAACGGCTCCGGACGGTTTCCGACATCCTCGCGATGTACCACTCGGGCGCGCGCGAGCCGAGCGGCGGCGCCGTGGTCGCCGGCACCGGGTCGGTGGCCGCGCGGGTGGTCGGCGGCGAGGTCGTCCGGGTCCACGGTGGCTCGGGCTGGCTGCTGGGCGACGCCGGGTCGGGCTTCGACGTCGGTCACCGCGTGGTGCGGGCGGTCGTGGGCGAGCTGGACGGCATCGCCCCGGCCACCGTCCTGACGCCCCTGCTGCTCGCCGAGCTGGGGATCGACCGCGACGACTCGCTGCGACGCGGGCGGGTCGTGGCGTTGGACCGCTTGATGGGCCTGCTCTACCAGCGACGGCCGGCTGAGCTGGCGCAGTACGCCCCGCTGGCGTTCGCGGCCGCGGGTGACCCGGTCGCGGAGGCGGTCGTCGAGCGGGCGCAGGACGACGTGGCCGTGCTCGTGAGGGTGGCGCGGGCCGGCGCCGGGCCGCTGGTGCTGGGCGGCGGGGTGATGCTGCACGGCTTGCTCGCCGCCGGGCGCCCGCGGTCGGCGGCCCTGGCCGAGGCCATGTCGGGTGCGGACGCCCGGTACGCCCGTGACGGCGCGGTCGGGGCCGCCGTCGCCGGGCTGTCCCGTCCCGGCTGGCCGCTGGACGCGACCGTCTTCCAGCGGCTGCGGTCCGGCGTGGCCGATCAGGAGCAGGTCCGGGTGGCGGTCGGGCCCGGTCCGGACGCATGAGGTCGGAGCGCCTGGTCCGGGTGCTGGGCATGGTGGAGGAGGCGGGCCAGGTCACCGTCGAGCAGGTCACCGACCGGCTGCAGGTGTCGGCCGCGACCGCCCGCCGGGACCTCAACGCCCTGGCCGAGCGGCGGCTGGTCCTGCGGACCCACGGCGGCGCCGCGGCGGCCCGACGCGGGTACGAGGTTCCGCTCGGGGCGGGTTCGGGCGTCCGGGCGCGCGCCGAGCGGGCGATGGCCCGGGCCGCGGTGGCGCAGGTGGGGGTCGGCGACGTGGTGGGGGTGAACGGAGGGCCGGCCACGGCCGAGGTGGCCCGCCAGCTGGCCTCGACCGACCGCCTCGCACCGCCCGGCGGACCCGGTCTGACCGTGGTGACCAACGCCGTCGACATCGCGTACGCGCTGTGCGCCCGGCCCCACGTCCGCCTCGTCCTGACCGGGGGCACGGTGCTCCCGCGCTCCTACGAGCTGGCGGGTGGGGCCGCCCGCCGAGGCATCGAACCCCTGGTGCTGGACGTCGCGGTGCTCGGGGCGCACGGGGTCAGCGACCGCTTCGGGGTCACCGCGTCCGGCACCGACGAGGCCGACGTGGCGCGGGCCCTGGCGGCCGCGGCCCGTCGGGTCGTCGTCGTCGCCGGCGCCGCCACCCTGCAGGTCGACGCCCCGGCCCGGTTGCTGGGGCTGGCCGGGGTCGACGTCCTCGTCACCGACACGACCCCCGACGCCCGACTGCGCGACGGGCTGGACCGCGCCGGGGTCAGGGTCGTCGTCGCCGGGTAGCGCCGCGACCGGAACGTGAGGCCGTTGACCTCAGGTGTGCCGGGAGGTAATTTCCCTTGTCATGCAGATTGAGGGAACAAAGTGACAACGCCGTCCGGTCCCTGCGCCCCCAGCCGTCGTGGTGTCCTGGGCGGTCTCGCCGCGCTGGCAGGCGCCGTGGCGGTGGGCGGCCCCGCGGCCGGGGCGACCGCTGGGCCCGGTCGTGCGCCGGGCCGGGAACGGGCCTACGCCCGCACCACCATCCGGCGGATGACGCTGGAGCAGAAGATCGGCCAGCTCATGACGGGCTACGCCTACGGCGCCACGCCCGACACCGCCGACGCCCGCAACGTCGCGCTGTACGGGGTGGCGACCCCGGCGGAGGTGGTGCGCGAGTTCCACCTGGGTGGGGTGATCTACTTCGCCTGGACCGACAGCGTGCGGGACCCCCGGCAGATCGCGACCCTGTCCAACGGCCTGCAGCAGGCGGCCCGGGGCAGCGGTGCCGGCGTCCCGCTGCTCATCTCCACCGACCAGGAGCAGGGTGTCGTCACCCGCGTCGGCCCACCGGCCACCCCGTTCCCCGGCTCCATGGCGCTGGGCGCCGGCCGCAGCCCCGACGACGCCCGCACCGCTGCGGCGATCACGGGACAGGAGCTCGCCGCGATCGGCATCAACCAGGACTTCGCGCCCGTCGCCGACGTCAACGTCAACCCGCTGAACCCCGTCATCGGGGTGCGGTCGTTCTCCTCCGACCCGGACCTGGTCGCCGAGATGGTGGCCGCCCAGGTCCTCGGCTACCAGCGCGACGGCGGCATCAGCGCCTGCGCCAAGCACTTCCCCGGCCACGGCGACACCGCCACCGACAGCCACACGGCGCTGCCGACCATCGACCACACCCGCGCCGAGTGGGAGGAGGTCGACGCACCGCCCTTCCGTGCCGCGATCGAGGCCCAGGTCGACAGCGTCATGACCGCGCACATCCTGGTCCCCTCGCTGGACGCCTCGGGAGACCCGGCCACGTTGTCGGCGCCGATCATGAGCGGGGTCCTCCGCGGTGAGCTCGGCTACCGCGGCGTCATCATCACCGACAGCCTCGAGATGGCCGGGGTGCGGCAGCAGTACGGCGACGCCGAGGTCGCGGTGCGCGCTCTCGAGGCGGGCGCCGACGTGCTGCTCATGCCCGCCGCCCCGATGGCCGCCCGGCAGGCGCTGCTGGACGCGGTCGCCTCGGGCCGGTTGACCGAGGACCGGCTCGACGAGAGCCTGGAGCGGGTGCTGGCGCTGAAGTACCGGCGTGGCCTCGTGGCCGGGTCGGAGGTGGACCTGGCCGGGATCGCGGGCGTGGTGGGGACGGCCGAGCACCTGGCGACGGCCCAGCGGGTCAGCGACCGGACGGTCACGCTGCTGCGCAACGCCGACGACGTGCTGCCGCTGACCGCCGGGGCCAGGTCGGTGCTGGTCACCGGTTGGGGCGTGGCCACCACCGCCGCCGTGGGCCAGGCCCTCGGTCGCCGCGGCCACACCCCCGTCGTGCTCGAGACGGGTGCCCGGCCGACCGCCGCCCGGATCGCGGCCGCCGCGGCCGACGCCGCCACCCGCGACCTGGTGGTGGTCCTGACGCAGAAGGCCTGGGACGCCGGGGTGACCGACCCCGGGCGGCAGCAGCAGCGGTTGGTGGCCGAGCTCGTCGCCACCGGGACACCGGTGGTGCACGTCGCCGTACGGGACCCCTACGACATCGCCTACCTGCCGGACGTCACCACCTCGCTGGCCACGTACTCCTACACCGCGGTGTCGATGGAGTCCGCAGTGAGGGTGCTCCACGGCGAGACGCCGCCCGAGGGCCTGCTCCCGGTCGACGTGCCCGTGGCCGGCGAACCCGACGAGGTCCTGTTCCCCTTCGGCTTCGGGGGGACCTGGTGACCGGGCCCGCGCGCCCCGGCCCGGACCACGGCTCCTCGGGCGGCGCCCCCACAGCCGGCATCGGCCGGCGTGGGCTGCTCGGGGCCCTGGGGGCCGCCGGGGCGCTCGTCGCCCTTCCCGGCCTGTCCACCCCGGCGGCGGCGTCCTCCGCCGGCGCGGCCACCCGTCCGGGCGGCGTGCGACCGGGGCGGGTCGTGCCAGGGGTCGACGTCCTCGCCGCCCGAGGGTGGTCCGACCTGGCCGGGCAGCGGGTCGGTGTGATCACCAACCCGACCGGCGTCCTCATGGACCTGCGCCACGAGGTCGACGTCATGGCCGCGAGCGGCGTCGTCGACCTGGTCGCGGTGTTCGGGCCCGAGCACGGTTTCCGGGGCACGGCCCAGGCCGGCGACTCCGAGGGCACCTACGTCGACGAGCGGACCGGCGTCACGGTCTACGACGCCTACGGCGCCGACGCCGCCGCACTGGCGGAGCTGTACCGCACGGCCGAGGTCGACACCGTGGTCTTCGACATCCAGGACGCCGGCTCCCGGTTCTACACCTACATCTGGACGATGTACGACGCCATGGTCGCCGCGGCCCGCACCGGCGTCCGGTTCGTCGTCCTCGACCGCCCCAACCCGGTCGGCGGGTACGCCCGCGGTCCGATGATGACGACGCCGTTCACGACCTTCGTCGGCAAGAAGGAGATCGTCCAGCAGCATGGCATGACCGTCGGCGAGCTGGCGCGGTACTTCGACGCCGAGTTCCTGCCCGCCGAGGCCGGCAACCGGTTGAGCGAGCTGCACGTCGTGCAGGTCGAGGGCTGGCGCCGCGAGATGGTGTTCACCGACACCGGCCTGCCGTGGGTCGCCCCCAGCCCCAACATGCCCACCCCCGACACCGCCCTGCTGTACCCGGGGACCTGCCTGTTCGAGGGCACCCTCAGCTCGGAGGGCCGCGGCACCACGCGGCCGTTCGAGTGGGTCGGCGACCCGGCCTTCGACTCCCGCTGGGCCGAGGCGGTCGGGACGTACGACATCCCCGGGGTGGCCGTGCGGGAGGCCTACTTCACCCCCACGTTCAGCAAGCACGCCGGTGCGGTGTGCGCCGGGATGCAGGTGCACGTCACCGACCCGATCCGGGTCGAGGCCATCACCGTCGCCGTCGCCATGCTCGTCGAGGCCCGACGGCTCTACCCGGAGTTCGCGTGGCGCCGGGACGCCTGGGACACCGCGCGGCCCTTCTGGGTCGACAAGCTGAGCGGGTCCACCCGGCTGCGCGAGATGGTCGACGCCGGCGCGAGCGTCGCCGAGGTCGAGGCGGCCTGGGCCGACGAGCTGGCCGGCTTCGAGCGACGGCGTGGACCGCACCTGCTCTACCGCGGGCGACGTCGGTGACGGGCCACCGGGGCGCCGGGACCGGCACGGTGGCCGTGGTCGCCGGTCTGCTGGTGACCGCGTTGCTGGTGACGGCAGCCGGGGTCGCCCCCGTGGCGGCGAGCAACCGTGCGGAGGTTCCTGCCGCCCGCTTCGACGACCCGCACCGGGGCTTCGCGCCGGCCTCGACGCTCCTGCACGACAGCACCCCGGCCGCGGCCGGGCTCGACCCCGCCCCGATCCGAGCCGCGCTGGCCGCGGTCGAGGGCTGGACCGAGCCGTCGGGACCCACCGGTCAGGTGCGCCCGCTGACCGCGGGCGCCATCACGGTGATGGCGCACGACGGGGCCGTCGTGGCCCGCGAGGCCACCGGCTGGGCGCTGCGCTACGCCGACGGCGCGGGTACCGAGCTGCCACGCGAGCAGTGGGTACCAGTCACCGAGGACACCGTCTACGACATGGCGTCGGTGTCCAAGCTGTTCACCTCCGTCGTGGTCATGCAGCAGGTCGAGGCCGGTCGGGTCGACCTCGACGCCCCCGTGGCGACCTACCTGCCCGCGTTCGCAGCCAACGGCAAGGGCGAGGTCACGGTGCGGCAGCTCCTCACCCACACCGCCGGGCTGCCGTCCTGGCTGCCCCTGCACAGCGCCTACCCGGACCGGGCCTCGCGCCTGGCCGCCGTGCTGGCCGCCGCGCCGGTGTCCGGACCGGGGGAGCGGTACCTGTACAGCGACATCGGGCTGATCACGGTGGGCCTGGTGGCCGAGCAGGTCACCGGCCAGGGCCTGGACGAGCTCGTCGCGGAGGGCATCACCGGACCGCTGGGCATGCTCGACACCGGGTACACCCCGACCGGCAGCCAGCGCGACCGCGCCGCCGCCACCGAGTTCCAGGCCGTCCCGGCGCGAGGCATGGTGCGGGGCGAGGTCCACGACGAGAACGCCTGGTCGCTGGGCGGGGTGGCCGGTCACGCCGGGGTCTTCTCGACCGCGGCCGACATGTCGGTCCTGGCCCAGGCCGTGCTCAACGGCGGCACGTACGCGGGCGCGCGCGTCCTGTCCCGCGCCTCGGTCGAGGCCATGGTCACCGACGAGAACGCGGCCTTTCCGGGGCAGGACCACGGGCTCGGGTTCGAGCTCGACCAGCGCTGGTACATGGCTGGTCTGTCAGGTCCGCGCACCGCCGGGCACACCGGGTACACCGGCACCTCGCTCGTCCTGGACCTCGACTCCCGCTCCTTCGTGGTCCTGCTGAGCAACCGTGTGCACCCCTCACGGGCGTGGGGCTCGGTGAACCCCCTGCGTCGTGCGGTCGCCCAGGGGCTGGCGACGGCCATGGCCGTACCGCCCCGCCACGGTCCCACGGCCTGGGCCGCGGCCTCGACCGACTCGACCACGTCCACCCTGCAGGTCCCGCTCGACCTGCCCGCCACCGGTGGTCGGCTGACGTTCGACGTCTTCGTCGACACCGAGAGCACCGACGTCCTCGCGCTGGAGTCCTCCTCCGACGACGGCGACACCTGGCAACCCGTCCCGTTCACCACCCGGCAGCGGGGCGGGAGGGTCGAGCACGACGGCACGGTCGCCGCGTCCGGGCACCGCACCTGGTGGCCCGCCCGGGCGGACCTGCGACGGGCGGACGGGACGGCCGGCGAGCTCCTGCTCCGCTGGCGCTACAGCACGGATGCGGCCAATCTGGGCCGCGGCGTCCTCGTCGACGGGGTCCGGGTCGTGACCCGCGGCGGAGCCGTCCTCGACGGCGAGCGTCGCCCCGAGGCCTTCACGACGACGGGATGGACGGCGGTTGAGCGCTGACACCGAGGCCGACGTCGACGTGGTCCTGCCCGCGCAGGCCCGGGCCCGGACCACGACGACCGCGCCCCTGCTCGTGCGGCTGCGCACGCTGCTGCCGTCGCTGGCCCCGGCGGCGCAGCGGGTGGCCCGTCGGGTCCTGGACGACCCGATGGGCGCGTCGTCGTTGACCATCACCAGGCTGGCCGAGGAGGCGGACACCTCCGTCACCACGGTCAACCGGTTCTGCAAGGCGCTCGGCCTGCCCGGCTACCCGGAGCTGCGGCTGTCCCTGGCCGCCGAGACCGGTGGCCCGGCCCCGCGGGAGCAGGTCGGCGCCGACATCGGTCCCGACGACACCCTCGACGACGTGGTCGCGAAGGTGGCCTACGCGGACGCGCGGGCCGTCGAGGAGACCGCCCAGCAGCTGGACACGGGCGTGCTGCGCGACGTGGTGCAGGCGCTGGCCGACGCGGCCCGGGTGGACCTGTACGGCGTCGGCGCCTCGGCGTTCGTGGCGATGGACCTGCAGCAGAAGCTGCACCGGATCCGGCGGGTGTGCTTCGCCTGGGCCGACCCCCATGTGGCGGTCACCAGCGCTGCGCTGCTCGGGCCCGGTGACGTCGCCGTCGCGTTCTCGCACACCGGCACCACCACCGAGCCCGTCGAGGCGCTGCGCCAGGCGGCCCGGGCGGGCGCCACGACCGTCGCCATCACCAGCCACCCCGGATCGCCGTTGGCCGCGGTGGCCGACCACGTCCTGACGACGGCCGTCCGGGAGACGACGTACCGGTCGGGGGCGATGGCGAGCCGGATCGCGCAGCTGACGCTGGTGGACTGCGTGTTCATCGGGCTGGCGCAACAGGACCTCGAGCGCACCCGAGCGGCCCTGGAGGTGACCTACGCCGCGGTCCGCGACCACCACGTGGACCCCCGGCAGGTCTAGTCCAGGTAGCCGACGATCGGCACGGGCTCGGTGTCGTCGCCACCCAGCACGGCCTTCTCGTCGCGGCGGTGGGGCAGCTGGTCGGCCAGGTAGTTGCGCATCGCCTCGTCCAGGCCGACGTCGTGCCCGGCCGCCTCCGACATGAACCAGCGGTGCTGCAGGACCTCGTGGAACACCTCGGCGGGCTCGAGCTTGCCCCGCAGCTGCGGTGGCACGGATCGGACCGTCGGCTCGAACACCGTGCTCAGCCAGGTGTGCGCGACGATCTCCTCGTCCTCGCCCTGCAGGTCGTTCGCGGCCGAGAACGAGTCCATGTCGTTGAGCAGGCGACGGGCCTGGTTCTCCTCGACGTCCAGGCCGGTCAGGCGCAGCAGCCGGCGGGTGTGGTGGCCCGCGTCGACCACCTTGGGCTGGATCTGCACCGACGTGCCGGTGAAGTCGGTCGTGATGGCCAGCTCACCCACGTCGAAGCCCAGCTCGTTGAGCCGGCGGATCCGGGCGTCCACCCGCCACCGCTCGCCGAAGTCGAAGGACTCCTCGTCGGTCAGCTCCCGCCACAGGCTCTCGTAGCGGTGCACGATCCGGTCGCTGGCGGCGAGGGGGTCGAAGTCGGCGTCGAGCAGCTCACCGGCCTGCAGGTCGAACATCTCGCCGGCGATGTTCACCCGGGCCAGGTCGACGTCGTACGCGCGCTGGCCGTCGGTGAGCGACGGGTGCAGCTCGCCGGTCTCGGCGTCGACCAGGTACGCGGCGAACTCGCCCGCGTCGCGGCGGAACAGCGTGTTCGACAGCGAGACGTCCCCCCAGTAGAAGCCCGTCAGGTGCAGCCGCACCAGCAGCACAGCCAGGGCGTCGATGAGCCGGGTCGCGGTGTCGGGTCGCAGGGTCTGGCTGAACAGGGCGCGGTAGGGCAGCGAGAACTGCAGGTGGCGGGTGATCAGGGCGGCCTCGAGAGGTTCGCCGTCGGCGTCGTGACGCCCGGACACCACCGCCGTCGGCTCGACCGACGGCACGGCGAGTCGCCGCAGGTTGCGCAGCATCTGGTACTCGCGCCGGGCGACGTGCTCGGTGATCTCCTTGACGGCGTAGACCTTGCCGCTGATCCGGACGAACCGGACGACGTGCCGGCTGATGCCGCGGGGCAGCGCGGCGATCCGGTCCTCGGGCCAGGTCTCCAGCGGCAGCTCCCAGGGCAGGTCGAGCAGGCCGCCTTCGGCGGTGGTCGACGTGATCTGCAGGGAGCTGGTCACGGGGGTCATGCTTCCTCATCGTGGGGCGTCGCTGTCGCTGGGGCGAGCGGTGGACGACGACGGGCGCCCCGCGTGGTCGCGAGGCGCCCGTCGTCGAGCATCGGGTCGGCTCAGGCGTTCAGCCGGGCCCCGCTGTTGATGTCGAAGAAGTGGGCGTGGTTGGCGTCGCTGGGGACCAGGTGGACGGTCTCGCCGCGGGTCGGGGGACGACGGCCGTCGGTGCGGGCGATGACGTTGTTGCCGCTGTTCTTGTCCTCGCCGCGCAGGTCCGGGTCGTCGATGTCGACCTTCTCGGCCGCCTCGGTCGTCCCGTAGATGTAGGCGTCCGCGCCGAGCTCCTCGACGACGTCGACCTGCACGGGCAGGCCCTCGCCGGTGGTGGAGATCTCCAGGTCCTCGGGGCGGACCCCGACGGTGACCCGGTTGCCGGACGTCTGGGCCAGCGCCTCACGCGAGATCGGCAGCAGCATGGTGCCGAACTGCGCGCCCTGGTCGGTCAGCGGCAGCGTCATGAGGTTCATCGCGGGGGAGCCGATGAACCCGGCGACGAAGACGTTGTTGGGCTTGTCGTACATGCTGCGGGGGCTGTCGACCTGCTGGAGCAGGCCGTCCTTGAGCACCGCCACGCGGTCGCCCATCGTCATGGCCTCGACCTGGTCGTGGGTCACGTAGACGGTGGTGACGCCCAGGCGACGCTGCAGCGAGGCGATCTGGGTGCGGGTCTGCACCCGCAGCTTGGCGTCCAGGTTGGACAGCGGCTCGTCCATCAGGAACACCTGGGGGCTGCGGACGATGGCGCGGCCCATGGCCACGCGCTGACGCTGGCCACCGGACAGCGCCTTGGGCTTGCGGTCCAGGTAGGGCGCCAGGTCGAGGATCTTGGCGGCCTCCTCGACGCGCTTGCGGATCTCGTCCTTGGCGACGCCGGCGATCTTGAGCGCGAAGCCCATGTTGTCGGCGACGGACATGTGGGGGTAGAGCGCGTAGTTCTGGAACACCATCGCGATGTCGCGGTCCTTGGGAGGCATGTCGGTGACGTCGCGGTCGCCGATGTAGATGCTGCCGCTGGTCACCTCCTCCAGGCCGGCGAGCATGCGCAGCGAGGTGGACTTGCCGCAGCCGGAGGGCCCGACCAGGACGAGGAACTCCCCGTCACCGACCGAGAGGTCGAGCTGGTCCACCGCGGGCGTCTCTGCCCCGGGGTAGAGCCGGGAGGCCTTGTCGAACGTCACTGTTGCCATGACCGTGTGTTCCCTTCACCGGCAGGTACGTGCCGGACGATCCGTCGTGAAGGCGGCCCGGATGTCCCGGGCCTCCCGCCAGGTGCTGCCGTCGTCGTCGACGTGCGCCGAGGAGCGGTACTGGTGGTGCGGGTGGTGCTGCGGTGCTCCGTCGCACGAGGTGCCGGACGGCGGTGCCCGACCCGCTGATCCTGCCCCATAGCGCCTCCGCGGTCCACAGGCCCGCCCCCGACCGTCGGGGTCCGAGGGACGGGACAGGGGTAAAGAAGCCGTAACGAAGGCCGCGCGGGGACGTCGTTCGGTTGGTACGGGCCCGGGCACCCCGGTAGGCAGGACGTCAAGCCCCACGTCCTGCCTCCGACAGAAAGGCTCGACCGTGCGCCCTTCGACGTCAGCCGTACGACCCGTCCGTCCCCTCCGCCGCGCCTCGGTCCTCGTCGCCGGCGCCTCCGCCCTCGCGCTCGCCCTCGCGGCCTGCAGCTCGGGCGAGGGTGTCGACGCGGAGGGCCTCGAGGAGGCCCCCGACCCGACCGCCTCCGCCGAGGACGGCACGGCGGGTGACGCCCCCGAGGGCGTCCTGGTCGCGGCGCTCGCCAACACCCCGGACCAGTTCGACCCGCACGCCACGACCAGCCAGGCCAGCTTCCAGGTGCTCGAGAACGTCTACGACACCCTCGTGGTGCCGAGCGCGGAGGACCTCAGCTTCGAGCCGTCGCTGGCCACGGAGTGGACGACGAGCGAGGACGGCCTGCAGTGGGTGTTCACCCTGCGCGAGGGCGTGACGTTCCACGACGGCAGCGACTTCGACGCGGAGGACGTGGCGTACTCCCTCAACCGGATCATCGACGAGCAGCTGGCGAACGCGTTCCGGTTCGGCAACGTCGCCTCGGTCGAGGCCACGGGCGACCTCGAGGTCACCATCACCGTGACCGCGCCGACCCCCAACCTGCTGGCCAACGTCGGCGGGTTCAAGGGCATGGCCATCGTCCCCAGCGAGTCCGCCGAGCTGGACCTGGCCACGCAGGCCGTCGGCACCGGCCCGTTCGAGCTGGTCTCGACGTCGGCCGGGGGTGTCGAGCTGGCCGCCTTCGACGGGTACTGGGGCGAGGGCCCGAGCATCTCCGGCGTCGAGTACCGCTACGTCGGCGAGTCCGCCGCGGCCCTGACCGGCCTGGAGAACGGCGACATCGACTGGACCGACAACGTCCCGGCGCAGTCCATCGAGACCCTGGCCGACACCGAGGGCGTCGAGCTGGGCCAGACCGGCGGCAGCGACTACTACTACATGGCCTTCAACCAGACCCGGCCGCCGTTCGACGACGTCGAGGTCCGCCGGGCGGTGGCGTACGCGATCGACCGGGAGGCGATCACCGAGGCCGCCACGTTCGGCGCGGGCACCGTCAACCAGACCGCCATCCCCTCGGAGTCGTTCTGGGCCACCGACTACGCCCCGTTCGAGCAGGACCCGGCGCAGGCCGAGCAGCTGCTCGCCGACGCCGGCGCCGAGGGGCTCGAGTTCTCGGTGATGGTCCCCGACTCCGACGAGCCGGCCGTCGCCTCGGCCCAGGTCGTCGCCTCGCAGCTGGCCGACGTCGGCGTGACGATGAACGTCGACACGGTCGAGACCGGCGTGTTCCTGGACCGGCAGGGCCAGGGCGACTTCGACGCCTTCAGCTGGGCCTGGGTGGGCAACATCGACCCGTTCGACTTCTACCAGGCGCAGCACGCCACCGACGCGAGCTCGAACTTCCAGGGCTACAGCAACCCCGAGGTCGACGACCTGCTCGCCCAGGCCGCGGCCGAGACCGACGAGGACGCCCGGCAGGACCTGTACCGGCAGGCCGAGCAGGTCATCGTCGACGAGGTGTCGTACCTCTTCTACTTCAACCCCGACGTGGTCGAGGCCTGGAGCTCGTCGGTGAGCGGGTACACCGCCCGCCCCGACTCGGCGGTCAACTTCGAGACCGTGACGCTGACGGACTGAATGACGACCTACATCGCGTCCCGGCTGGCCCAGGCGGCCGTGGTGCTGGCCGGGGTCGCGGTGCTGGTCTTCTCGATCATGCAGCTCGTCCCGGGCGACCCGGTCCGGATCGCCCTCGGCACGCGCTACACCGAGGAGGCCGGGGCGGCCCTGCGCGAGCGGGCGGGTCTCGACCAGCCCGTCCTGGTCCAGTTCTTCACCTGGGCCGGCTCGGCGCTGACCGGTGACCTAGGGGTGAGCTTCCGTTCCGGCGAGCCGGTGACGGCGCTCATCGTCGAGCGGCTGCCCGCGACCATCAGCCTGGCCCTGGTCTCGATCCTGGTGGCGCTGCTGATCGCCGTCCCCCTGGGCACCATCTCGGCGCTGCGTCCTCGCAGCGTCGTCGACGGCGTCGCCACCGTGTTCAGCCAGGCCGGCATCAGCATCCCCGACTTCTGGATGGGCATCATGCTCATCGTCTTCGTGGCCCCGCTGCTGGCCCTGCCGACCGGCGGCTACACCCCGCTGAGCGAGGACCCGGCGGCCTGGGCGCGCTCGGTCGTGCTGCCGGCGGTCACCGTCGGGGTGACCAGCGGCAGCATCCTCACCCGGTTCGTCCGCTCCGCGCTGCTGGAGGCAGCCGACTCCGAGCACGTCCGGACCGCCCGGTCCAAGGGCCTGGGCCGGGGGACCGTGCTGGGGTGGCACGTCATGCGCAACGCGCTGCTGCCCTTCGTCACCGTGGTCGGCGTCCAGCTGGCCTACCTGCTGTCCGGGGTGGTCGTCGTCGAGATCGTGTTCAGCTACCCGGGCCTCGGCGAGCTGGCCCTGCAGGCCGTGCAGGCGCGCGACTTCCCGCTGCTGCAGGGCGCGGTGCTGCTGTTCGCGCTGGTGTTCCTCGTCATCAACCTGCTCGTCGACCTGTCCTACGCCGCGCTCGACCCGAGGGTGGGCACCCGGTGAGCGGGCTGGCCCGGGCCGGACGCACCCTGCGTCTGGTGGCCGGTCGCGCCGGTGGGGCGTTCGGCCTGGCCGTGATCGCGGCGGTCGTGCTGCTGGCCCTGCTCGACGACCTGCTCGTCCCCGGCGGGCCCAACCAGGTCGACATCCCCAACCGGCTCCAGCCGCCGTCGACCGCCGCGCCGATGGGCACCGACGAGCTGGGACGCGACGTGCTGGACCGCGTCGTCCTGGGCGCGTCGGTGAGCCTGCAGGTGGGTGTCGTCGCCGTCGGCATCTCGCTGGTGGCCGGCGTCCTGGTCGGGCTGCTGGCCGGCTACTACCGCGGCCCGCTGGACGCGGTGCTGATGCGGTCCATGGACGTGCTGTTCGCGTTCCCCGCGATCCTCATGGCCATCGCCGTGCTGGCGCTGCTGGGCCCCGGGACCCGCAACGCGATGATCGCCATCGGGATCGTCTACATCCCGATCTTCGCCCGGGTCACCCGGGCCGCGGTCCTGTCGGTGAGCCAGGAGGTCTACGTCCGTGCCTCGCGGTCGGTCGGCTCCCCGGACGCCCGCATCCTGCTCACCCACGTGCTGCCCAACGCCGCCCCGTCGATCATCGTGCAGACCTCGGTCAGCCTGGCCTTCGCGATCCTCTCCGAGGCGGCGCTCAGCTTCCTCGGGCTGGGGACCCAGCCCCCCGCGTCGTCGTGGGGGCTGATGCTGTCGCAGGGGCGCGGCTTCCTCGAGCAGGCGTGGTGGATGGCGTTCTTCCCCGGGTTCGCCATCTTCCTCACGGTGCTGGCGTTCAACCTGCTCGGCGACGCGCTGCGCGACGTGCTGGACCCGCGGCGCCGGTCCGTGATGACGGCCGGGACCGGCGAGCCGAAGGTGGGCACGGATGGGTGAGTCGAGCTCCCCGGCGCTGCAGGTCGACGACCTGCACGTGTCGTTCCCGACCCCGCGCGGCCCGGCCCACGTGGTGCGCGGCCTGGACCTGGTCGTCGCGCCCGGCGAGACGCTCGCGGTGGTCGGGGAGTCCGGGTCCGGCAAGAGCGTCAGCATGCTCGCGGTGCTGGGCCTGCTGCCCGGCTCCGCCACCGTCAGCGGGTCGGCCGTCCTGGGCGGGCGTCAGGTGCTCGGGGCGAGCGAGTCGGAGCTGCGGTCGCTGCGCGGACCGGGCGTCGGGATGGTGTTCCAGGACCCGATGACGTCGCTCAACCCGGTCCTCACCGTCAAGCGCCAGCTGGTCGAGGGGCTGCGCGCCCACGCCGGGCGCGACGGGGCCCGGCGGGGCACGGACGCCCTGCTGGGCCGGGCCCGGCAGCTGCTGGACGAGGTCGGCCTGCCCGACCCCGACCGGGCGCTGCGCTCCTACCCGCACCAGCTGTCCGGCGGGCAGCGCCAGCGCGTCATGATCGCCGTCGCGCTGGCCCACGACCCCGCCGTCCTGGTGGCCGACGAGGCGACGACCGCCCTGGACGTCACGGTCCAGGCCCAGATCCTCGCCCTGGTGCGGCGGCTGCAGGACGAGCACGGGACCGCGGTCGTGTGGATCACCCACGACCTGGGCGTCGTGGCCGGCATCGCGGACCGGGTGGCCGTGATGTACAGCGGGCGGGTCGTGGAGACCGGCACCACCGACGCGCTGTTCGCCGCGCCGACCCACCCCTACACCCGGGGGTTGCTGGCCTCGCTGCCCAACATCGACGACCCCGCCACCGGCCAGGACCGGGCGGACCTGCTCGCCATGCCGGGCCTGCCGCCGGACCCGGTCGACCCGCCGGCGGGGTGCGCCTTCGCCCCTCGCTGCCCGATCGCCCACCCCGACTGCGTCGGGCACCCGGAGCAGCTGCGCGAGGTGGGCCCCGACCACGCCGCGGCGACCCGCTGCCCCGTCCCGGACCGCACCGACGAGCAGCAGGAGGTGGCCCGTGGTTGAGCCCGCGCGCACCGGGTCGACCGCGGTGACCGGACCCGCCGGCACGGGCCAGGACGACGAGGTCCTGGTCCGTGTCCGTGGCCTGGAGGTCCACTTCGGCGGTTCCAAGCGGCCCCTCCGAGCGGTCGACGGCGTCGACCTGGACATCCGGCGCGGCGAGACGCTCGGCCTGGTCGGGGAGTCCGGGTGCGGCAAGTCGACCCTGGGCAACGCCCTGCTGCGGCTGGTGGAGCCGACCGCGGGCACCGTCGAGCTGGACGGCATCGAGCTCACGACCCTCGGCCGGCGCCGGATGCGGGCCGTCCGGCGCCGGGCCGTCATGGTGTTCCAGGACCCCTACGCCAGCCTGGACCCGCGCCGCAGCATCGGCGACGCCGTCGCCGAGCCGCTCGTCGTCCACCGCCTCCACGGCGACGGCGCGTCCCGCCGGCGCCGTGTGGGTGAGCTGCTGGAGCTGGTGGGGCTGCCCGCGACCGCGGCCGAGCGGTACCCGCACGAGTTCTCCGGCGGTCAGCGTCAGCGCGTCGGGATCGCCCGGGCGCTGGCGGGCGAGCCGGACCTGATCGTGGCGGACGAGGCCGTCGCCAGCCTGGACGTGTCCATCCAGGCGCAGGTGATGAACCTGCTCCGTCAGCTGCAGCGCGACCTGGGCCTGACCCTGCTGTTCGTCAGCCACGACCTGGCGGCGGTCCGCCACGTCAGCGACCGGATCGCCGTGATGTACCTGGGCCGCGTCGTCGAGGTCGGCCCGGCCCAGCAGGTCACCAGCGACCCGCAGCACCCCTACACCCGGGCGCTGCTGTCCGCGGTGCCCCGCCCCGACCCGGTCGCCGAGCGTCGGCGCGAGCCGGTGCTGCTCACCGGGGACGTCCCCAGCCCGACCGACGTCCCGTCGGGCTGCCGGTTCCGGACCCGTTGCCCGAGCGCGTTCGACGCCTGCTCGCGGGTCGACCCGTCCCTGCTGGACGTGGGCCCCGGGCACCGCGCCGCCTGCCTGCTGCACGCCCGTGACCTGGACGACCGGGCCGGCGTCGCCCCCGTCAGCGGCTGAGCCGGGCCAGCAGCTCCGGTCCGCGCCGGTCGAACAACCCGCCGCCCAGCCGCACGCCGACGACCAGCACGACGGTGCCGTAGACCGTCCCGACCGCGACGAGGGCCCAGCCGACGACAGGCGTGAACCAGGCCCAGGCCGCGAGCCCGACCAGCGGGGCCAGCAGCGGCACCAGCACCAGCATGGCCAGGCCCTGCTGCACCAGCGCCGCCGTGCTGGAGCCCGGGTTGCCCGCGAACGGGTTGGACCCGGCCGGCGGCACGGGGAACGGCAGCGCCACCGACGACACCGCCGCGACCCCGTTGCCCACCAGCAGCGTCCCCACCGCCAGCCCCACCGAGGCCGGCACCAGCTCGGCCCGACCGGCGACGAGCGGGCCCACCACCGCCACGAGCACCGTGGAGGGCGCGGCCCACAGCAGCAGGGCGAGCATCCGGGCGCTGCGCTCCTGACGGCCCGTGAGCGCCGACGCCAGCGTGGTCCACAGCCCCGTCCCGTCGAAGGCCAGCTCGTTGAGCATGGTGAAGGCCAGCAGCAGCCCCAGCAGCGGGCCGGTGGCCAGGGCCAGGCCCGCCGGGGCGTCGCTGACCAGCGGCAGCACCAGCAGCAGCCCGACCACCACGGGCAGCGCGATCACCGACACCACGTACCGGGAGTCGCGCACCCAGTACCGCAGGCACCGCTGGACCAGGGCCCCGAGCGGGGTGTCGGGCAGCACGCCGCGCCGGGGCACCACCGCCCGACGCTGCTCCGGCGTGCGGCCGCGGGCCCGGCCACGTCCGGAACCGGTGGGGCGCAGCCGGGCGCGGACGGCGCGGACGTAGGCCAGCCACAGCAGGACCAGGGTCGCCACGGCGACGACGGCGCGACCGGCCACGACCGGCCAGCGGCCCTCGGCCGCCGCCCACGGCATGGACCAGACCGCGCCGAGCGGGGTCCAGGCCATCACCTGGACCGCCGCGTCCACCGCGCCCGTCTGCAGCCGCTCGCCCAGCTCGGCCAGGACGGGGCCGCTCAGCCCGAGCAGCGACACCACGAGGACGCCGATGCCGATGCTCGTCTCCCGGCCCCGGCGCCCCGCCAGCACCGACGCGGCCGACGTCAGCAGCGCCCGCGACGCCAGCAGGCACGTCAGGGTGCCCAGGACCGCGGCGAGCAGCCCGACGAGCCCCGCGGCGACCGGGGCCGGGCCGCGGGCGAACGTCACCGCCAGCGCGAGCGAGGCCACGGCCGTCGCCACCGCGAACGGCGAGAGGGCCGAGGCCACGAACAACCCGGCGGCCAACGACCGGGACCGCAGCGGGAGCAGGGCGAACCGCACCGGGTCGTTCATCACCTCGTCGGCGCTGGTGAGCAGGGGCAGCAGCGCCCACGCGAGGACGACGACCGACCCGAGCACCACCACGCCGGCGCCGGCCAGGTCGAGCGTCGTGAAGCGGAGCGCGACCAGCAGCGCCGCCCCGCCGAGCGCCGTCCCCGCCGCCACCAGCAGGCTGACCACGAGCAGGAGGACCTTCTCCAGGCCGCCGCGGGCCTGGTTGCGCAGCAGCGTGAGCCTCAGCCGGACGAGGACGCCAACCACGACAGGCCACCCCCCAGGTCGCGGGAGCCGCCGGACAGCGCGACGAACCGCTCCTCGAGGCTGCCGTCGCCCCTGACGTCGGCCACGGTCCCCGCGGCCACCACGCGCCCGGCCACGATGACGCCGACGTGGTCGCACAGCTGCTCGACCAGGGCCATCACGTGGCTGGACACGACGACCGTGCCGCCGCCGGCGGCGAACCGGGTGAGCAGGGCGCGGATGGTGGTGCCGGACACCGGGTCGACGGCCTCGAACGGCTCGTCCAGCACCAGCACGCGCGGGCCGTGGACCAGGGCGCAGGCCAGGCCCACCTTCTTCTTCATGCCGGCGGAGTAGTCGACCACCAGGGTGCGGTCGGCGTCGGCCAGGTCGAGCACGTCCAGCAGCTCGGCGGCGCGCTCGGCCGCCTGCGCGCGGGGCAGGCCGTGCAGGCGGCCCGTGTACTCAACCAGCTCGGGGCCGCTGAGCCGGTCCATCGTCGCGAGGCCGTCCGGCAGCACGCCCAGGACGCGGTGCGCCCGCTGCACGTCGGCCCACACGTCCTGCCCGTCCACCACGACGGTGCCGGAGTCCGGTCGCAGCAGGCCGGTGGCCATCGACAGGGTCGTCGTCTTGCCCGCCCCGTTGGGTCCGACCAGGCCGAACAGCGACCCGGTCGGCACGGTCAGGTCCAGCCGGTCCACGGCCAGGGTGGTCCCGAAGCGCTTGGTCAGGCCGTGGCACGACAGCGCCCCCGAGGTCATGGCACGACCGTATCGGCTGGCTCACGCCGTACCGTTGGTCGGGTGAGCGGCAGGAGGGGTCGATGAGCGGGACGCAGCGGGTCGGTCCGTACCGCCTGCTGCGCGTCATCGGCGAGGGCGGCATGGGGGTCGTCCACCTGGGCCTGGACCCCAACGACCGGGCCGTGGCGGTGAAGGTAGTGCGACCGCACGTGGCCGCCGACCCGCAGACCCGGGCCCGGCTGGCCCGCGAGGTCCGGTCCCTGACCAAGGTGCGCCACCCCCGGGTCGCCGAGGTCCTCGACGCGGACTTCGACGCCGACCTGCCCTACGTGGTGATGCGCTACGTCCCGGGCGAGGCGCTGGACGCCGTGGTGCGCCGTGACGGCCCGATGGCCGGGGCCGACCTGCACGAGATGTGCACCGGGTTGTTCGAGGCGGTGTCGGCCATCCACTCCGTGGGCGTCGTGCACCGCGACCTCAAGCCGGGCAACGTGCTGGTGCTGGACGGCTCGCCCGTGGTCATCGACTTCGGCATCGCCCGCGCGCTGGACGACGTGGCCCTGACGTCGACGGGGCTGATGGTGGGCACCCCCGGGTACCTGTCGCCGGAGGTGCTGGACGGTACCGACGTCGGGACCGCGGCCGACTGGTGGGGCTGGGGCGCCGTCGTGGCGTTCGCCGCCACGGGGCGCCCGCCGTTCCGCTCCGGGCCGATGGAGGCCGTCTGGGACCGGGTCCGTCGGGGCGCGGTGGACCTGGACGGGCTGGACCCGGACCTGACGCGGCTGCTGACGGCCACCCTGCGTCCGGACCCGTCCACCCGTCCCTCGCCCGCCGACCTGGCCGACGCGATCGCCGGCCTCACCGGTCGTCGACCGCAGCCGGCCGCGGCGCCCGGCGGCGTCGGCGCGGTCGCGGGGTCCGGGGCCGTGATCGCCGAGCAGGTCGTGGCGGGCACGCGCGTCACGCCGCGGCCGGCTCCGGCCCGGGCGCCCCGCCCCGCCGTCGACGCACGCCCGGACCCCACCCGGCAGGCGCCGCGGCCGGACCCCACCCGGCAGGCGCCGCGCCCGGACCCCACCCGGCAGGCGCCGCGCCCGGACCCCACCCGGCAGGCGCCGCGCCCGCTCCAGCGGGAGCCTGCCCCGACCACGCGCGTCATCGAGCGCCCGCCCCCGCCCGCCCCGGTCCGACCGGCCGCCGGCACGGCCGTGCAGCAGCCGGTCCGGACCGACCCGCGCCCGCCCCAGGTCGGTGCGCCGGCCTCGGCCGACCGGTACCCCGGTGCGGGGTCGTCGGTTCCGGTGGCCGGGTCCGCGCTGGCGCAGGTGCCGTCGGGACCCGGCCCCGCCGACGGCCGTGCCGTGCAGCCCCACGCCCGCTACGGCGAGCCCCCGGTCGCCCCGCTGCCCCGGCGGCACGGGCTGGCCCTGCTGGCACTGGTGGTGGTGGTCGCCGTGGCCGCGGTCACCCCGCTGGGTGCGGCGGTCGTGGGGCTGCTCTGGGCGTCGGTGGCCCGCGCCGTCCAGTGGTCGCGGGTGGCGGCGGCCAAGACCCGCTGGCGCGCCGGACGCCTGGGGGCCGGTGCCCGCACGGGGCTGACCCTGATGTACCCGCTCCGGCTCGTCGGGGCGCTGCTGGCCAGCGCCGGCTACCTCATCGTGGGGGCGCTGGTCGTGTCGCCCCTGCTGCTCATGGCCGCTGCTGCGGTCGTGGTCGTGCGCGACGTCCCGTGGGACGACTGGACGCTGGTCCGGGCCGTGCTGCTGGACCCCCGGGTGCTGACCGTGCTGGTCGCGGTCGGTGCGGTCGTCGCCTGGTACGGACCCGGCGGGGCGGCGGTGCGAGAGGGCTCGCGCGCCATCACCGAGCCCGTCGCCCGGTCCCGCAACGGGCGGATGGTGCTGGCGGGCCTGGCCGGGCTGGTCGTGGTCGCGGCCGTCCTGGTCGTCACCGCCGGCCTCTGACGCCGGATCCGGCTCAGTCCCAGGCGACCACGCCGTCGGCGCGGTGCCTCGTGCCGTCGACGAGGGCCGCGTTGGCCTCGTCGGAGCGCTGCACCCACTCCCGGGCGGCCTCGGGGGAACGGCCGTGCGCGACGTGCCGGGCGAGCAGCCGCTGCAGGCGCAGCCCGGGGTCGGTCGCCACGAACCAGCACCGGTCCAGCAGGGGGCGGACGTCCGCCCAGGCCGCGCTCGCCGGGTCGGCCCCGGCCGGGGTCCCGGCCAGGTCGGAGCGGTCCAGCAGCAGGTAGTTGCCCTCGGTGACGACGACCTGGACGTCCGCCGGCACGGCCAGGGCGGAGCCGACCGACTGCTCCAGGTCCCGGTCGAAGCGCGGGCCGTAGGTGACCGGCTCGCGCCGCTCCCGCAGCCGGCGCAGCAGGGACACGTACCCCGCGGGGTCGAAGGTGTCGGGCGCGCCCTTGCGGTCGGCCCGGCCGAGCCGCTCCAGCTCCTGCTGGTCCAGGTGGAAACCGTCCATCGGCACGAGCGCGGTCGAGGTGCCCCGCGCCTGCAGGGCGGCGACCAGCAGCGCCGCGACGGTCGACTTGCCCGTCCCCGGGGGCCCGACCAGCCCCACGACCACCCGCTCGCGGGCTGCCGCCAGGTCGACCACCGCGCCGACGAGCGGTCGGACGGCGGGGTGCACGGACGTCTCGGTCACGGAGCCGAGTCTGCCGGGGCCGCCACCCGGACGCCTCAGGGGTTGTAGAGCAGCGCCAGGGTCGTGCCCGCGGCCAGGACCAGCAGCACCACGGTGAGCCGGTCCAGCCTCGCCGGGCGGTGGCGCCGCACGGCTGGGATCACCGACAGCCACAGACCGGCCGGCACGAGCCACCAGCCCCAGAAGCCGTGCTCCTCCCAGGGCCAGTGCGACACCTCGCCGGTCGCCATCACCTGCGGGGTGAGCGCGACGACCGAGGCCAGCGGTACGACGACGGCGAGCAGCACCACGAGCGCGGTGAGGTGACGGCGGCGGTCGGCAACAGCTGCGCGGGTCATCGCGGCCTGCGCCGGTGCGCTCCGTGTCGCGTCATCGCGGCAGCATGCCGCAGGGCCCGTGACGCCGACCGCTTCGCGGCGCGGGGGCGGTGGCCCACCTGGGTGTCCCGCTGCGCCTTCATGGGTCTGCGGTCACCCGTTCGGGCGTGATCTGCACCCAGAGTCGCGCCGGTGCGCCCGTGCGGCTCAAGTCCGGCCCTCAGCCGGCCGAGTGGTTCGTGAGCCCGGGACCGAGCCCGGCCGCGTGCCGCCCCAGGAGGGCCACCCATGAACCCCAGGACAACCCGTACGTCGCACCAGCGCCGAGCCCTTCGCGCCGTGGCCGCTCTCGCCGCCGCCGTCGTCGTCGGGAGCACCGGGGTGTCGGCCGCTGTCGCCTCCGGCACCGAGGACGGCGCGGTCGAGGCCGCCGTCGGCTCCGGAGCCGAGGCTGCTGCCGAGCCCGAAGCGGTCGCCGAGCCCGAGGCTGCTGCCGAGCCCGAAGCGGTCGCCGAGCCCGAGCCAGAGCCCGAGCCCGAGCCCGAGCCCGAGCCAGAGCCCGAGCCAGAGCCCGAGGCCGAGCCCGAGCCCGACCCCGAGGCCGTCGACGGGCCTGTGCCTCCGGTCGACGAGCCGGTCGAGGACGAGGTGAGCGAGCCCGTCGCGGACGACAGCAACGAGGAGGGCGGCGTCCAGGGCGAGGGCGGCGACCCGGTCGAGCCGGCCGCGGACCTGGGGCAGGACCCCGGCAACGACCCATCGGACGGGGGGGACGTCGGGCAGGACCCCGGCACCATGCCCACCGACATAACGGCGGTGGTCGAGGACGGTGTCCTCACGGTCACCTGGAAGCACGTCGGCGGCACCGTCATCATCGGGCTGGTGGGGAACGACTCCTGGGCCAGGGACGGGGCGGTCGGGACGTTCTCGACCGCCTTCCCGTTCGTGCCGGGTGACTACACGGCGTTCGTCGAGGACTTCCAGACGAAGGAGCGCGCGGTGATGGCCTTCACGGTGGCACCGACCGTCTACCTCCCCATGCCCCCGGGCGACCTCGCCGCCGGTCAGACCGGTGTCGGTGAGGTGCTGGTCAGCTGGACGGAACCCGGGTGGGACGGCGACGCGCCCCTCACCGGCTACGAGGTCGTCGTCGACGGCGGCGCCCCGGTCACCTACGGCCCCGAGATCACCCAGGCGACGGTGAGCGGCGTCGCCGGTGGCGTGCGCACCGTGAGCGTCAGGGCTGTGAACACCAAGGGGAGGAGCGAGCCGGCGACGACGCAGGTCGAGGTCCTCGCGGCGCCCTCGGCCCCCCGGGACGTCACCACGACCCTCGGCGCGAACCCGGGCGAGGTGACGGTCACCTGGCAGGCCCCGGTCGACCTGGGGCACCCGACCTTCGGCGCGTACGTCGTCACGCTCCAGGGCCAGACCTGGTTCACCGACTCCGGCACCCTGGACCTCACGATCGAGGACCTGGCGCCCGGCACCTACGAGGTCGCGGTCCAGGCCGACTCCGAGGCCGGCATGTCCGCGCCCGCCACCGCGACCTTCGAGGTGCAGGCGCCGGTCCAGGCGCCCACGGACATCACCGCGGTCCAGGTCGGCCCGCAGTCGATGCGCGTCAGCTGGGTCGACGACAGCGACGACGACCGGATCTCCGGCTACCTGGTGGTCGGCACTCCGAGCCCCGTGCTGGGCGACTTCCCCGTGCTGCTGCTCGGGGTCTCCGCCGCGGCGCCGGCACCGGGCACCGTGGCCGCCGAGGTCGGGCCCGCTGACCGGTCGGTCGTCCTGGCCGGGCTCCTGGAGGGGACGCCGTACACGTTCACGGTCACCCCCCTCACCGCCGACGGCACCGGCCCGTCCGGTACGGGCAGCGCCCCCACCGCCGAGGAGTGGCGAGCCCCCTCGGGGGTCCGCGACGCCACGGTGGTGCAGACCGGCCCGCGCCAGGTCACCATCCGCTTCTCGGCCCCGGCCGACCCGGGGACCTCGGCGATCCTGCGCTACGTCGTGGGGCTGTCGAGCTCGCAGTCCGCCGGGTACCAGCCCTTCGACGCCGAGACGCGTGAGGTGGTCATCGACGACCTCGACCCGTTGACGTACGACCTCGGCATCACCCCCGAGAACAGCGAGGGCAGTGGCCCGCGGGTGGACCTCAGCATCACGGTCCGCGCGGACTGGTCGGCCCCGGTGGCCTCTCCGGTGACGGGTCCGGAACCCGCACCGGTCGCGGACCCGGAGACCCCGTCCGACGTGTTCACGCCCGCCACCCCGGCCACCCCGGCGGCCGGACCGTCGGGTGCTCCGGCCGTCCAGGGCCGGGTGGCCCCCGCGGTCACGTCCGAGCGGGCCGAGCTGGCCCGTACCGGCGCCGAGACCGGGACCCTGGCCGCCATGGGCATGCTCCTCGTCGGCCTGGGCGGGGCGCTCGTCGCCGGCACCCGTCGCCGCCGCACCGGCTGACCGCCGGAGGACCGGCAGGACCCCGACCGTCCGGCGGTCGGGGTCCTGCCGCGTCCGGGCGAGGTGAGCGCTCCGCCCGAGGGCGACGCCTGCCGGAAAGCCGCACCCGGGGCCGGCCGGTGGGCCATCCTCTGCAGGTGGACGAGGTGAGGAGCCGCGCGCGTCCGGGCAGCCGGCGCCGCCGCCGATACGGTCTCCCGTCGAAGCGATCGGGTCGGGACAGGTCGCCGGCGCAGGTGGTCCTGGCGTGGCTCGCGGTCGGTCTCGTCTTCGGCGGCCTCGGCGCGTTCGAGCTGCACGAGACGTCGCAGCTGCAGCGGTACGGGACGGTCACGACGGCCGAGGTCACCTACGTGCGGGACGGCAGGAACCCGATCCTGACGGCGGAGTACGAGGCGCAGGGACGCGGCTGGGAGTCCGACACGAGTCGGTTCACCGACGAGCAGGTCGGGGACCGCGTGGAGATCTTGTACGACCGGACCGACCCCTACCGGTTCCAGACGCAGTCCTGGACCGGGTGGACGGAGGACTACGCCTTCGCCGGTGTGTTCCTGGTCGCCGGGGCCGCCGCCGCGGTCGTCGGGGCCGTCCTCGGGATCCGGATGCTCCGCCCGGTGCGGCACCGACGGCGTGGCCCGCGGTGGCGCGGCGCTCGGGGTGAGGCCCTGGCCTCGGCGGAGCTGGTGAGGACGGTCGGGGCGCTGCTGCACCGGCACGACCCGATCGGGCTCACCGCGCGGGGGGCGAGCGACCTCGAGGAGTACCAGCCGGAGGCCCGGACCATCGTGGCCCGCCTCGACGGGGCCCGGTCCACCGCGGACGTGCGCACGGTCGTGCACCAGGAGTTCGTGCACTGGTTCGACCCGGACACCGCCGGCCCGCCGGCGCGCTACGAGCTCATCGCCCGCGAGCTCTGGGACCTGCGGAGTCAGTGGCGGCACGACGTCCCGAGGACCGGCTGAGCAGGTCCGGGAAGGGCGATCAACGGCCACCTCGGTGAGGTGGGGCCGGGCTGATGCGACGGTTGCGGTGCGCGGTCCACGTCGACCGGGGCCGGTAGCCTGCAGTCCACGCCTTCTCCGCGCAGCGGTGGGGACGGCGGGCGGCTCGGTGCGGGCGGGTGAAGCATGCCGGCGTCGCTCCGCTGGTCCGATCACGGTCCGATCCCGCTGGCGTGGCGCAATTGGTAGCGCACCCGACTTGTAATCGGGCGGTTGTGGGTTCGAGTCCCACCGCCAGCTCCACCCTGACCTGCAGGTTTGTCCCCGCCGAACGCTGGCCTCTGCTGGTGACAGCACGACTGACAGCAACGGCACCTCGCGAACGGCAGAATCCAGAGCGTGTCCAGCATCCGTGAGCTCTCGGACTGGCGGCAGGACTTCGCCTTCGAACCCACCCAAGAGCCGATGCACCCGCATGACGGCACCGTTGTCTGCCAGACCATCCTGACCCGCCTGCGGCCCCACCTGGTTCGAGCCGAGGTGGACGCGTACAGCGACTACGCCGAAGACGTCCCGCCCGACGTCCGCGACGTCGAGGCGAAGCTCACCGAACTCGGTCGCACACAGAGCCGGGGACGTCAGGATCCCGGGATGGCCGTGGTGCTCGACCTCCTCGACGTCGAGCAGTGGGAGGCGCTCGTGGCCTACGCAGCGTGGTCGATCAACGCCGAGCTGTGGGGCCCGGACGCCCGGGACATGGGCACGTTCCACGACAGCTCGCAGTCCATCGTCGCCGCACTCACAGCGGCGGACCTCGAAGCACTCAGCGAGCCGCTCCGGACCTACGGTCACTTCACCGCCATAGCGGAGCTCGACGCCAAGAGGCTCGCCGACAAGCAAGCACGACGAGCAGCCCGCAGAGCCAGAAGGGCAGCGTTCCTGCGGGCCCTGATCCGACGCCCTTAGGCTCCCGGAGGGCAAACGACGACCCCGCACGTCGTCACCAGTCCAGCCCCGACGATCTCCTTCACCACGCGCGGATGAACGACAAGCGTCAGGAGCTGCGACACGCTGGTGTGCCGGAGGTCGTGCAGACGCACACGCGGGACGCCGGTCGCCTTGCACCAGCCGCCGAAGCGACGGGAGGAGTTGTTCGGGTCGACAGGGGTCCCGATGGTGGTAACGAGCACCAGCTCCGCCGGTGGCCACGGGGGCAGAGACGCGGCACGCTCGGCGGCCTGTCGCCCGCCGTGCTGCCCGAGCGCATCGGCGCACAGGTTCGGTAGCGGCACCGTCCGCCGGGACCGGCGCGTCTTGGGAGGCAGGAACTCCAACTGCCCTCCGGTCCAGTGCAGGCCTCGGCGCCCCGGAGGACACCGGCGTCGACGTCCTGCCACCACGAACCGAGGTCCCCGCGGAGCACGTCCTCGAGCGCCACCCTGAGTGTCGCGTGCCCGTACCGCGTCGACCGACACGTGCGCCGCAGGTCTGTCCGGGCACGATGGCGTCCATGCAGATGCGGCCACCCGTAGACGACACTGCCGAGCCCCCGCGCGGGCTGGAGGTCGCGCCGCTCAGCGCGGTCTCGAAGTCTGCGAGTCCGCCGCCCCGGCCTGACTGCCCGAGATGGTGAGGGCGGACCCTGACGACCCGGGAGCCGACCTCCGTCCTCAGTGGACGAGTAGGCACGTCCGTCCGTCCCCGTCCCCGGCGCAGGCCCGACGGCGCGATGTGTTCGCCACGGTCGTCATGGTCGGTGGTCTGCTGGCGGGCTTGGTGGGCCTGGCGTCCATCCCCCTGTTCTTCGTCATGGCCAACCTGATGAGCGCTCCGGAGCCAGGTTCCGTCATCGGGCTGACCGTTGATGAGGAGGGTCGGATGACCGCTGCCGTGGCGGTGTGCAAAGGCGAAGCCGACATGCTCGATCTAGCGAAATGGTCGATCAGTCAGAAGGCAGGTGACCGGATACGCGAGTGGCCCATCAGCGCCGACGGAGGACTTCGACTGGTCCAGCTGGCGGAGGACGGGTCTGTCGGCCGAGCAGAGCAGCTCGGCATCGACCTGGACCAGGGGGCCATGCTGAGCGCCTACTACTCGACCCGGTGGGGGAGTGACAGCCTGGTGTTCTACGGAGCCGACCTGCAGGCTGTCCGCGAGGGCCAGGTGTGGCTGAGGGGGACGCCTGGAGGTGAGCAGGAGGGGGAGGAGGAGCTCATCCCGGTCGACACGTTCCACGCGGTCGCATGCGAGCGGCTCGCGCCCTGATCGACAGCTCTGGCCGGAGCGACTGAGAAGGCCCCGCGGCCCTCGCCGAGTCGGTCGAGCTGGGGTGCGCGTGCGGCGCAGGCGCCTTTCGCGCCCCCCGCTCGGCTGAGTGTGATCATCCGGGGGCCCACGACTGCTCGTCTGCTGCCACGCTGGTTGCATGTCTGCAACCGGTGTCGACGTCGTCGCCTCGCCGTGGGGACCCTGGCGGGCACGGCTCATCCTCGTCGGGCTGATCAGCTGGCTCGGGGGCTGCAACTTCATGCTGCTCAACGTGTTCGACGAGGTCCGCTGGGTCTCCGGTTGGTTCGCCAGCGTGATCGGTCTGGGTCTCGCTGTTGCCACGCTGCTGAGCGCCCTGGTCAGACGCAACCCGACGCGCTGGTCCTTCCCGGGCACCGTCTTGGCGGTCCCACGGGCGGCGGGAGTGCCGGCCCGGGTGTACTTCACCGTGCTGGCGCTGTTGGCCGCAGGCATTCCGATTCTCATGGGTGTGTTCCTGCTGCGCCTGATCGCGGACTGAGGGGCTCCACCCCGAACCCCGGGTCTCCCCCCCCCGGAGTGCGGGGAAGCCTCAGGTGGTCGGCAGGACCGAAGTTCGCGCGCCCGTCGCTGGCCCCGAGTCATCATGACCACGTGGCGGGTGGAGCGTTCCGAATCGACGGGGTCGAGGTTGGAAAGGAGTGGTGCCGGCTCGTCCTCTTCGCAGTCGACCGGCCGAGTTTCGTAGCCCGAATGGGCAGTCTCGACCTACGACTACCGCGCGGCTGGCGCAAGACACGACCCGAACCTCTGATCGACCACACGTGCGGACTCGACGAGCTGGTCCACCTGTCGCCGATCGAGGACACTCTCCAGAGCTACGCCGGCTCGCTGGCGGCCCTCACCGCATTGCTGGCCGCCGCTCAGGAAGACCCCGAGCGAGGGCCGGCGTGGTGGCGCATCGAGCAGGCCGCACTCGGCGCGAAGGGCGTCGTGCGGTGCGAGGTGGACCACACCTAGCAAGTCCGGCGCCGGCACCTGGTCCACCGGTGACAGCAGAACTCGACAGCAACGCCCCCGCCAAACCGTGCACTCACGCGGCTGTTCTGACCGGATCGTTGCAGGTCAACGACCTGTACTTGCCCGGGACTCGCCGGCGCGCTGTGATCGGGCGGCTGCGGGTTCGAGTCCCACCGCCGGCTCCACCCCCTTGGGGTCGGCCGCCGTGGCTCAGGCCAGCTTCTTCACCACCGTGAGCAGCACCACGGAGTCCTCGCTCGCTGCCAGGCTGTGGCGTCGGTCCGGGACCACCAGCACGTCACCGGCGGCACCCTCGACCGACTCCTCGTCCGAGGCGAGCGTGACGCGGCCCTGCAGGACCTGGACCGTGGCCTCGCCGGGGCTCTCGTGCTCGTCGAGGCCGCGGCCGGCCGCCAGCGCGATGAGGGTCTGGCGCAGCGAGTGCTCGTGACCGCCGTAGACGGTGACGGCGCTTCGCCCGGCCGAGGCGTCGTGCGCCTTCGCCAGGTGCTCGGTGGCCAGGTCGGTCAGGGACAGGGCGGCGGTCATCGTCGGTCCTCACGTCGGGGGTGCACGGGCCCATCATCGGGCCGCGGTGAGGACCGGACGGGGGACCAAGGTCCATGGCCCTTCCCGTCGGGGGTGAGCGTGCGCCACCGGCCTTCACCCACCCGCCGGCGGGTCTGGACGCGCGCTGCCTACACCTGTATACAGGTGCATGTCAGATCCCATCAGCGTAGACAGGATCGAACGGATGAGTACAGCCGCTACCCGCGTCGCCGACGCGCTGCGCAACGACATCCTCGAGGGACGTCTGGGGCCCAGCTCGAAGCTGTCGCAGGTCCGGCTGGCTGAGCAGTACCGCTGCAGCCGCATCCCGGTCCGTGACGCCCTGCAGTCGCTGTCCGCGGAAGGTCTGGTCGACCTCGTGTCGGGCACGACCGCCGTGGTGCGCGGCATGTCCATCGACGAGCTGCAGGAGCTGTACGAGATGAGGCTGGCGCTGGAGCCCGTGGCGACGCGGCTCGGCGTCCCGAACATGGGGCGCGCCGCCCACCTGCGGATGCAGCACGAGTTCGACGTGATGGGCAGCACCGACGAGGCGCCGGTGTGGCTGCGGGCCAACGCCGCGTTCCACGCCGCCGTCTACATGCAGGCCAACCGACCGCGGATGGTCGAGCAGATCGAGCGGCTGCGCAAGCTCACCGACCGCTACCTGCTGCTGCACCTGGAGGTCATCGGTCAGACCGACCACCTCCAGCAGGAGCACGCCACGATCCTGGCCGCCGTCACCGCCGGCGACGCCACCCAGGCCGCCGAGGTCACCCGGGTCCACCTGGAGACCTCGCACGAGTTCATCCTGCGCTACCTGCTGGAGAACGCCGTCTCCCCGGACGGCGAGCACGCGCAGCTGAGCACCCGCACCGACTGACCGCTCCTGCCGGAGCGGCTGTTCTCAACGAGGAGGACCCCCGTGACACGTCACACCTGGACACCCCGCGCGGTCGTCGCCGCCACCGCGGTCGCCGCGCTCGCCCTCGCCGCCTGCGGGGGTGGCGCCGCAGCGTCGGAGGCCGAGGGCGGTGGCGACGACGTCGTCCGCTTCACGTTCGCGCCCGACCCCGTCTGGGACTACATCACCGACGAGGGGATCCTCGCCGAGATGGAGGAGGAGCGGGGCATGCGGGTCATCGCCTCCTCGACGTGGGACGAGTTCGGCATCTTCGCGGGCGGTCACGCCGACGTCGTGTCCACCGCGACCTACGAGATCCCGATCATCGAGGAGCAGACCGGTCGCGACACGCTGACCATCGGTCGCTACAACAAGGACCGCAGCGTCATCATCGCCCGCGCCGACAACCCGGCCGAGACGCTGGAGGACCTGCAGGGCGAGGACATCTCGGTGTTCACCGCGGTGTCGGCCACGCTGGTGTGGAGCGCCTACGCCCAGCAGATGCACGACGTCGACTTCCGCACCGGCGGTGGCGACTACAACCTCGTCGTCGCCGACCCGCAGAACCAGGCCGACCTGGTCGAGCGCGGCGAGGTGGCCGCCTGCGTCTGCCTCCCGGAGTTCGCGGCGCCCGGCCTGCGCAGCGGTGAGCTCAAGGTCCTCTACGACGGCCGGTCCTCCAGCGACCTGTACTCCGAGCTGGTGGTCGAGGGCCACGAGGGCCCGATGATCAACGTGTTCCTGGCCGGCAAGGACTGGGCCGAGTCGCACCCCGAGGAGGTCGAGTTCTTCCTCGACGTGTGGCAGCGCGGGCTGGAGGAGTGGGAGGCCAACCAGGCCACCATCATCGAGACCTACCCCCAGCACTTCGCCGTCGAGGAGCCCGAGGACGTCGCGTTCGTCCAGGAGTACGTCGCCGAGCACGACTGGTTCGTCGACGACGTCCGCTTCGACGAGGCCTGGGTCGAGGGCGAGTCCGGGATCTTCGACCTGCTCCAGGACACCGGCCACATGGACGAGGGCCAGGAAGCACCCGACTTCCTGACCTCGACGAGCTGACCCGCGTGGCCGCCGTCACCGAACGGCCGCCCGCCCGGTCGGAGGGTCACCCCTCCGACCGGGCGCCCCGGCCCGGTGTTCCCCCGTTCGTCCGCCGCCTCGGCTCGGTGCTGGTCGGCTACGTCGCCCTGCTGACGGTGTGGACGTTCTTCTCACTGGTCGTCTTCACCCCCTACGTCCTGCCCGCCCCGTGGACCGTCGCGGCGAAGATGTGGGAGCTGCTGCTCAGCGGCGCCGCCTTCGTCCACTTCGGGTCCTCCATCGGCAAGATCGTCGCCGGTTTCGCCCTCGGCGCGGTGCTGGGTGGACCAGTCGGTCTGCTCATGGGCCGCAGCCGCTACTGGACCAACTTCTTCACCCAGCCCGTCCTGGTCCTCGGCAACGTCCCCGGTCTGACGTACGCGGTCTTCGCCCTCATCCTGTTCGGCATCGGGGCCGTCGGGCCCGTGGTGGCGGTGGCGCTGGTCTCCATGCCGTACGTCGCGCTCAACGTGGCCGAGGGCGTCCGTGCCGTCGACCCGCGGCTGCTGCAGATGAGCACCGTGTACGGACGCAGCCACGCCGACGTCGTGCGTTCTGTCGTCGTCCCGACGGTCCTGCCCTTCCTGTTCGCCGCCCTGCGCTACGGCTTCGCCATGGCGTGGAAGGTCGAGGCCCTCACCGAGGTCTTCGGCGGCCGCAGCGGCATCGGCTTCATGATCCGGGCCGAGTACCAGGAGTTCTCGGTCACCGGGGTGCTCGCCTGGACCGCGTTCTTCGTCATCTTCATGCTGTTCATCGAGCGGGTCGTGCTCGCCCGGCTCGAGCAGCGTCTCTTCGCCTGGAGGGGGAGCCGCTGATGGCTGCCGACACCACGACCGCCCATGCCGGGGGCCCCGCGCCCGACACGACCCGACCCGGACGCGGGGGACTGCGCGAGTTCCTCGTCGGGCCGACCGGGGCCTCGCTGACGGCCTTCGTCGTCTTCCTGCTGGGCTGGGTGCTCCTCGGCCTGCTCTCCCGGACCTTCCCCGGTCCGCTCGAGGTCGTCGCCGCCATGGTGGCGGAGACGGTCGACGGGCAGGTGGCCGCCAACTTCCTGATCAGCATGCAGCGCTTCGGCATCGGCATGCTGCTCTCCGTCGTCATCGGCGTCGTGCTCGGCCTGGCCATCGGCACGTCGAGGATCGCCGCCGACGTCCTCGGTGACATCAACCTCACCGGCCTGGCGATCCCGGCCGTGATCTGGGCGCTGCTGTGCGTCATGTGGTTCGGCTTCGGCAACACGGCCCCGATCGTCACGGTCGTGCTGTCGGCGGTCCCGTTCGTCGCGGTCAACGTCGCGGCCGGCGCGGCGGCGATCCCCAAGGACCTCACCGAGATGAGCGCCTCGTTCGGTGTCGGGCGCCGGCGACGCACCCGGCACGTCGTGCTGCCCGCGGTCTCCGCCTACGTCTTCAACGGCATCCGGTTCGCGGTGATGTCGGGCTGGAACGGGCTGCTGCTGTCGGAGTGGTTCGGCGCCAGCGAGGGCGTCGGCTTCCGGGCCCGCTACTGGTACGACGCCAGCCGGATGCCGGGCTTCCTGGCCTGGGTCGTCCTGTTCATCGTGTTCATGCTCGTCCTGGACCGCTTCGTCCTCGAGCGCATCAGCCGTCGGGCCTTCGCCTGGCGCGACTCCGCCGACCTGCCTGCGCAGCGTGCCGCGGCCTGACGCCGCAGCGCCCACCGACCCCCGAACCGAGGAGCCACCATGGCCATCGTCTCCGTGCAGAACCTGACCAAGACCTTCCGCTCCGCGGGCGGCACCCAGACCGTCCTGGACGACATCAGCTTCGAGATCGCCGACCGGTCCTTCGTGTCGCTCGTGGGCCCGTCCGGCTGCGGCAAGACCACGCTGCTCAACATCATCAGCGGCGTCGACCACGCCAGCGACGGGGCGGTGCGCCACACCGCGGGCGACCACGAGGCGAAGCTCGCCTACGTCTTCCAGGAGCCGCGCCTGCTGCCGTGGCGCACGGTCGCGGACAACCTGATGTACGTCCAGCCGCAGGGCGACCCGCAGGCCCACGACCGGGTGATGGAGGCCCTCGAGCTCGTCGGCCTCGCGGACTCCGCCAAGAAGTGGCCCTCCCAGCTGTCCGGCGGGCAGCAGCAGCGCATCGGCATCGCCCGGGCGTTCAGCGTGCAGCCGGACGTGCTGCTCATGGACGAGCCGTTCAGCCACCTGGACGCCATCACGGCCCGCGGCCTGCGCGAGCACCTGCAGGAGCTCTGGGGCCGCACCCGCAAGACCGTCGTGTTCGTCACCCACGACGTGGGGGAGGCCGTGCAGCTGTCCGACCGGATCATCATGCTCGCCGGTGGCCACGTCGTGGAGGACCTCGCCATCGACCTGCCCCGTCCCCGGCGGGCCAGCGACTCCGACGTCGCCGTCCTGGAGTCGACCGTGCTGCGCCGCTTCGAGGAGCTCGAGGCCGCCCGCCGCACCCCCGCCATGAGCGCCCGAGCCTGAGGAGACGCACCGTCATGACCACCACCACCACCACCGGCAGTCCCGCCGAGGCCGGCGAGAGCCGACGGTCGGTCCAGGACGCCGTCCTACCCCCCTCGACCGACGGCGTGCAGCCCCACGTGCACGGTCTCCTGATCGACGGCCGCGACGTCGACGGTCACGGCGAGGTCCTCGAGCTCGTCAACCCGGCGACCGGTGCCGTCTTCGCGCGGGCCGCCTGCGCCGACGCCTCGGACGTCGACACCGCCGTCCGGGCCGCCCGGGCCGCCTTCGACCGCGGCGAGTGGCGGACGATGCCGATCCACGACCGCGCCCGGGTCACGAACCGCTTCGCCGACCTGCTCGCCGAGCACATGGAGGAGCTGTACCTGCTGGAGACGGTCAACAACGGCCGGCCCATCACGGAGACCAAGGCGCAGATCACCCGGCTGCCCGAGTGGTACCGCTACAACGCGGCCCTGCTGCTGGCCGACCGTGACTCCGTGGTGCCGATGTCCGGTCAGTACCACTCGTACACGTCGCGGTTCCCGATCGGCGTGGTGGGCATCCTGTCCAGCTTCAACCACCCGTTGATGATCGCGTCCAAGAGCCTCGCGCCGGCGCTGGCCACCGGCAACAGCGTGGTCCTCAAGCCGTCGGAGCAGACCCCGCTCACCGCGCTGCTGGTCGGGCGGCTGGCCCTGGAAGCCGGCATCCCCGCCGGTGTCCTCAACGTCGTCCCCGGGCTCGGCCCGGTCGCCGGCGCCGCCCTGGTGGAGCACCCGCTCGTCGCCAAGGCCGTGTTCACGGGTGGGACGGAGCCGGGTCGCGCCGTGGCCGTCGCCACCGCCCGCCGGTTCGCCAAGTCGACCGTCGAGCTCGGTGGCAAGAGCCCGGTGCTCGTCTTCGACGACATGGACCCCGACGTCGCCGCGCGCGGCACGGCGTTCGGCGGCTTCATCGGCGCCGGGCAGACCTGCATCGCCGGCACCCGGCTCATCGTGCAGCGCAGCATCCACGACGAGTTCGTCGAGCGCCTGGTCGCCCAGGCCGAGCGGATCGTCGTCGGCGACCCGTCGCTGCGAACCACGCAGCTCGGGCCCGTGATCTCCGAGCGGGCCCGCACCCGCATCCTCGACTACGTCCAGGTGGGCGTCGCCGAGGGGGCCACCCTGGCCACCGGTGGGCACCGCGTCGAGGTACCCGGGCTCGACGGCTACTTCGTCGCGCCGACCGTCCTCACGGGCGTGACCAACCAGATGCGGGTCGCCCGCGAGGAGATCTTCGGCCCCGTGCTGGTCGTCATCCCGTTCGAGGACGAGGACGAGGCCATCGCCATCGCCAACGACTCCGACTTCGGCCTGGGGTCGGGCATCTGGACCCGGGACGTCGCCCGGGCCCACCGCGTCGCGTCCCGCCTGGAGCAGGGCATCGTCTGGGTCAACGACCACCACCGCCTCGACCCGTCCAGCCCGTGGGGCGGGGTCAAGGACTCCGGCCACGGTCGTGAGGGCGGGTGGGAGTCCTTCCACGACTTCACGCACGTGCGGGCGGTCACCGTCCGCACGGCGGTCGACGACGTCGACTGGTACGCCGGCCGCGCGCAGGAACGGCTCAACTGATGACGACGCAGACCGACCCGCCGGCGACGGCCGTGGCCACCGTCAGGACCGCCCTGACCGTGCGGACCCAGGGCGCCGTGGTCACGGTCGAGCTCGACCTGCCGGACGGGCTGCTCCCGCTCGCGGCGGCCACCGAGCTCGCCCAGCTGCTCCGCCGCCCGCCGCAGGGGGCCCACGTGCTCGTCCTGCGCTCGGTGGGCGACGCCTTCTGCCTCGGCCGCGAGCGGACGGCGGCCACCGCCCACGAGCTGCCGGGCGAGGTCGACGTCCTCGTGGAGGTCAATGACGCGCTCGCCCGGTCCTCCCTGGTGACCGTGGCCGTCGTCGGCGGGGACGCGGCCGGGTTCGGGGTGGGTCTGGCCGCCCTGTGCGACGTGGCCGTGGCCGTGGACACCGCCCGGTTCTGCTTCCCGGAGGTCGGCATCGGTCTGGCCCCCACCCTGGTCCTGGCCTGGCTCGAGCGGGTCGTCGGCCGCCGGCAGGCGTTCTGGCTGACCGCCACCGGCGAGCAGGTGGACGCGGCCCGTGCGGTCGAGCTCGACCTGCTCAACGAGGCCGTGCCCGCCGCCGAGCTCGAGCAGGCGGTCCAGGCTCGCGTGCAGGCGCTGCTGCGGCACCGGCCGCGGGTCCACGCCGAGATCCGCGACATGCTGCGGGTCGCCGCGGGCCTCGACGCCCAGCAGGCCCACGAGCTGGCCCGTGACCGGCTCGTGGTCGGCTCGCTGCGGCGGGGCGGCTGAGGCGTGACCCCCGCAACCGTGACCGCGGGGCCCGCGTCGGACGTCCCGGTGGTGGACGCGCACGCGCACCTGCTGCCGCGTGAGGTGTGGGACCTGCCCCACACCGCGGCGGGCCTGCGGTCCGAGGGCGACCGCGTCCTGCTGGGCGCGTTCGACCTGGCCGTCACGCCCGCCCGGCTGGCGGAGGTGGACGTGCTGCTGGCCGACATGGACGCCCACGGCATCGACGTCCGCGTGGTGTCCCCGCCGCCGTACGCGTTCCCGGTGGGGGTCGAGGCCGCAGCGGCCGCGGACTGGTGCGCCCGGGTGAGCGCGGCCCTCGTGGCCGCGTGCGCCACCGCACCGGACCGGCTGGTGCCGTTCGGGTGCGTCCCGACCCAGCACGAGGACGAGGCCGTGAGCGCCGTCCGGGCCCTGCCGGGTCTCGGTGCGGCCGGCGTGGCCCTGCCGCCGCTGGTCGGTGACGTACCGGTCGGCGAAGGGCCGGGCGCCGCCACGGTGCTCGCGGCGGCCGCGCTCGGGCTGCCCGTGCTGCTGCACCCGATGCAGCAGCCAGGCCCCGGGCTGTCCGCGCACTACCTGCGCAACCTGCTCGGGAACCCGGTCGAGACCGCCGTCGGTCTCGCGTCGCTGCTGCTCGGCGGGCTGACCGCCACCCCGGGCCTGCGGGTGCTGGCCGTCCACGGCGGCGGCTGCGTCCCCGCGGTCGTCGGCCGGTGGGACCACGGTCGGCGGGTGCGGGGTGAGACCGGTGCCGGCCTGGGGGACGACCCGTCCCGGCTGCTGCTGAGCCACGAGGTGTACGCCGACCTGCTGACCCATGACGCCCGCACCGTCGCGACGACCACCGGCGCCTTCGGCGCCGACCACGTCGTGCTGGGTTCGGACTACCCGTTCGACATGGGCGACGCCGACCCGCTGACCACCGCCGTCCGCGCCGGGGTCGACGTGACCGCCACCACCCGCAACGCCCGCCGCTGGCTGGGCCTGCCGCTCGACACGACCCCTACCCCGACCGCACGCGCCCTGGAGGCCATGACATGACCAGCTCTGCACTCCGCGAGCACACCGACGACGTCCGCGACGGGCTGCCCGTCCGGGGCCACTGGCTGTCCGGGCAGGAGGTCGAGGGCCGCTCCGGGCGCACCCACGACGTCTACGACCCCGCGACCGGGCAGGTGGCCTCCCGCGTCGCGCTCGCGGACGACGCCGAGGTGGACACGGCGGTGGCGACGGCCGTCGCGGCCGGGGCCGAGTGGGGACGGCTGTCCCTGGGCCGGCGCAACAAGGTGCTGTTCCGCTTCCGCGAGCTGCTGGAGACCCACGCCGAGGACGTCGCCGCCGTCATCACCGCGGAGCACGGCAAGGTCCTCAGCGACGCCATGGGCGAGGTGTCCCGCGGGCTCGAGGTCGTCGAGTTCGCGTGCGGGCTGCCGAGCCTGCTCAAGGGCGAGGCCAACGAGAACGTGTCGACCCGCGTCGACATCCGCAGCCTGCGTCAGCCGCTCGGCGTGGTCGCGGTCATCACCCCGTTCAACTTCCCGGCCATGGTGCCGCTGTGGTTCCTGCCCGTGGCCATCGCCGCCGGCAACGCGGTCGTCCTCAAGCCCAGCGAGCGCGACCCGGGGGCCGCGCTCGTGCTGGCCCGGCTGTGGCAGCGCGCCGGTCTGCCCGACGGCGTCCTCACGGTGCTCAACGGTGACGTGCAGGCCGTCAACGGTCTGCTGGACCACCCCGACGTGGCCGCGGTGTCGTTCGTCGGGTCCACCCCGGTGGCGCGCGCGGTGTACGAGCGCGGCACCCGTGCCGGGAAGCGGGTGCAGGCCCTCGGCGGTGCCAAGAACCACATGGTCGTCCTGCCCGACGCGGACCTCGACCTGGCCGCGGACGCCGCCATCAACGCCGGGTTCGGCTCCGCGGGCGAGCGGTGCATGGCCATCTCGGCCGTCGTCGCGGTGGGTGGCGTGGGTGACGAGCTCGTGTCCCGCATCGCCGACCGCGCTCGCGGGCTGCGCACCGGTGACGGTCGGCGCGGCTGCGACATGGGTCCCCTGGTCACCGGGGAGCACCGCGACCGCGTCCGCGGCTACGTGGACGCCGGGGTCGAGGCCGGGGCCCGGCTCGTGGTGGACGGGCGCGACCCGGTGGTCGACGGTGCCCCCGACGGCTTCTGGCTCGGCCCGACCCTGTTCGACGCCGTCACCCCCGACATGACGATCTACACCGACGAGATCTTCGGCCCGGTGCTGTCGGTCGTCCGGGTGGACACGTTCGACGAGGCGCTCGACCTCGTCAACGCCAACCAGTACGGCAACGGCACGGCCGTGTTCACCAACGACGGCGGGGCCGCGCGCCGGTACACCGACGAGGTCCAGGTGGGCATGGTCGGCGTCAACGTGCCGATCCCGATCCCGATGGCCTACTTCTCCTTCGGGGGCTGGAAGGCGTCGCTGTTCGGCGACACCCACGCCCACGGCGTCGACGGGTTCAAGTTCTACACGCGCACCAAGGTCGTGACGACGCGGTGGCTGGACCCCAGCCACGCCGGTCTGGACCTGGGCTTCCCCACCAGCAGCTGATGCGGCGCAGGTGCAGGCCCGGTCGCGGGCCTGCACCTACCCAGGTCACCGGTCACGGCGGCGGGTCAGCTCCCACCGCCACCGGTGCCAGGGGCGGACGCCCCGCTGCCGGCGCCAGGTCGCGAACAGCCGCTGCAGTTCGCGGTCGACCACCGGCGGGGGGTGCACCGGTCGGAGCGAGGCGAGCAACGTGGCGACCCCGTCGGTGCGGAGTCGTCCCTCCCCGTGGGGGTCGGGGTCCGCGCCCACGTGGTCGGCGACGGCGGCGGCCAGCGCCGCGCGACCCGCGACCAGGAGCTCACGGCCCTGCGCGGCGGTGAGGCCGAGGGCGTCGAGCACCTCCCGCCAGGGCCAGGTCTCCACGTCGCGCAGCCACAGCACCTCGCGGACGTCCAGCGGCTGGGTGGCCATCACGTCCTCCAGCAGCTGCCAGCCGTCCGGACCCCACCGCCCGGACCAGCCGAGGCTGCCCCAGGGCACGGGGTCGGGCGACACCTCGGGACCGTCGGGCGCCCGCGCGGTCGGTGGGCCGAGGGCCGGTGCACGGGTGTGGGCCGCGGTCGCCGGGGCGGTCCCGGCGGCGCTGCTGCGCCAGGCCCGGCCGTAGGTGACGAAGATGCCGGTGACCCAGGCGCGCAGCGTGGTGTGCCAGGTGAACATGTCCAGGCCGGGCAGCGCCGTGGACCAGGTCTGCCGCAGCAACGCCCCCACCTGGTCCTCGGGCACGTACAACCGGGCCAGGCGCCTCATCGACGCGTCGTAGGAGTCGAGCACCTCGCCGAAGGCCTGCGTGCTCCCCAGCCGGAGCCCTTCGAACACGACCCCCTCGTCCTCCACCCGGACGAGGCTAGCCCGGGCCCCGGCGGGTGAGCCGGGGCCGACCGACCGGACACCCGGTCCCCACCGGTGGGTGCCGCTGCCGGACTCCTCGCCCCAGTGCGCACCGGGCCGGGGTCGGGTCGTTTCGCGGCGGGGGGCCCCGGGTACAGAGCGACCGATGACAGTCATCGGCCTCCACGCCTCCCACGAGCAGGTCCACCCCTCCGACCTGCTGCGCGCCGTGCAGCTCGCGGAGGAGGTGGGGTTCACCGGCGGCATGTCCAGCGACCACTTCTCGCCCTGGAGCGTGCGGCAGGGCCACTCCGGGTTCGCCTGGTCCTGGCTCGGCGCCGCGATGGCCAGCACCAGCCTGCCGTTCGGCGTGGTCAACGCCCCCGGGCAGCGGTACCACCCCGCCATCGTCGCGCAGGCGATGGCGACCCTGTCGGCCATGTTCCCGCAGCGGCTGTGGGTGGCCCTGGGCTCGGGTGAGAACGCCAACGAGCACATCACCGGGGGGGCGTGGCCGCGCAAGAGCGTGCGCAACCAGCGGCTCCTGGAGTGCGTGCAGGTCATCCGCGCGCTGCTCGCGGGCGAGGAGGTCAGCCACGACGGTCTCGTCACCGTCGACCGGGCCCGGCTGTGGACCCGGCCCGAGGTGCCGCCCGCGCTGATCGGTCCGGCCGTGACGCCGGAGACCGCTGCCTGGGTGGCCTCCTGGGCCGACGGCCTGGTCACCACCAACGCCTCGCACGACAGGCTCCGCACGATGGTCGACGCGTACCGGTCCAACGACGGGCCCGGCCCGCTGCGGCTGCAGGTCCACGTGTCGTGGGCGCCCACCGAGGACGAGGCCCTCGCCCTGGCCCACGACCAGTGGCGCACCAACGTGTTCGCCCCCCCGGTGTGCTGGGACCTGGAGACCGTCGAGCACTTCGACGAGGTCGGTGAGCAGGTGACGGAGTCGCAGCTCCGCGAGACGGTCCTGGTCTCCAGCGACCTGGCCCAGCACGCGGCCTGGTTGGCGGGCTTCGCCGAGCTCGGCTTCAGCGAGATCGCCGTCCACCACGTCGGCCGCGAGCAGGAGGCCTTCGTCGACGCCTACGGCGAGCACGTCCTGCCGCAGCTGGACGTCACCCGCGCCGAGCCGGTCGTCCCGGCCCGCACCACGGCCGGCGGCGGCACCACGGACTCCCGGGAGCTGCTGACGTGAGCACCTCGGCCCGGGCCGACATGTGGTGGAAGAGCGCGGTCCTGTACTGCCTGGACGTCGAGACCTTCGCCGACGGCGACGGCGACGGCACGGGCGACTTCCACGGGCTCACCCGGCGGCTGGACCACCTGGCCGACCTGGGCGTCACCTGCCTGTGGCTGATGCCGTTCTACCCGACGGCCGAGCGGGACGACGGCTACGACATCACCGACTTCTACGGCGTGGACCCGCGCCTCGGCACCCTCGGTGACGTGGTGCCCTTCGTCCGGATGGCCCGCGACCGGGGGATGCGCGTCATCGTCGACCTGGTCGTCAACCACACCTCCGCCGACCACCCCTGGTTCCGCTCCGCCCTGCAGGGCAAGGACGCGCCGTTCCGCGACTACTACGTCTGGCGGGACACCGAGCCGGAGGACACGTCCGCCGAGGTCGTGTTCCCCGACCAGGAGGGCGGCATCTGGACCCTCGACGAGGCGTCCGGCGAGTGGTACCTGCACCGCTTCTACTCCCACCAGCCCGACCTGAACGTCGCCAACCCGGCCGTCCGGGACGAGATCACCAAGATCATGGGGTTCTGGCTGGAGCTGGGGGTGTCCGGGTTCCGCGTCGACGCCGTGCCCTACCTGATCGAGACCAGGGGCATGAGCGCCGAGGACGCCGAGCAGCTGTCCGAGCCGCACGACCTCCTGCGGGACCTGCGGGAGTTCCTCGCGCTGCGCCACGGCGAGGCGATCCTGCTGGGTGAGGTCAACCTGCCCCGTCCCGAGCAGCTGGAGTTCTTCGGCGGCGCCGACGGCGACGAGCTGGACATGCAGTTCGACTTCGTCGCCATGCAGCAGATGTACCTGTCGCTGGCCCGCTCCGACGCCCGTCCGCTGGCGCGGTCGCTGGCCGAGCGGCCCCGGACCGCGGCGCGCTCGCAATGGGCGACGTTCGTGCGCAACCACGACGAGCTCACCCTGGACAAGCTGGACGCCAACGAGCGGCAGGAGGTGTTCGACGCCTTCGGACCGGAGCCGGAGCACCAGCTGTTCGGCCGCGGGCTGCGCCGTCGGCTGCCGTCGATGCTGGGCGAGGAGCCGGGCGGCGACCAGCGCCGGACCCGGATGGTCTACAGCC
The DNA here is from genome assembly GCF_051216895.1 of Aquipuribacter aurantiacus. NCBI lineage: Bacteria > Bacillati > Actinomycetota > Actinomycetes > Micrococcales > Intrasporangiaceae > Aquipuribacter > Aquipuribacter aurantiacus. The sequence continues at coordinate 176,257 of NZ_JBPKAO010000005.1, forward strand.
TGCTGTTCAGCCTGCCCGGCACACCGGTGCTGTTCTACGGCGAGGAGATCGGCATGGGTGAGAACCTCGCCGCCGACGACCGGCAGGCCGTCCGCACCCCGATGCAGTGGACCAGCGGCGTCAACGGCGGCTTCTCGACCGCCGCCGAGGATGCCCTGCCCAACCCCGTCGTCGCCGGGGCCTGGTCGCCGAAGCACGTGAACGTGGCCGCCCAGCAGGACGACCCGGACTCGCTGCTGACGTTCGTGTCGCACCTGGCCCGGCGCTACCGGCAGAGCCCCGAGCTCGGCTGGGGCGAGCTGGAGGTCCTCGACCAGCCGCACCACCACGTGCTGGCCCACGTCGTCCGCCACCGGGGCGCGGTCCTGCTGGCGCTGCACTCCTTCGCCGACGAGCCCGTCGAGGTGGCCGTGACGTTCGCGCAGGACGAGCACGACGGGTCCCTGGTGGACCTGCTCGCCGGGGACGAGGTCCGGGTGTCCGCGGACGGTTCCGCGACCGTCCCGCTGGCGGGCTACGGGTACCGGTGGCTCCGGCTGCGTACCCCGGCGGACCACCGGCTGCGCTGAACGACGCCCGGTCGGTCGATGGGCCGGTGACGGCTGCGGCATGATCACGGGGGTGGGCAGCCCCTCGACGGCCACGGCCGTGCGCGAGCCCCTGCCCCGCCCGGTCTGGGTGCTGGGTGCGGTGGCGTTCGTCGTCGCCCTGGGGTTCGGCATCGTGGTGCCCGCGATCGCCCTGTACGCCGACGGCTTCGGCGTGGGGCGGACCGCCGTCGGCCTGGCCGTGAGCGCGTTCGCGTTCTTCCGCTTCGTCAGCGGGCCGGCCGGAGGGCGGTTGGTGGCCCGCTACGGCGAGCGTCCCGTCCTGGTCGGCGGCTGCCTCGTCGTGGCCGTCACCAGCGGTGCGGCCGGGTTCGCCCCCAGCTTCGTGGTGTTCGTCCTGCTGCGGGCCGCGGGCGGGGCCGGTTCGGCCGCGTTCACCATCGCCGCCCTCACCCTGCTGCTGCGTGTCGCCCCGGCGGCGTCGCGGGGCCGGGCCACCGCGACGTTCCAGGGCGGGTTCCTGCTCGGGGGCACGGTCGGCCCGGGCTTCGGCGGGCTGCTCACCGACGTCGCCGTGTGGCTGCCCTTCGTCACCTACGCCGGGTTCCTCGCCGTCGCGGCGACCGTCGCGCGGCTGGGTCTGCCCGCGCCGCCGGCCCGGGACACCCAGGCGGTACCGGCGGCGCTGCCCCTGGGCGAACGGCTCGCCGAGACCCGTCGCATGATCGCCCACCCGGTGTTCCTCGTCGCCCTGGTGGCCAACCTCGGGGTCGGCTGGATGCTCTTCGGGGTGCGCAACTCGCTGGTGACGCTGTACGTGGTGGACCTGGGCGGCACGGCGACCGTGGCCGGTGTGGTGCTGCTGCTCGGCGCGCTCGCCCAGGGCCTGACCCTGCGGTTCGCCGGTGGGCTGGCCGACACCCGGGGCCGCCGCCCCGCCATCGTCCTGGGCTCCTGGCTGGGCGCGGCCTTCGTCGGGCTGCTCGCGGTACCGGTGACCGGCACGGTCGGGCTCGTGGTCGCGGGGGTGGCGATGGCGGGCTTCGGGGCCGGTGCCGCGTTCCTCGCCAGCGCCCCGGGTGCGCTGGTCGGTGACCTGGGCCGGACCGGGGCCCGCGTCGCCGTGTTCCAGATGGCCAGCGACCTCGGCGCCATCTGCGGACCGCTCGCCGCCGGCGCCCTGGCCGACGGCAGCGGCTACCCGCTCGCGTTCGCGGTGAGTGCCGTCGTGGTGTCGCTCGCCGGGTTCGCCGCGCTGCGGATGCCGGAGACCGCTCCCGGCCGCAGCTGAACGGGGCCGCCGTCCGTGCCCCACGGCCGGGCGGGGCCGTCGTCCGTCAGCGGGGTCGGGGCGCGGCGCCGGGGCCGGCGAGAAGGTCGGCCACGGCGGCCGCGGACGCCGGGCCGGCGCCGTGGGCGCGGACCAGCGCCCCGGCCGGCGGCACCGGGGTCGCCTCCGCGGGCCAGCCCAGGTCGACCAGCACGGTGTCGGGCCGGTGCCGCAGCACGGCGGCCAGCCAGCGGCGCACGTCGGGGGAGCGGTGGCTGTCGCGGCACACGACGACCAGCGGTCGACCCGCGCCGCCCGCGAGCACGGCGGCGGGGTCCGACGACGGCAGGGCGTCGCACCCGGTGACCCCGTCGACGCGCTCCTGCAGCGGTCCCAGCAGCCCCCACGGGACCTCGCCCACGGCGGCGTTGGCCCGGTCCACCAGCCTCACGACCACGGCCCCGGCCACCGGGGGGACCTGCCCGCTCACCCGGGTCGCCGTCCAGGCGGCCGTGGTGACGGCGGCCCGCGCGGCCGCCTCCGCCTGCGGGGTCCGGCGGGTGGGCGACCTGCGCTCGCGTCGCTGCCGCGCGCGGTGGCCCAGCGCCGACACCCGGCCCGCCGCCTCGACGAGGCGCTCCTGCTCGAGCCGGCCGTCGCCCACCGCCCGTACGACGGCGTCGACGACCCGGTGCACCCGGTCCCGGTCCCAGTCCGCGCCCAGGCAGAGCAGGTCCGCCCCCGCGGTCAACGACGCGACCGCCGCGGCCTCGACCGACCCGTGCGCCTGAGGACCGCTCACCCCGGCCATGTCCAGCGCGTCGGTGACCACGACGCCGTCGAAACCGAGCTCGTCCCGCAGCAGGGACGTGGTGCGGGCGCTGGTGGACGCCGGGTGGTCCGGGTCCAGCGCCGGCACCCGGACGTGGGCCGTCATCAGGGCCTCCGCGCCGGCCGCGACGGCCGCGGCGAACGGCAGCAGCTCGCGCGCCCGCAGCAGCTCCAGCGGGACGTCCAGCACCGGTGCCTGCACGTGGGAGTCCTGACGGGTGTCGCCGTGGCCGGGGAAGTGCTTGACGCAGGCCGCCACCCCCGCGTCCATCAGCCCTCGTACCGCGGCGGTGCCGTGGTGCTCGACGTCCGTCGGGTCGGCCCCGAAGCTCCTGCTGCCGATGACGGGGTTGTCGGCGGCGCTGTTGACGTCCAGCACCGGGGCCAGGTCGAGGTCGACGCCCACCGCCGCCAGCCGCTCGCCGAGGTCGGCGTGGACCCGTCGGGTCAGGTCGACGTCGGCCGCGGCCCCGAGCACCGCGGCGCCGACGGTGCGGCTGCCGACGTGCTGGTCGAGCCGGGTGACGTCACCGCCCTCCTCGTCCAGGGCCACCAGGCAGTCGGGTCGGGCGGCGTGCACCTGCGCGACCAGGTCGGCGGCCTGCTGGTCGTCCCCGGTCAGGTTGGAGCCGAACAGGCACACCGAGCCCAGCCCGTCGGCGAGGTCCTGCGCCACCCACGCCGGCAGCGCCGTGCCCTCGAAGCACCCCATGAGCACACCCAGCGCCAGCCGTCGGAGGCTGCTCGTCGCCTCGACCCGGTGCACCTGCTCGACGTCGTCCACGGGGCCAGGATGCCTCCTCCGGTGCCTGTCGGAGGTCGCTGCCACGCTGCCCGGCATGGGGCACCGACGCATGTACGACGAGGACGACCCGCTGCTCGCCCGTACCCGCAGCGTCTGCCTGGCGCTGCCGGAGACCAGCGAGAAGGAGTCCCACGGGCGGCCCACCTTCTTCGCCGGTCGGCGGGTCTTCGCGCAGCTCGGCATCGCCGGCGAGGGCGACACCCGCCTGGTGGTCCGCCCGGACGGGACCGACCGCGAGGCCCTGCTGCACCACCCGCGGGCGTCGGTGCCGCCGTACTACGGCCCGAGCGGGTGGCTGGCGTTCGAGCTGCGGCCGTTGCCCGGGCAGGCCGACGCGGACTGGGAGGAGCTGGCCGAGCTCGTCGAGGACTCCTACCGGCAGGTCGCGCTGGTCCGGATGCTCCGGGTCCTCGACGCCCGCGGGTGAGGGAGCAGGCACGATGGGTGGGTGTCCGCCCTGCGCTCGCTCGCCGCCCTGCTCGTCGTCCTCGTCCTGCTCGGGGGCGTCGCCCTGGGGGCTGAGTGGTTCGCCCGGGGGCAGGTCGAGGCCGTGGTCGCCGAGCAGGTCGAACGTCAGCTGCGGCAGGCGAGCGACGACGGGGCCGGGTTCGGGGACGTCACGGCCGACGTCGAGGGCCTGGCCCTCGTGGCCCTGGTGACCGGTCGGTTCGAGGGGATCCGGGTGACCGCCTCCGACGGTGTCGTCGAGGGCGTGCCGGTGGAGGGGTTGCTGCTGGACGCCACCGGGGTGTCGACGAACGGGCGGTCCGTCCGCGGCCTCGACGCCACCCTCCGGCTGGACGCCGCGACCGCCGTCGCGTCCCAGCTGGACCCCGCCCTGGCCGAGGCCGTCACCGGGTCCGCGGTGGCGGTCCCGCCGGACCGGGTCCGGGTGAGCGCGCCCTACGAGCTCCCGCTCCTGGGTGAGGTGCCCGTGGAGGTCGAGGTGCTCGTCCGGGTCGGCGACGGCGGCCTGGTGGTCGAGCCGGTCAGCGCCGTCGCGGCCGGGCTCGACGTCGACCTGACCGGCACCGACCTGCTGCCCAGCTACGGCATCGCCGCCGACCAGCTGCCCGTCGGGCTCCGGGTGGACACCGTCGAGGTGGTGGACGACGCCGGACGCCCGGTCGTCGTGGCGCAGCTGTCGTGCGCCACGGGCTGCTCGTTCGGCTGAGCCGCCTGCCCCGTCAGCGGGCCAGTCGCATGGTGGACCAGCCGACGCCGATCTGGCGGGAGCCGCGGAAACCGCCGTTGCCGGTGCTGGGGTACAGCCGCAGGGTCCCGGTGCTGGTCACGGCGAGCAGGTCGGGTCGGCCGTCGCCGTCGAAGTCGCCCGGGCCCAGCAAGGAGGCCATGGTGGCCCAGCCGCTGCCGACCTGGACCCGGCCGGACAGGAACCGGCCCTGCCCGTTGCCGCGGTACAGCCACAGCCGCCCGTCGGCGCCGCGGGCGATGACGTCGGGGCGGCGGTCGGTGTCGAAGTCCCCGGCGACGGAGACCAGGTCGACCTGGCCCCAGCCCTGCCCGACCTGCGAGGCCCTGAGGAACCCGCCCCGGCCGTTGCCGGGGTACAGCCACATCGTGCCGTCGGTGCGGCGGGCCAGCAGGTCGTTGGTGCCGTCGCCGTTGAAGTCGCTGGGCGACAGCAGCGCGTCGAAACCGCCCCAGCCCTGCCCGATCCTCACCGAGCCGAGCCAGCCGCCCCTGCCGTTGCCGCGGTACAGCCACAGCGACCCGTCGGCGGGGTTGCGGGCGATCAGGTCGCCGCGGCGGTCGCCGTCGAAGTCCCCGACCTGCACCAGCAGGTCACGTGCGCCGAACCCCACCCCGACCTGACGCCGGCTCGAGAAGCCGGTCCCGGTCCCGGGGTACAGCCACAGCCGTCCGGCCCCGTCCACGCCCAGCACGTCCGCACGGCCGTCACCGCTCAGGTCCCGCGGCAGCCCCGGCAGCCGCGTCGGCGCCGGCGCCGGCGGGGCCGGCGGGACCGGGCAGGCCCCGTCGACCGCCAGCAGCGCGGCGACCGGCGCGATGCGGCCGTGCCCGGACCGGGTGTCGGTCCCCGCCGCCTCGATGTCGACCGCCGTGCAGGTCAGTGCGCGACGGATCGACGCCACGGACGCGGTCGGGCTCGCCGACCGCAGCAGGGCTGCCGTCGCGGCGACGTGCGGGGTCGCCATCGAGGTGCCGCTGTACCAGTCGTACCCGCCGTCGAGGACGGTGGAGACGATCTCGTCACCGGGCGCCGCCACGGCCACGTAGGGGTGCCGGCTCGACCACGACGGCACCCGGTCGTCGATGTCGCTGGCGGCCACGGCGATGACCCCGGCGGTGGCCGCCGGGTACTGCACGGGGTTGCCGACGTCCCCGGCGTTGCCGGCCGCCGCCACGACCACGACCCCCTCGCCGAGGGCGTACTCGACCGCTTCCGCCACCCACGGGTCGTCGTAGTCGCTCGACAGCGACAGGTTGATGACGTCGACCCCGTAGAGCGCGGCCTCGACCACCGCGTCGGCCACGTCCGAGGAGTACCCCTCGCCGTTCTCGTCCAGCACCCGCAGCGGCAGCACCTGGCTGCCGGGGGCCAGACCCACGACACCGATGCCGTTGCCCGGGACCGCGGCGACGACGCCGGCGACGTGCGTGCCGTGGCCGTCGCGGTCGGCCCAGCCGTCCCCGCCGGCCTCGACCCAGTCCGCGCCGGGCAGCACCCGTCCGGTCAGGTCGGGATGGGTGCCGTCCACGCCGGAGTCGATGACGGCCACGACGGTGCCGTCGCCCCGGCTGCTGGACCAGACGTGCTCGGCCCGCAGCGTCCCCATGCCCCACTGCTCGACCCGGAGGGGGTCGGTGCTGACCGCGTGGTCGGCCGTCCGCACGACCGAGTCCAGCCCCAGGGACACCACGTCGTCGTCCGCCGCCCGCTGCACGAGCAGGTCCTCGGCGGCCGACGGGTCGGCGGCGGTCTCCACCGTCACGACCGGGCGGTCGTCGTCCAGCTCGACGGACACGACGCGGACCTCGCCGTCGTCGGGCAGGTCGGCGACCGCGGCGGTGACCCGCTCGTCCACCGGCGGGGCGACCGGGACGGTGGCGCCGGCGGGACCGGTCAGCGTCACGACGAGCACGGCCCCGGTCAGGGCGGAGACCACCGGGCGACAACCGCGGGGAAGGGGCAGGAGAGGCATCGTGGTCCACCAGGGGGCAGGCGCTCGCGCGCGTGGTCGGGAGGAGCTGCGCCGAGCCGGCCGCCGGGCGTCGGGCCAGCGTAGGTTTGGGCCCGCGCGCCGCGGGCGGTTTTGCCCCGTACCGGCGAAGGACGGACCGGTTCGGCCCAACGCCCGCCTCGGCCGGCATCGGTCTCCGCCCGCAGGTCGTGGACCTGCGTCGGGGGTCCGCTAGGGTGACGCGACCGGCGGCCGTCCCGCCCGGTGACCACCGCCCGAACGTCGTCTTCCCCGGAGCCCATCCGTGCCCTCTGCGCGTCGACCCGCCACCCCGGGGGGGCGCCCCCCGCACGTGGTGCTCGTGGTCCTCGGCTTCCCGCCGTCCAGCGGCAGCGGGGCCTACCGGGGCCTCGGCACCGCCAACCACCTCGCCGCGCTCGGGTGGCGGGTGACGGTGCTGACGGTCGCGGAGTCCTTCTTCGACGACGTCACCGGCTCGCGCGACGACAGCCTGCTCGACCACGTCGACCCCCGCGTCGAGGTGGTGCGGGTGCCGATGCGCCAGGACCACCTGGTCGGCGACGTCCGCAAGTGGGGCTGGCTTCGCGGCACCTTCCGCCAGGTCCACGACGACGTGTGGAACCTCGTGCAGACCCGCGTCTTCCCGGAGCGCTACGCCGGCTGGATCCCCGGTCTGGTGCGGGCCGCTCTCCGCACCCACCGCACGGACCCGGTCGACGTCGTGCTCGCCAGCGGGAACCCGTGGAGCGCGTTCGCGGCGGCGTGGGCCGTGCACCGGTTGTCGGGCATCCCCTACGTGCTCGACTACCGCGACGCCTGGACCCTGGACATGGTCACCGAGCAGCCCGGTCTGCCCCCGGACCACATCGCCTGGGGCTGGGAGCGACGGATGATCGGCTCGGCCGCGCGGGTGGTCTTCGTCAACGAGGGCCTGCGCCAGTGGCACGCCCAGCGGTACCCGGACGCCGCCGACCGGATGCGGGTGGTGCACAACGGCTACGACCCCGAGGTCACGACGTTCGCGGACTACGCCCCGCCGCAGCCCGGGCGGACACCGCGTTTCGGTTTCGTCGGGACCGTCACCGAGCTGCACCCCCACGAGCAGGTGTGGGAGGGCTGGCGACGGGCCCGTACGGGCGACCTCGCCGACGCCGAGTTCGACATCTGGGGCCGGCTCGGGTTCTTCGCCCGGTCCCGCGCCCGGATCGAGGCGCTGCTGCCCGACCCCGCGAGCTCCGGGGTCGTCTACCGCGGACCGGTCCCCAAGCTCGAGGTGCCCGAGGTGTACGGTAAGCTCGACGTCCTGGTCCTGCTGGTCGCCGGTGGCCGCTTCATCACCTCCGGCAAGATCTTCGAGAGCATGGCGGTCGGCAAGCCGATGGTGCTCGCGTGCGACCCGGCCTGCGACGCGGTCAACGTCAGCCGCGGGCACCCGCTGGTCCACGTCGCGGAGAGCCTGGAGCCCGACGCGCTCGCGGCGGCGTTCCGGTCCGCGGCCCAGCAGGCCGCGACGCTGACGGAGGCCGACGTCGAGGCCGCCCGTGACTACGCCCGCCGGTTCGAGCGCGGTCGCCTCGTCGGCCTGGTGGACGTCGAGCTGAGAGAGGTGGTCGCCGGTGGGTGAGCCCGTGCTGCTGGGGTCCACGGACCCCGCCGAGGTGGGTGCGTGGCTGCCGGTCCTGCGCGAGGGGGGCTCCGTCGTCCTGCCGGACGTCCCCGGGGCCGCCACCGCGGTCCGGGAGGCGCTGTCGTTCGGGCTGCTCCGGCTGGTGGCCGACCCCACGGACGCCGACCTGGTCGCAGCCGCCCAGGAGGACCTGGCGCGGCAGGACGTCGTCGAGGCCGACCGCACCGCCGTCGTCGACCTGCTCGAGCGACGCCTCGCAGGTGAGACCGGCCTGCCGGACACCGAGCCCCATGTCCTGGTGGTGGCCGTCCAGCCGGGCAACGCGCGCCTCGCGCACCAGGCGCAGACGTTCGTGTCCGAGGTGGGGGGTCGCCTCACCGTGTGGGCGACGACCCACGTGGCGGCCGGCGGAGGCCTCCCGGTCGCCGCCGACGTCGTCGACATCGGCACCGCCCCTTCCCGTTGGCTGCCCGACCGGCTCGAGCGGCTGCTCGTGCTGCGCGGGCCCGCGGTCGTGCTGCGGCTGGCCCGACGGGCCGCGCGGCTGGCCGGTCGGGTGCTCCCGGGCCCGGCGGGGCGCGCGGCCACGTCCCTGCTGCCGCGGTTGGACGCGCTGGACCGCTGGCGCGACGCGGGCGCGCAGCGCGTGCACCGGCCCTGGTCGGGGCTGATGGTGCGCATCGGTCCTGCGCTGCTGGCCCGTCGGGCGCTGTCCCGGGTGCCGGTCACCTCCCCGCACGACCTCGGGGTCGACGTCGTGGTGGCGCCGGTGGAGGCGCAGGCGCTCGTCTGGCGGCTGCTGCGGTCAGACCCGGGGCTGGCCTCCCGGGGCTCGGTGAACTCCGCGGCCGTCCGCGCGGCGGTGCGGCACCGGGTGAGGACCTGGGCGAGCAGTCAGGACGTGGCGGCGCCCCGGTGAGGGAGCGTGGGCGGGCCGTTCCCCACGGGGCCCGGGCCGCCCGACGTCACTCGTCCGGCTGGCGGTCCAGCAGGTGGGTCCGGAGCAGCTCGCCGGAGAGTCGCCCGTCGTGCAGCTCGCGCACGAACGACGTCCCGGCCGCCGCCAGCTCCCGGGCCCCCGCCGGCTCGGAGAGCACGTCCAGAAGCACCTGCTCCAGGGTGTCCGGTGTCGCCTCCCGGATCGGTACCGGCCGTCCGACGCGTTCGTGGACCTCGGGGCGCACGTGCCCCACGACCACGCGGCCGGCGGCCATCGCCTCGCACGCGAGCACGCCGTAGCTGCCCAGCGCGAACTGGTCGAGCACGATGTCGGCCGCGGCCAGCTCGGTGGCCATCTGCTCCGGACGCACCCCACGCAACCGGCGGTACTCCACGACGCCGCGCTCGTGGAGGCGGCCGAGGACGTCGTCCACCACCGCGCTGCCCTTCAGCCTGGAGCTCGACGCGGCGTGCACCACGACGGGGCGCTCACCGAGCAGCGGGACCTCGCCGACCGGGCCGTCGGTGTCGACGACCACCGGCAGCCAGATGCCGTCCGGGACGTCGTCCAGCAGGTCCGGGGTGGACACGAACACCGGGCCGTCGAACGACTCGACCAGCGCCTTGGTCCGCGCCACGAAACCGGCCATCGCGTCCACGTAGGTCTGGTCGTCCTCGTCGCGGACCGCGAACGGGGACCACGGGACGCGCTCGGCGTGGGCGACCGGGTCACGGACCTCCGAGCCGTGCAGCGCCAGACCGACCACGACCCGGTACCGCCGCAACGCCGGCAGGTCGCCGGACAGGTCGTCCCCGTTCAACCCGCCGAACACCGGTCGGTTCGCCTCGGCCAGCAGGTGCGTGTACGAGGACAGGACGTGCTGCTGCTCGGCCACCTGCGCCGCCAGCCCGCGCAGGGCGCGGCCCTCGAGCAACCGGTCCGCCGGGAAGGTGAGACCGGGCCGACGGATGGCGAACACCTCCGTGCGCAGCCCCGGGACCGCCCTCCGGGCCGCCGTCGCCCAGAGATGGCCCTGGCCGGCGAAGTTGGCCGGCCCGACGCCCAGGAAGCGGTGGTCGACCGGGACGCCGTCCTGCCGCTCCAGCCCGTTGTCCACCCCGGTGCCGCCCGCGGCGACCGGTGCCGGGGCCCCGGTGACGCGCTGCAGGACCGTCGACAAGGCGGCGTCGTCCCACGTGGGGACCACCGGCGGGTGCTCGGCGAGCCGGCGCCGGACGACGGCGGACCAGCGGACCGAGCGCTGGAGGGCCCGCCGCAGCGCCCGGGCGTCGCCGGTGTCCACGACGTCCCCGGACCCGTCGTGCACGACCGCGTCGCGCAGCAGCGGGTCGGCTGCGACCAGCACCGGCACCCCCGCGGCCACGAGCGAGGCGTAGGTCGAGGGCGGCACGAGGCCGCGCTGCCCACCGGGGGGCCGGGCCACGAGGCCGAGGTCGGCGTCGTCGACACGCCGTAGCAGCGCCACGTCCGGCGGGTCGTGCAGCAGGTGCACGCGGCTGTGCACACCGAGCTCCCAGGCCCGCTCCCGGAGCTTGCGCAGCGCCCGCTCCGACCGGGTCGTGAGCAGCACCAACCGCACCTTCGGCAGGTCCGGCAGCGTCTCCAGCACGGTGCGGGCGGCCTCGGTCACGTGCCGGTGGTGCGCGTCGGGGACGACCACGAGGGCGTCCCGCTCGCTAGCACCGACCTGCTCCCGCAGCCCGGGTGCGTCCTCGGGGGACGCGGCCGCAGGCACGGGGGCCTCGGGGACCAGCGCCGTCGGTGCCTGCCAGCGGGAGGTGACCCGCCGGGCCAGGGGAGGGGACGGGACCACGAGCAGGTCGACCGCACCGACGTGGCGGTCCTCGGCGGCCCGGCGACGCTGCCGGGTCCCCGGCCGGTCGGCGTCGGGGGAGGTGAGGTCGGACCGGACGTCGTAGACCAGGGCCGGTCCCTCGTCGCCCAGCCGGGTCACGGCTCCCGCGGCTGCGGCGAGGACGAGGTCGCCCACCACCCACACCACGTCCGCCTCGGTCACCAGACCGTCCAGGCGGCGTCCCCACTCGAGCTCGACGGCATCGGCCGCGGCGGCGGAGCGGTGGGTGTCGCGCCGACGACGGGCCAGCGCCGACACCTTGGTGGCGGACGTCAGACGGGTGCGGGCCTTGTGCAGCCCGCCGGCCAGCACGACGGCGACGTGGGCGGGGGAGGGGGCCGGACCGTGGCCGGTGCGGGAGACCACCACCCGTCGACGGCGGACCGCGAGGCCGCGGCCGACGGCGGCGGCAGTGGTCCGGTCCGGGTAGCCGAAGGCCGTGATGGCCCGGTAGACGGGGTCACGACGCAGCAGGGCGTCGTCCGGGTCGGTGCTCGTGGGCCACGGCAGCCGCAGCAGGTCGGCACCGCGCCAGCGGGACCGGACCACGTCGCCGTCGGTGGGGGCGCCGTGGTCGGCGGCGTCGCTGCGGCCGACGAGGGTCACCTGCCACCCCGCGGCGCTCGCCGAGACGGCGACCGCGGCGGCGCGACGGTCGACCAGCGGGTCGTCCCCGGACACGACCATCAGGCGGTGCTGGCTCAGGTGTCGCCACCTCCACTGTCAGGTGACGCGTGCGTCACCAAGGGCTGGTCGCGACCCGTTCACGAGGCGGTCGTCGACATCGGTCCACGGCGAGGCCCCCCGGCGGGCGACAGAGCCGCGGGCGTCAACATACCGGCCTGCGCGCCCAGCGTCGTTCGCCCGGATCGTCCCTCGGGCGGCCGTCCGATTAGGGTCGGCGCCATGAAGATCCTCAGCGTGGTCGGGGCCCGGCCGCAGTTCGTCAAGCTCGCCCCCGTCGCCGAGGCGCTCGCCGCCGTGCCCGGCACCGAGCACGTGATCGTGCACACCGGTCAGCACTACGACGCCGGGATGTCCGACGTGTTCTTCGCCGACCTGCGGATACCGGTCCCGGACGTCGACCTGGGCGTCGGCAGCGGCAGCCACGGTCGGCAGACCGGCGCCATGCTGGCGGCGCTGGACGGCGTGCTGGAGGAGCACCGCCCGGACTGGGTCCTGGTGTACGGCGACACGAACTCCACGCTGGCCGCCGCGGTGTCCGCGGTGAAGATGCACCTGCCGGTCGCGCACCTCGAGGCGGGCCTGCGCTCCTTCAACCGGCGGATGCCCGAGGAGCACAACCGCGTGCTCACCGACCACGCGGCCGACCTCCTGCTCGCGCCGACCCTGCTGGCCGCGGAGCACCTGGGCCGCGAGGGCCTGGCCGCGCGTACCCAGGTCGTCGGTGACGTCATGGCCGACGTGTGCCTGCGGGTGCGCGACGCGGTGCTCGCCGGCGAGGTGCCGGAGGCGGCCTCGATCCGCCCCGAGGGCCTCGGCGAGGACTACCTCCTCGCCACGCTGCACCGGGCGGAGAACACCGACGACCCGCAGCGGCTCCGTGCGCTCGTCCAGGCGATGGCGACGCTGCCCGTGCCGGTGCTCCTGCTGGTGCACCCGCGGCTGCGGGCCCGGGCCCTCGAGCACGGCATCGACCTGACCGCGGGCTCGCTGGTCCCCGTCGACCCGGCGCCCTACCCGGCGACGGTCGCGGCGGTGCTCGGCTCCCGCGGCGTGGTGACCGACTCCGGCGGGCTGCAGAAGGAGACCTACCTGCTGGAGCGTCCCTGCACGACGCTGCGCACCGAGACGGAGTGGACCGAGACGCTCGCCGACGGCTGGAACGTGCTGGCGCCGGAGCCCGACGGGCTGGCGGACGCGGTGCTGCGCGACACCCCGTCGGCGCCGCAGGGGCGGCCCTACGGCGACGGCCACGCCGCCGTCGCCGTCGCCGCCGCCCTGACCGGAGGGGTGGAGCGCCGCTCCTGACGCGACGGCCTCGCCCGGACGCCCGCTCGGCAGGAGGAGACCCCGCCGCACGCCCGGTCGGTGGGCCTGCCTAGAGTCCCCGCAGCAGAGCTTGTCCGACCCACCCCGTCGTGGACCCGCCGTCGCCGACGGGCCGAGGAGGCACTCCATGGTCGTTCGCGTGCGTGACTTCCACCCCGGTGACCTGGACGGCGTGCTGCGGCTGTGGTCCGAGCAGCGGGAGACCGCGGGGGAGCCGGTCTACTCCCTGGCGGAGGTCCTGGCGTCCTGCCGCTCCGACCACGCCGTGGTCGCGGTGGACGGTGGTGAGCTGGTGGGTGCCGCCGTCGGTCGGGCGGCGCGCTCGCAGGGCTGGGTGGTGTTCGTGCACGCCGCGGGTGGTGGCCACGAGGTGGCCGCCGCGCTGCTGGCCGCGCTGGAGGCGTCGATGGCGCCGGCCGGGCTGTCGACGCTGTCGGTCCTGCTGCCGGAGGAGGTCGCCCACGACGAGGCGTTCACCGAGCGCGGGTTCGAGGAGAAGAAGCACCTGCGCTACCTGGAGCGCGAGCTGCCGGTGCAGCACAAGGAGCGCGAGTCGCTGGCCGAGCTGGGCGGACGGCTGCTGCCGCACGGGTTGTGGGACGCCATCGGCGGCATGACGCACGAGAAGGACGTCCTCGAGCGGCAGCTGGTCATGCCGCTGGCCCAGCCCGAGCTGGCCGACGAGATGGGGGTGGTCCCGCCGCGGGCCGTCGTCCTGTTCGGGCCGCCCGGCACCGGCAAGACGACGTTCGCGAAGGCCATCGCCAGCCGGCTGGAGTGGCCCTTCGTCGAGATCTTCCCGTCCCGCCTGGCCTCGGACGCCGCCGGGTTGGCGGCCGCGCTGCGGCAGACGTTCCAGAAGGTGGCCGAGCTCGAGCACGCCGTGGTGTTCATCGACGAGGTCGAGGAGATCGCGGCCCGGCGCTCCGGGGAGCCGCCGTCACCGCTGCAGGGGGTCACCAACGAGCTGCTCAAGACCATCCCGGCGTTCCGCGAGCAGGAGGGCCGGCTGCTGGTGTGCGCGACCAACTTCGTCCGTGCCCTGGACGAGGCGCTGCTGCGGCACGGCCGCTTCGACTACGTCATCCCGATCGGGCTGCCCGACGCCGACGCCCGCGGGTCGATCTGGGCCCGCTACGTCCCGGCGGCCGCGCACGCCGACCTCGACCTGGCGGCCGTGGTCGCCGCGAGCGACGGGTTCTCCCCGGCCGACATCGAGTACGCGGCCCGCAAGGCGTCGCAGCGGGCGTTCGAGGCCGCGCTGCACGAGGAGCCGGGCGGGCGGCGCGGACCGGCGACGAGGGACTACCTCGACGCGATCCGCGCCACCCGGGCCACCGTGTCGCCCGAGCAGGCCGCGCAGTTCCACGAGGACATCGCGACCGTCGGGCGGGTGTGACCCTCAGACGACCGGCACCGTCGCGAGCCCCTCGGCGAACCGCTCGGGGCTGACGTCCTCGTCGGTCATCCGCCCCGACAGGTAGCTGTCGTAGGCGGCCAGGTCGAAGTGGCCGTGCCCGCACAGCGCGGTGAGGATCACCTTCTCCTCCCCGGACTCCTTGCACTCCAGCGCCTCGCGGATGCAGGCGGCCAGGGCGTGGGTCGGCTCGGGCGCCGGGAGGATGCCCTCGGTGCGGGCGAACTGCAGCCCCGCCGCGAACGCCTCGGTCTGCTGCACGCTGATGGCCTCCATCAGCCCGAGGTCGTAGACGTGGCTGATCAGCGGAGCCATGCCGTGGTAGCGCAGGCCGCCGGAGTGGATGGGGTCCGGGACGAAGTCGTGGCCGAGGGTGTGCATCTTCATCAGCGGCGTGAGCCCCGCCGTGTCGCCGAAGTCGTAGGCGTAGACCCCACGGGTCAGCGACGGGCACGACGAGGGCTCGACGGCCCGGATGACGGCGTCGTTGCGACCGGCCAGCTTCTCGCGCAGGAACGGGAACGCCAGCCCGGCGAAGTTGGACCCGCCGCCGGTGCAGCCGACGATGACGTCGGGGGTGTCGCCCACCTTGGCCAGCTGCAGCAGCGCCTCCTCGCCGATGATGGTCTGGTGCAGCAGCACGTGGTTGAGCACGCTGCCCAGGGCGTAGCGGACCTCCGGGTCGGGGGCGGCCATCTCGACCGCCTCGCTGATGGCGATGCCGAGGGAGCCGGGGTGGTCCGGGCGCTCGGCCAGGATGGCCCGGCCAGCCGCGGTGAGCGCGCTGGGGGAGCGGTGCACCACGGCGCCGAACGCCTCGATCATCATCCGGCGGTACGGCTTCTGGTCGTAGCTGGCGCCGACCTGCCACACCTCGCACGTCAGGTCGAACAGGGCGCAGGCGAAGGCCAGCGCCGTGCCCCACTGCCCGGCGCCGGTCTCGGTGGTCAGCTTCTTCACGCCGGCCTGCGCGTTGTAGTACGCCTGCGGCACGGCGGTGTTGGGCTTGTGCGACCCGGCCGGGCTGACGCCCTCGTACTTGTAGTAGATCTTGGCCGGGGTGCCGAGGGCCTTCTCCAGGTTGTGCGCCCGGTACAACGGGCTCGGCCGCCACAGCCGGTAGACGTCGAGGACGGCCTCGGGGATGTCGACGTAGCGCTCGGTCGTCACCTCCTGCTCGATGAGGGCCATCGGGAACAGGGCCTCGAACGCCTCGGGGCCCACCGGCTCGTGGGTACCGGGGTGCAGCGGGGGCGGCGGGGGCGACGGGAGGTCGGCGACGAGGTTGTACCAGCGGGTGGGCATCTCGGACTCGTCGAGGAGGATCTTGTGCTGAGGCATGGCGGACGTTAACCCGACCCCGTCGCGGCGGGAAGGGCGGCCTACGTGCGCGGCCGGTACTGCGCCACCAGCGGGCACTGGAACAGGTCCGGCCGCGCGCCGCCGACGCGGTTGAGGTACCGGGTCACCCGGGCGTAGGCCTGCCCGAGCGAGGGCTGGGAGTAGGGCACGGCGTGGCGCTCGCAGAAGGCCTGGACCACCGGCTGGGCCCGACGCAGGTGGGGCCGGGGCATGCTCGGGAAGAGGTGGTGCTCGATCTGCAGGTTGAGCCCGCCCATGAAGACCTCGACGCCGCGCCCGCCGGCCACGTTGCGGCTCATCAGCACCTGCCGGCGCAGGAAGTCCAGGCTGAAGTCGGCGGGCACGACGGGCATGCCGATGTGGTTGGGCGCGAACGCGAGCCCCATGTAGAGCCCGAACAGCGCGACCTGCACGCCGAGGAACGCCGCGGCCTTGCCGGGCGGCAGGACCAGCAGGAGGACCGTGACGTAGCCACCGAGGCGGGCCACCAGGAGGGCGGCCTCCACCCGGCGGCGGGCGAAGCTGCGGCGCCCGAAGACGGCGCGGACGCCGTGGGCGTGCAGGGCCAGGCCCTCCAGCAGCATGAGCGGGAACAGGAACCAGCCCTGCCGTCCCGCCAGCCGGCGGCCGAGCGCGGTGCGCGAGGCCACCGCGCCCGGGGTGTAGGCGATCACCGAGGACGTGATGTCGGGGTCCTTGCCGATCCGGTTGGGGTTGCCGTGGTGGCGGTTGTGCTTGCCCGTCCACCAGCCGTAGCTCATCCCCAGCATCAGGTTGACGACGACCAGGGCGGTCCAGTCGTTGGCGCGCCCGCCCGCGAACACCTGCCGGTGCGCGGCGTCGTGGCCCAGGAACGCGACCTGCGTGAGCACCACGGCCGTGACCCCGGCCAGCAGCAGCTGCCACCAGGTGTCGCCGAGCAGCACGTGCACGACGACCAGCGCGAGCAGCACGACGCCGCCGACGGCGATGCGCGTGAGGTACCAGCCCGGTCGCCGGGTGAGCAGGCCCATGCCCTTCACCTCGGCGGACAGCTCGGCGTAGAGCGTCTGCTGGTGGTCCCGCGGCGGGCGGCGGTCAGGGGTCAGGGTGCTCATGCAGGGCCTCCGTCAGCGGGGTTCGCGTCCTGTGCCCCACGGGTCCGGGTGCCGCACTCCTCGTCAGTGTGCGCCCTGCCGCGGCGCCCGGCGACCCGTGGCGGGCGGTGATCTCCACGGGATCTCCACGGTTCCTGCCGGTGGTCCGCGGGCGCCCGCCGATAGCGTCGACGTCATGCAGAGCAGGGGGACGACGGGTCGTCGCGTGCTGGTGGTCGAGGACGACCCGGCGATCGCCGACGCCGTGCGACGACGGCTGGTCAGCGAGGGGTACGTGGTCGAGGTGGTGCACGACGGGCGCTCCGCCGTGACGGTCGCCGAGGCCGACCCGCCCGACGTGGTCGTGCTCGACGTCATGCTCCCCGGCCTGGACGGCATCGAGGTCTGCCGCCGGGTCCAGGCCCGCCGCCCGGTGCCGGTGCTGATGCTGACCGCCCGGGCGGAGGAGACCGACCGGCTGGTCGGTCTGGCGGTCGGCGCCGACGACTACCTGACCAAGCCGTTCAGCCCGAGGGAGCTGGTCGCCCGGGTGGCCGCGCTGCTGCGACGCGTCGAGCGGGCGGCCGTGCTGGCCGCCGAGCAGCAGGCGCCCGTGGCCGCCCTGGACGTCGGCGGACTGCGGGTCGACCCGGGCGCCCGCCGCGTCGTCGTGGGCGACGTACCGGTCCACCTGACCCGGACCGAGTTCGACCTCGTGCTGGCCCTGGCCCGCCGCCCCGGCACGGTGGTCGAGCGGGAGCGGCTGCTCGTCGAGGTCTGGGCCTGGCCCGACGACGGCTCGGGGGCCCGTGCCGGCGCCGCCCGGGCGGTCGACAGCCACGTCAAGGCGCTGCGCCGCAAGCTCGGTCCCGACCGGATCCGCACCGTCGCGGGCGTCGGCTACGCCTTGGAGGTCGTGGCGTGAGGGGCGAGCCGGGGCACGGGGTGGACCTGCGGCCGCTGGACCCGGTGCGCTCGATCAAGGTCAAGCTCGGCCTGGTCGTCGCGGCCAGCCTCGCGGTCGGTCTGCTGGTGGCCCAGCTGGGCCCGCGGGCGCTCGGCGTGCCGGTGCTGTGGACGCTGGTGCTCGCGATGGCGGTCGCCCTGCTGATCACCCACGTGCTGGCGCACGGCATGACGTCGCCGCTGCGCCAGATGACCGCCGCCGCCCGCGAGATGGCCGCCGGACGCCCCGCGACCGAGGTCGCCACCAGCAGCCGGGACGAGGTCGGCGAGCTGGCCCGGGCGTTCACCACGATGGCCCGGGAGATCGCCGAGGCCGACGAGCAGCGGCAGGCCCTGCTCGCCAACGTCGCCCACGAGCTGCGGACCCCGGTCGCCGCGCTGCGCGCCGAGCTGGAGAACCTCGTCGACGGGGTGCGCGTCGCCGACGACGAGGCGCTCGGCGACGCGCTGGTGCAGGTCGAACGGATGGGGCTGCTGCTCGACGACCTGCTCGACCTGGCCCGTACCCAGGGCGGGGCCGAGCAGCTCGACCCCGCCGACGTCGACCTGGGGGTCCTGGTGAGCGAGGTGGTGGCGCAGGTCCGCAGCGCCCACCGGCACCGTCCGGTCGACGTCGACGTGCCGGCCGGCACCCGCGCCTGGGCCGACGAGCCGCGGCTGCGCCAGGTGCTGACCAACCTGCTGGACAACGCGTGCCGGCACGGTGGGACCGACGGTCGGGTGCGGGTGTCGGCCCGACCGGGGCCTGCCGCTGGCGCAGTGGTCGTCGAGGTGCAGGACGACGGCCCGGGCATCCCCGCCGAGCACCGGTCGGAGGTGTTCGAGCGGTTCCGGCGCGGCGGGGCCGGCCTGCCGGGCGACGGTGGCACCGGCCTCGGCCTGGCCATCGCCCGCTGGGCGGTGGCGCTGCACGGCGGGCGGATCGCGGTCGTCCCCGGCGAGGTGGGCTGCCGGGTGCGCGTCGAGCTGCCGGGGCGGGTGGACGCGTGAGCGGCTTCGCTGGACCGGTCGCGGGCCCGTCGGGGGAGGGGGTCGCGGTGACGGCCGTGCCCGCCGCGGCACCACCCCCGGGGGTCCCGCCCGTCCTGGGCCCGCCGCGTCCGCCCTGGTGGCCGGCCCCGCAGCGCCGCACGCCGTGGTCGCTCCTGGCGGCCTGCGCCCTCACCGGGCTGCTGGCCTCGGCCACGCTGCTCGACCAGCGGGCCGGGCTCCCGCTCACGGTGCTGCTGCTGGGGGCCGTGGTCGTGGTCGTGCTGCACCGCCGCGGCCGCGCCGGGCTGCCCGGTGACCGGGCGGCGCTGGGGCTGGCCGGGCTGCTCGCCCTGGTGCCGTCGCTGCGCGCGGAGGGGCAGCTGGCCGCGCTGGGCACCGCGGCGTGCCTGGGCCTGCTGGCCATGGTGTCGCTGGAGCGAAGGGCCTGGTCCGGGCTGGCGGCCGCGCCCGTGCTCTGGGCCGTCTCGGGGTTCCGCGGCCTGGCGTGGCTCCTCCGGCGTCCCCCGGTGGCGGTGGGCGCACCCGCGCACCCGTGGGCGTGGGCCCGCGGGGCCGCCGCGGGGGTCGTCCTGGTCGTCGTGCTCGTGCAGCTGCTGGCCGCCGCGGACCCGGCGTTCGCGCGGCTGGTGGCCCTCCGGGTCCCCGACGAGCTCGGTCCCCGACTGGCGCTGGGGGTCCTGGCGGCCCTGATGGTGCTCGGGCTGGGTGTGGCGTCCCTGGCGCCGCCGTCCCCCGAGCGCGGCACCCCGCGTCCGAGCCCGTCCGCCGCGGAGTGGGCGCTGCCGCTGCTGCTGGCCGACGCCGTGCTGCTGCTGTTCCTGATCGTGCAGGGCGCGGTGCTGTTCGACCCCGAGGCCGCGCTGGCCGGCACCGGGGTCACCCCCGCGCAGTGGGCGCGCGAGGGCTTCGGGCAGCTGGTGGCGGTGACGGCCCTGCTGCTGCTGACGCTCGGCTGGTCGGCCCGTCGGGTCGACCGCGGCGACGCCCGGCAGGTCCGCCTGCTGCTGGTCGGGGGCGGGACGATGTCCCTGCTGGTCCTGGCGGTGGTGGCCGGCGCGCTGTCGCGGATGGCCTTCTACACCGGGCAGCTCGGCGCCACCTCCATGCGCCTGTACGTCGTGGTGTTCGAGGTCTGGCTCGCGGTGGTCGTCGTCCTGGTCGCCCTCACCTGGCTGACGCGGCGGTCGGGGCTGCTGCCGCGAGCCGTCGCGGTCACGGCGGGCGGCGCGGTGCTGCTGCTGGCGCTCGTCGGGCCGGACGCCACGGCGGCCTCGTACAACGTCGACCGGTTCTCCCGCAGCGGCGCCCTCGACCTGGCCTACCTGCAGGGCCTGTCCGCCGACGCCGTGCCGGCCGTGGCCCGGCTGCCCGAGCCCGAGCGCTCCTGCGTGCTCACCGCGATGGTGGGGTCGCCGCCGGACGCCTGGTACGCCGTCAACGTCGCCCGGCTGCGAGCGGCCCCGGTGCTGGACCCCGCGGGCCTCGCTGCGGGCGCGACCTGCCCGGCCGCCGGGAGCCGGACCCGCTGAGGGGCCGGTCCCGCTGAGGGGCCGGTCCCGTCGTCCGACGCGGCGTCGTCCGCGTGCCGCGGTGGTGGCGCCGGTGCCCCAGGGCCCAGGGTGGGTGGTCGTCGACGAGAGGTGCCCCCATGTCCGTCACCACCCGGTCGCTGCACGACGGCTGGACCCTGCGCCCGGCCGACGGCCCGGTCCCCGACCACGTCCGTGACGCCGGCGTGGTGCCCGCGACCGTGCCGGGGACGGTCCACACCGACCTGCTCGCCGCCGGGCTGGTGCCGGACCCGTACCTGGACGACAACGAGGCCCTGCTGGCCTGGATCGGGCTCACGGACTGGGTCTACGAGACGACGTTCGACTGGCAGCCCGGGGCGGGCGAGCGGCGTTCGCTGGTGTGGCACGGGCTGGACACGGTGGCGGACGTCGAGCTCAACGGCTCGCCGCTGCTGGAGGCGGCGAACCAGCACCGCACCCACGTCGTGGACGTCACCGACCGGCTCGTCGTCGGTGCGAACACCTTGACGGTGCGGTTCGCCAGCGCCGTCCGGTACGCCGACGCGCAGTCCCTGGCGCTGGGTACCCGCCCGCACGTCAACCACCACCCGTACAACGCGGTCCGCAAGATGGCCTGCAACTTCGGCTGGGACTGGGGCCCGGACCTGGTGACGGCGGGGATCTGGAAGCCGGTCGAGCTGCTCGAGTGGTCCACGGCCCGGGTCGTCGGCGTGCGGCCGACCACGTCGCTGGTCGACGGGGGAGGACGGCTGCGGGTGGCGGTGGACCTGGAGCACGCGCCCGGGGCGTCCGGGGACCTGACGGTGCGGGTGTCGGTCACGGGACCCGGTGCGACCGGTGCCGGTCAGGTGCAGGTCTCGTCCGGGGCGACCACCGTGGACCTGGACGTCGACGTGCCGGGTGCGCAGCCGTGGTGGCCGCGCAGCCACGGCGACCAGCCCCTGTCCGACGTCGTGGTCGGGCTCGTCGACGACCGCGGTGAGGTGATCGCCGACTGGCACGGCCGGGTCGGGTTCCGCGACGTGGAGTGGCGCAGCACCCCCGACGAGGCCGGTACCGCGTTCACGCTGCTGGTGAACGGGGAGCCGGTGTTCGTGCGCGGCGTCAACTGGATCCCCGACGACGCGTTCCCGCACCGCGTCGACCGGGCCCGCTACGCGCGTCGCCTTGAGCAGGCCGAGGATGCCGGGGTCAACCTGGTCCGGGTGTGGGGCGGCGGCATCTACGAGGCCGACGCGTTCTACGACGAGTGCGACGAGCGGGGGCTGCTGGTCTGGCAGGACTTCCTGTTCGCGTGCGCCTGCTACGCGGAGGAGGAGCCCCTGCGCGGCGAGGTCGTCGCCGAGGTCCGCGACAACGTCACCCGGCTGTCGCCGCACCCGAGCCTGGTGCTGTGGAACGGCGGCAACGAGAACCTGTGGGGCTTCGTGGACTGGGAGTGGGAGGTGCGCCTGGACGGCAAGACCTGGGGGGAGGGCTACTACTCCCGGCTGCTGCCGGACCTGCTGGCCGAGCTGGACCCGGGCCGGTCCTACGTGCCGGGCAGCCCGTTCTCCCCTGCCGGGCCGGGCGGCGAGGTCCGTCATCCCAACGCCGACGCCCACGGCCTGACGCACGTGTGGGACGTGTGGAACGAGCGCGACTACCTGGACTACCGGGCGCACCGGCCGCGGTTCACGAGCGAGTTCGGCTGGCAGGGCCCGCCCACCTGGTCGACGTTGCGACGGTCGGTGTCCGACGAGCCGTTGACGCCGCAGTCGCCGGGCATGCTCGTGCACCAGAAGGCGATGGAGGGCCAGCGCAAGCTCGAGCGGGGCCTGGTCCGTCACCTGCCGGTGCCCGACCACATGCGGGACTGGCACTGGGCGATGTCGCTCAACCAGGCGCGCGCGGTGCGGACCGCGGTGGAGCACCTGCGGGCGCTCGGCCCGCACTGCTCCGGCAGCATCGTGTGGCAGCTGAACGACTGCTGGCCGGTGACGTCGTGGTCGGCCGTCGACGGCGACGGGCGCGCGAAGCCCACGCTGTACGCGCTGCGCCACGCCCACGCCGACCGGCTGGTCACGGTGCAGCCGCGCGGGGACGACCTGGCCGTCGTGGTGGTCGACGACCACGCCGACGCGCTGGTCGGTGAGCTGGTCGTGCGGCGGCTCGGGCTGGACGGCACGGAGCTCGCGTCGGTGACGCTGCCGGTGGACGTCCCGGCCCGGGCGACCCGTGAGGTCGTCGTCCCGGCCGACGTGGCCGGACCGGGCGACCCGCGGGGCGAGGTGCTCGTGGCGACGTTCCAGGACGGCGGGGGCGGGGGCGGTGCGGTCGGTCGGGCCGTCGCAGGCTCGGCCGCTCGGGTGCCCGGCGAGACGGTCGGGTCGGAGCCGGCGGTCGCGGCGAGGGCGTTCTGGTGGTTCGCCGAGGACCGGGACCTCCCGCTGCCCGTCCTGCCGTTCCGCGCGACCGTGACGACGGTCCGGGACGGGTACCGGGTGGACGTCGAGGCCCTCGACCTCGTCAAGGACCTCGCGCTGCTGGCCGACGGCGTCGACCCCGAGGCGGTGGTCGACGACATGCTCCTGACCCTGCTGCCGGGGGAGCGCGTCTCGTTGCTCGTGCGCTGCCGCCCGCTCGCCGACCCGGACTCCCTGCTCGACCGTGAGGTGCTGCGCTGCGCCAACGACCTGCTGGGCGGGCGCGGCTGAGCGTCACCGCCGGGCGGGGCTCAGCGCAGCCGCGGCAGCAACGGCCCGGGCCGGCGTCGCCGGAGGCAGCCCTGCCACACGCCCCAGCCGTAGGCCAGGTCGTCCAGGCGGCGGGCCAGGACGTAGCGCGGCAGGTCGAGGGCGGGTCGGGTGCGCCGGTGGTCCAGGACGCCGTCCACCACCGCCGCGACCAGTACGGCCCGGCGGGCCCGGCGGGAGACCAGGCAGGCCAGGGCCGACAGCGGCCACCAGGTGCGCACCAGCGCCGACGCCGTCTGCAGCAGCGCCCCCACCGTGGTGCGCGGCGCAGTGCGCACCGCGGCCTCGACCGGGTGGGGGCAGGCCCGCAGCCGCCGGGCCAGCCGGGCCGTCGCCGCGGCCTGGACCGCCACCGCGACCGGCACCGACCAGGGCCGCTGGGCCAGCAGGGCCGCGACCAGCAGCGCCGACCACAGCGGGGTGGCCAGCGGCGGCACCTGGCCGGGGTGGCGCAGGTCGAGCTCGGCGGCGCCCGTGCCGTAGAACGCCTTGCGCCGCAGCCACGCCCCGACCCGGGTGCGGTGGTCGTGACGCACCGTCGAGGCGGGCTCGTAGCGGCACCGCCAGCCCTGCTCGTGGACCCGCCAGAGCAAGTCGACGTCCTCGGCCACCCGCAGGGTCTCGTCGAAGCCGTCGCCCAGCGCGCGGACCCGGGCCACGAGCGCCGCGCTCGGCACGTAGGACACGCGCCCGCCGGGCTGCACCCGGGCCGGGCGCGGGCCCAGGTCGAGCGACGAGCGGGCGTGCTCGTAGGCCGCGACCCACCCCGACCCGGCCGTCGTCCCCGCGGGCGGCCCGGACGCCCCGGACGCTCCGGACGCCCCGGGCGGCCCGCCGACGAGTCCGGCGATGCGCGGGGCGACGAGGCCGACCAAAGGGTCCGCCAGCTGGCCGAGCAGCGGGTCGAGCCAGCCCGGGTCGGGCACGACGTCGGAGTCCAGGAACGCGACCACGTCCGTGCGCACCTCGCGCAGGCCCGTGTTGCGGGCGGCGGCCGGCCCGCGGGACGTCGGGTGGCGCAGCAGGGTGCGACCGGGGCCGGTGACGACCCGCGCCGTGGGTCCGGGGTCCGACGACCCGTCGTCCACCACCACGACCTGGCCGACCGGCGGCAGCGACGCCAGCAGCCGCGCCAGCCCGGCCGGGTTGTCCCGGACCGGGACCACCACGGTGACGTCGGCCGCCGTGGGGCACCCGGGCAGGCCGGGGTCGGCCTCGGGGTGGGCGAGGCCGCGGTCGGTGAGCCGCCGGGCCAGCACCCCGGCGACCCGGTCGGTGACGACCACGCGCCCGTCGACGACGCGGGACACCGCCGCCGGGCGCAGCACCAGCATGACCGCGGGGGACCCGCCCAGCAGGATGCGGCCCCCGTCGCCGCTGACGACGTCGGGGTCCAGGACGCACACCGTGCCCACCGGCACCGGGCCGTCCCCCGGCCCGCGGGCCGTGGTGCTCACCCCGCGAACCCGCCGTCGGCGTGGACCACCGTGCCCGTGACCGCCGAGGCGGCCGGGGAGCACAGCCACGCCACCGTGGCCGCGACCTCGGCCGTGTCCAGCACCCGTCCCCCCTGCCGCTCGGCCAGCTGCGTCAGGCCCGCGTCGCCCGCCAGGCCGTACAGGTCGGCGGTGGCCCGCAGCATGGGCGTGGCCGTCGACCCGGGGGACACGGCCGTCGCGGTGACCCCGGTGCCCACCAGGTCCGCCGCCAGCCCGCGCACCAGCCCGAGCACCGCGTGCTTGGCCGCGCAGTAGGCCGCCAGGTGCCACAGGCCGGTGTGCGCGGCCGCCGAGGCCAGGGCGACGACCCGCCCCTGCCGCGGTGCGGGGCGCTCGAGCATCACGGGGACCGCGGCCTGCACCAGGTGCAGCACCCCCAGCACGTCGACGTCGAGCAGGGCGTGCACCTGCGCCGCCGGGGTCTGCCACAGCGGCTGCCCGCCCGCCACCACGGCCGCGGCGGCGACAGCCACGTCGAGGCCGCCGAAGCGCTCGCGGGCCACGTCCACGGCGCCGCGCACCGCGTCCGGGTCGCGGACGTCGGCGATGACGGTGACGACCTGGCGCGGCCACCGCGCGGCCAGCGCGTCCAGGTCCTCGGGCCGGGACAGCGGGTAGCCGACGGCGGGGTCGTCGGCGCACGAGTCGACGGCCACGACGGACAGCCCGTCGGCCACGAGCGCCGCGACGGTGGCGGCGCCGATGCCCCGGCCGGCCCCGGTGACCACGGCCACGCGACGGGCCCCGGGCGGTGCGGCAGCCACGGCCGTCACGCCGACCGGGGCGACGCGACGGCCAGCAACCGGCCGTCCGCCCCGACCTGCCAGGCCGTCGTGGCCCTGCGCGCGCGCACCAGCATGTCCGCCAGGGCTGCGGCACCTTCGGCCGGGTCGGCGCCCGTGGGGTCGCCCAGGACGCCGTTGGCGCTGACCCCCCGCACCCCGTCGGCGCGCAGCCGACCGAGCAGCTGCTCGACCGGGGCCACCACGCCGGGCCGGGCCCGACCGGTGCGCACGTCGGCGGGGGCCAGGTGCAGCAGCAGCGAGGTCTCCGTGCGGCCGGCGTGCGCGTCCGGGGCGGGCACGGCCGACCGTGGCACCGTGCACGGCCACCAGGCGGCGTCCGACCCCTCCTGCCGCAGCAGGTCGACGGCCCCGGCCAGCGCCCGGGCGTTGCCGCCGTGCCCGTTGACCAGCAGCAGCCGCCCGGACCACGACCGCGCGGACCGGCCGAGCTCGACCACGGCCAGCCGCAGCACCTCCAGGCCCACCGACACCGTGCCGGGGAACCCGTCGTGCTCCCCGCTGGCGCCGTAGGCGAGGGGAGGCGCCAGCACGGGGTCCAGGTCGGGGTGGTCCGCGTGCAGGTCCTGCACCAGGGCCCGGGCGAGCGCCTCCGCGACCACGGAGTCGGTGCCCAGGGGCAGGTGCGGTCCGTGCTGCTCGGTCGAGCCCACCGGGACCACCAGCAGCGGCCGACGACCCTCGAGCTCGGTCCAGGTCAGGCGGGCGAGCGTGGGGACGCTCACGCCGACGTCCCGACCCCCAGCTCCCGCACGAAGCCGGGAGGGACCAGGACGTCGTCGGGGGTCAGGTCGCGGATGCTGCCGTGGCCGAGCGCGAGCAGCGTGGAGTCGATGCCGCCCCGCAGCACGTCCAGCACGTTCTCGACCCCGGCCTGGCCGTTGGCGGCCAGCCCCCACAGGTAGGCGCGCCCGATCATGACCGCCCGGGCCCCCAGCGCGACGGCCTTGACGACGTCGCTGCCCCGGCGGATGCCGCCGTCCAGCACCACCTCGACCTGGTCACCGACCGCGTCGACCACCGAGGGCAGCATGCGGATGGGGGCCGGGGTGCCGTCGAGGTTGTTGCCGCCGTGGTTGGACACCGAGATCGCCGTCACGTCCGCGTCGACCGCGCGCCGGGCGTCGTCCACGCGCGAGATGCCCTTGAGCATGAACGGCCCGCCCCACTGCTCGCGCAGCCAGGCCACGTCGTCCCATGACGGCGGCGGCGTCATCATCCACTCGCCGTAGGCACCGAAGAACGTCGGCGCCTGCTTGCCGGGCTCGCCGATGTTGGGGGCCCGCAGGTCGGGGATGCCGCCGGAGCGCAGGAACCGGTACAGGAACCGCGGCCGCACGAGGGCCTCCGGGGCGAACCGGGCCATCGCCTTGAGGTCCATCGTCTCCGGGATGGTCGGGCTGCCCCAGTCCCGGCCGTGGCTGAACGACCAGTCGAGGGTGACGATCAGCCCCTTCGCGCCGGCCGCCCTGGCCCGGTCCAGCCGCCGCACGATCGTGTCCTTGTCGCCCTGCCAGTACACCTGGAAGAACGTCTGCGGGTTCGCCGCCACCACCTCGTGCAGCGGCTTGCTGGCGAACGAGCTGAGCCCGATGACCGTGCCGCGGGCGGCCGCGGCCCGGGCCACGGCGACCTCGCCGTCGGGGTGCACGGCCTGCACCCCGGTGGGGGAGCAGATCACCGGCAGCGAGATGGCCTGGCCCATGACGCTCGTGCTCAGGTCGCGCTCCGCGTGCGCCCCCGCCACGTGGGGGGCGAAGCCCAGCTCGCCGAACGCGGTGAGGTTGTCCTGGTAGCTGACCCCCCGCTCCGAGCCCGCCAGCAGGGCCTTGTAGACCGAGCGGGGCAGCCGCTTCTTCGCGCGGCGCTGCGCCTCGGCCACCGTCTCGAACCAGGCCGCGTTGCCCATGGGGGTTCCTCCGTCGTCTGTGGTGCGCGGGGTGGTGCGGTCGGTCCGGGGCTCAGACCGGCCTGGTGTCGCAGGCGCGGTCCACGCGCCGGGCCGGCATGCCGAGCGGCACCGGGACGCGCGCCCCGGGCTTGGAGTGGTCCACCCCCGAGCGGGGTGGGACGACCCCGGCCGAGGCGGCCAGGGCGCTCTCGCCGTGGCCCAGGACGCACTCGGGGTCCGGGCCGTCCAGGGGCAGGCCGGTGAAGAACTTGGCCGCCATGCAGCCGCCGCGGCAGGAGTCGAACGCGCTGCAGCGGGTGCAGGCCCCGCCGGTCTGCGGGTTGCGCAGGTCGGCGAACAGCTCCGAGTCCCGCCACACGCCCGTGAAGCCGTCGGGGCTGCGGACGTTGCCGGCCAGGAACGAGTCGTGGATGGCGAACGGGCACGCGTACACGTCGCCGACGGGGTCGATGAGGCAGACCACGCGTCCCGCCCCGCACAGGTTGAGCCCGGGCAGCGGCTCGCCCAGCGCGGACAGGTGGAAGAACGAGTCACCGGTCAGCACGCCCTCGCCGTTGGCCAGCAGCCACGCGTACAGCTCGCGCTGCTGGGCCGCGGTGGGGTGCAGGTCGTCCCAGGAGTCCGCACCGCGACCGGACGGGCGCAGCCGGGTGACCCGCAGCACCGCGCCGTACCGGGCGGCCAGGGCGGCGAAGTCGTCCAGCTGGCCGACGTTGTGCCGGGTGACGACCACCGACAGCTTGACGTCGCCCGCTCCGGCCTCGGCCAGGTTCTCCAGCGCGCGCAGCGCCGTCGCGTAGGACCCGGCGCCGCGCACGGCGTCGTTGACCTCGGCCGTGGCGCCGTCCATGGACACCTGCACGTCCACGTAGTCCGTGGCGGCGATCCGCTGCGCCCGCAGCCGGTCGATGCGCACCCCGTTGGTGGAGAACTTGACGCCGACCTGGTGGTCGACGGCGTAGTCGAGCAGGTGCCAGAAGTCGGGCCGGATGGTGGGCTCACCGCCGCCGACGTTGACGTAGAACACCTGCATCGCCTGCAGCTCGTCGATGACGTGCTCGGCCTCCGCGGTGCTCAGCTCGCGCGGGTCGCGGCGGCCGGAGCTGGACAGGCAGTGCACGCACGCGAGGTTGCAGGCGTAGGTGAGTTCCCAGGTCAGGCAGATGGGCGATGTCAGGCCGTGCTCGAAGCGGTCGAGCAGCCGGCGGGACGGGGCGGCGGGCGTGAGGGTCATGCGGGGACCTCCTGGTCGGTGGTGGCCCGGCCGCGGAGGCGGACCATGCCGCCCGCGGCCAGCGCGAGCAGGCCGCGCTCGAGGGCGGCCCGCTCGCGCGGCGGGGCGTCGGTGCCGAGGACGTCGTCCAGGGCGGCCGCGGCGCTCGGTGCCCCGGCCAGGGCGCGCACCGCCCCCAGCAGGGGCAGGCTGGTGACGAAGCTGAGCCGGCGGGTGCCGAAGTGGTAGAGCAGCGCCCCGAAGTCCTCCTCGCGCACCGACACGGCCGGGTGGACCTCCCAGGCGTCGTCGAGCCCGTCGGGTCCCGGGGGTGCGTCCGCTGGCCCGGCCACGGTCAGTACACGCCGCACATGCCGTCGATGGACACCTCGTCGACCAGCGTCTCGTCCAGCAGGTCCTCGGTCGCCGGAGCACCGGCCGGCTGGTCGGCGGCCTGCGCGTCGGTGGCCTGCGCGTCGGCGGCCGGCACGTCCTGCTCGGCGGTCCGGTCGTCCAGGGCCGTCGTGTCGTCCATGGCTGTCCTCCTCGTCGAGGGCCGGGCGGCTGCGGTGCCGCCGACGTGCCCGTGGGGTGCCGACGGTAGGGACAGCGACCGGCCGCCGAACACCCTCCCGGGACCGGAACCGTCCCAACGGGCACCCCTACCTGCCCGGTCGGGCAGGTGCCCTCCCCACCGTGCGGAGGGACCCCGGACAGGGTCTCGCCGGAGCCCTTTCTGCCTCCGCCGCGGGCGTCCTACGTTCACCCCGACCGCAACGGTGCGGACGACGGAGAGAGGATCGCCATGCAGGTCGAAGAGCTGCTCAAGCCCTTCCCGATCAAGGAGTTCCACCCGTTCCCGCGAGCCCTCATGGGCCCGGGGGCGCACGAGCTCATCGGTCCGGAAGCGAAGAAGCTGGGGTTCCGCAAGACCCTCGTCATGACGTCGGGCCTGCGGGGCACCGACATCGTCCACAAGATCGTCGAGTCGATGCGCTACCACGGCCTCGAGGTCGTGGTCTACGACAAGGTGGAGTCCAACCCCAAGGACTACAACGTCATGGACGCCGTCGCGATGTACCAGGAGAACACCTGCGACAGCTTCGTCTCCATCGGGGGCGGCTCGTCGCACGACGCGTGCAAGGGCGCCCGCATCTCGGTGGCCCACGACGGTCGCAACGTCAACGAGTTCGAGGGCTTCAACAAGTCCGAGAACCCGCAGAACCCGCCCCACATCGCGGTCTCCACCACGGCCGGCACCGGCTCGGAGACGTCGTGGGCCTACGTCATCACCGACACCACGACCGACCCCGACAACCCCCACAAGTACGTCGCCTTCGACGACGCCTCGGTCGCGACCCTGGCCGTCGACGACCCGGTGCTCTACTTCGACTGTCCGGTCGACTACACCGCCCAGTGCGGGTTCGACGTGCTGGCCCACGCGAGCGAGCCGTACGTCTCGCGGCTGAACTTCCAGCCGTCGCTCGGCAACGCGCTGCACGCCATCAAGCTGACGTCCGAGCACCTGCGGGCGGCCGTCTGGAACGGCCAGGACCTGGTCGGACGGGAGGGGATGATGTACGCGCAGTACATCGCCGCCCAGGCGTTCAATTCCGGTGGGCTCGGCATCATCCACTCCATCTCGCACGCGGTGAGCGCGTTCTACGACACCCACCACGGCCTGAACAACGCCATCGCCCTGCCCCGGGTGTGGGCGTTCAACATGCCCTCGCAGTACAAGCGGTTCGCGGACATCGCCCGGGCCATGGGCATCGACACCCACGGCATGACCGACGTGCAGGCCGCCGACGCGGCGCTGGGCGCGGCGATCCGGCTGCTGCGCGACGTCGGCATCCCCGAGAAGTTCACCGACGTGACGGCGACGTCGTACTCCAAGAACCGCCTCGGCCAGGGGCCCACGGCGTTCTACGAGAACGCGGCGGTCATCACCGGGGACGACAAGGACGTCGACCGGATCACCCACCACGTGCTGGGTGACGCGTGCACGCCCGGCAACGCGAAGGAGTGCACCTTCGAGACGGTGCGCCCCGTCGTGGACCACTGCATGAACGGCGACCTGGACGACCTGCTCACCTGAGCCGCGTCCCCCTCGCCCCCGACCTGGTGCGGGCGCGCGTGCCCCCCGCGCGCGCCCGCACCCGGACACCCGAACCGGCCACCCGAACCGACCACGGAGAGCCCATGCCCGACGACGTGCCCGATGACGTGCCCGACTTCGCCGACGTCGACGACGTCCTGACCCGCTTCGAGGAGCACGGCTACCTGGCCGACCGGCGCCTGGCCACGACCGTGTTCCTGCAGACCCGGCTGGGAAGACCCGTCCTGCTGGAGGGTCCGGCCGGGGTGGGCAAGACCCAGCTGGCGCTGTCGCTCGCCGCGGCCACGGGGCGCCGGCTGATGCGGCTGCAGTGCTACGAGGGCCAGGACGAGACCAAGGCGCTGTACGACTGGGACTACGGCAAGCAGCTGCTGTACACACAGATCCTGCGCGAGAAGATCGGCCAGGTCGTCGGGGACGCCACCAGCCTCCACGACGCCGTCGAGCGCATCGGCGCCGAGGACAGCGTCTTCTTCTCCGAGCGGTTCCTCGCGCCGCGGCCGCTGCTGGAGGCCATCCGCTCGCCCGAGCCGGTGGTCCTGCTCATCGACGAGGTCGACCGGGCCGACGAGGCGCTGGAGGCCGTGCTGCTGGAGACGCTGGCCGAGAACCAGGTGTCGGTGCCGGAGATCGGCACGTTCGTGGCCCGCCACGTGCCGTACGTCGTGCTGACGTCCAACAACACCCGCGACCTGTCCGCCGCGCTCAAGCGCCGCTGCCTGCACCTGTTCATCGACTACCCGGACCCCACCCGCGAGCTGGAGATCGTCCGCTCCAAGGACACCGGTCTGCCCGACGCGCTGGCGCAGCGCCTCGTCGACGTCGTGCGGGGCATCCGCGACCTGGAGCTGCGCAAGCCGCCCAGCATCTCCGAGACCGTCGACTGGGCCCGGACCCTGGCGGTGCTGGGGGTGGCCGAGCTCGACGCCGCCGTGCTGTCGGAGACCGCCAGCGTCGTAGTCAAGTACGAGCGCGACCTGCAGCGGACCGTGGCCGCGCTGCCTCGGCTGGTCGACCCCAACGCGGACGTCCCCACGCACCTGCCCGGCGCCCACGGTCACCACCACGACGCGGACCACGACCACGGCCCCGGCCACGACGCGGACCACGGCCCCGACGGTGTGGCGGTGCGGGCGGCCAAGGACACGCCCGGTCGGCACGACGAGGCGTACTACGGCGCGCCCGCCGCCGCCGGGCCCGCCCGGCGCCCGACCACACCGGCGGGTCAGGGCGCACGGTCCTTCGCCGCCGGGCTCGGCCGGCGCCGGAGCGGGTAGCCGTGGACGGCGCGGTCCACCGCTTCGTGCGGTTCCTGCGGCTGCACGGTGTCCGGGTGAGCACCCCGGAGCTGGTCGACGCGGCCGTGGCGGCCGCCCAGCCGGGTGTGCTGCACGACCGGGCCACGCTGCGGGCCGCGCTGACGGTGACCCTGGTCAAGGAGCGGCGCGACCTGGAGGTGTTCGACCGGGTCTTCGACGCGTTCTTCGGCCTGCAACGGGTCCTCGCCGGTGAGGACGGCGGCCACGGCCACGCCCACGACGACCTCAGCGACGAGGAGGACGTCGAGCAGTTCACGCTGTCGGAGGAGCCCTCGCAGAGCCCCCAGCAGGGTCACTCCCACGGCAAACCGGCGGACATCCGCGACTTCTTCGACCGGGAGGACCTGGCCGAGCAGTACAACCGCCACCAGGAGGCCGACAAGCTGGACCTGGCCTCGATGACGGACGAGGTCGTGCTGTCCACCGACCAGGAGAGCACGGCCGACCAGGCCGCCCGGGTGCAGCTGAGCACCGAGCGCTTCGCCCACGACGGCCCGCCGGGGGACCTGGCCACGGACCCCGGGCCGTCGGTCGACGTGGCCCTGACGGCCGGGCAGGAGCAGGCGCTGCTGGACTGGCTGGAGGCGGCGGGCGAGGACGGCGGCGACGTGGACCCCGACGAGCTGGCCGAGCTGCGGCGGCGCCTCGGCGGGCTGCTGTCGGACCTGCCCGAGCGCCTCCGGGAGTACCTGCAGCGCCTCGTCGAGCTCGAGGACCGGCAGGTGGAGACCCGCGACGTCACCACGAGCCAGCGTCGTCGGGTGGACGAGCAGGAGCGCGCCGCGCTGGAGGAGGCGCTGCGCCGCGTGGTCCGCAGCCTGCACGGCGCGCCCCGGCCGCGGCGGCGCGAGTCCGCCCACGGCCGGATCAGCGGGGGCCGGACCATGCGGGCCAACATGCGCTACGACGGCGTCCCGTTCCGCCCGGTCACGGTGTCGCGGGTGGAGGACCGGCCGCGTCTGGTCGTCCTGGCGGACGTGTCGCTGTCGGTCCGGGCCTCCACGGCGTTCACGCTGCAGCTCGTGCACGGCCTGCAGAGCCACGTCCGCGCCGTCAGGAGCTTCGCGTTCGTGGCCGACGTGGTCGAGATCACCGACCTGTTCGCCGAGCACCAGGCCGAGGAGGCGCTGGGCCTGGTGGTCGCGGGCCTGCCTGCGGGCGGGGTCCTCGACGTGGACGCCGACTCCGACTACGGCAGCGTCTTCACCGCGTTCCTGGACGAGCACGGCCCGGCCCTCACCCGGCAGAGCACCCTGCTGGTGCTCGGCGACGGCCGCGGCAACAGCCGGGAGCCGGGTCTGGTGGCGTTCGAGGAGATGACCCGGCGGGTCCGGGAGACGGTCTGGCTGACCCCGGAGCCGCGCTACTCCTGGGGCCTGGGCAGCTGCGACCTGCCGCGCTACGCCGAGCTCTGCGACCGGGTGCAGGTGGTGCAGGACCTGAGCGGCCTGGAACGAGTGTCCCTGCAGGCGTCGGGGGCACGGGCATGAGGTCGGTGCCGCTGGACCGGGCCGGGCCGCGCCCGATCGACCCGTTGGCCCCGATGCCCCCCGGTCGGTACGAGGACGACCTGGTCGTGGTGGTGCGGGCGGCCGTCGGGCCGGTGCCCGGTCCCGCGGCGCCCGTGGTGACCGAGCACTTCGAGACCGCGTCCGACCCCGACGGGCGGCTGCTGCTGCGGCACCGGCTGCGCCCGGACCAGGTCGACGACGACCTGGCCGGGCTGCTGCAGGCCGAGCTGTTCGGGCCGGGCTGGCTGACCGGCAGCGAGGTGTTCGAGCGCTGCTTCACCGGGGTGGTGCGCTCCTGCCACGACGACGCGCTCCAGGCGTGGGAGCGGTTCTACCGCAACACGCTGGCGCGGCTCCAGGCCCCGGCGGGGCCCGAGGCCGCGGACCGCAGACCGTGGCACGGCTCACTGGAGGAGTTCGCGCCCGTGCACCGACGCGGCCTGGCGGAGGTCACCCTCGGGCCCGTCCTAGACCTGGGGTCCTGCTTCGGCTTCTTCCCCCTGCAGCTGGCCGGGCGGGGGGAGCAGGTGACGGCCAGCGACGTGAGCGAGGGCACGATGCGGCTCCTGGCCGCGGTCGCGCCGCGCCTGGGAGGGGCCCTGGACGTGCTGCGCTGCGACGCGGCGCGGGTGCCGCTGCCCGACGGTGCGGTGCGCACGGTGACGGCGCTACACCTGCTGGAGCACGTGCCCGAGGACCACGGCCGGGCCGTGCTGGCCGAGGCGTGCCGGCTGGCCACAGACCGGGTCGTGCTCGCGGTGCCCCTGGAGGACGAGGCCACCGCGGCGTACGGGCACGTCCGCACGCTGACCCTGGCGGACCTGCGCCGCCTCGGCCGCAGCAGCGGCTGGGCGTGGCGGGTGACCGAGGACCACGGCGGCTGGCTGGTGCTGGACCGGCCCGGCCCCATCACCTAGATCAGACCCCGCTTGCTGGCGGCGTAGACGGCCTCGGCTCGCCGGGACACCTCCATCTTGCGCATCAGGTTGCCCACGTGGAACTTGACCGTCGTCTCCGACACGAACAGCCGTCGGGCGATCTCGCGGTTGGAGTGCCCGCGGGCCAGCAGCCGCAGCACCTCCAGCTCGCGCTCGGTCAGCGCCCTGGCCCGCCCGCCCCCGGGGGTGGCCTGGCTCATGCTGCGCACCATCGCGGCCGCGGAGCGGGAGTCGAAGGCGCTCTCGCCGCGCTGCACCGCCCGGATCGCCCGCACCAGCTCGGAGGTGTCGACGTCCTTGACCACGTAACCGGTCGCCCCGTTGTGGATCGCCTGCACTACGAGGCGCTCCTCGAGCAGGCTGGTCAGCACCAGGATCCCTAGGTCCGGGTGCGCGCGGTGCAGCCTCCCGCACAGCTCCAGGCCCTCGGTGTCCGAGGTCGGCGACAGCTTGAGGTCCAGCAGCACCACGTCGGGCCGGGTGGCCGCCACCACGTCGAGCGCGTCCTGGCCGCCGCCGGACTCCCCGATCACCCGCAGGTCCGGCTCGCGCTCCAGGACCAGGCGCAGTCCGTGGCGGACCACGGCGTGGTCGTCCACGACGACGATGTCGACGCCCGGGTTCACGGCGATGGCCTCGCCGGGCCGGTCTGCTCGCGGACCGCCTCGACCGGCAGGTCGACGTCGATCCGGACCCCGCCCATCCGTGACCGGTGCACCGCGAAGCGGCCGCCCACCTCGCGGGCCCGCTCCGCCATGTTGACCAGACCCCGGTGGCGGCCGTCGCCGTCACCCACCTGCTCCAGGCGCAGCAGACGGCGCAGCGCGGCGGGGTCGCCCTGGCCGTCGTCGGCGATGCTGAGCCGCAGGCCCCCGTCCCGGCCGTGCACCAGCCGCACCACGGCCCGGCGCGCCCCGGCGTGCGCGGCGACGTTGAACAGCGCCTCGCCGGCGATGCGGGCCAGGGCGTGGCAGGTGTCGGGCGTGAGGTCGTGGGGGGAGCCCTCGATGCGCAGGGCGGTGTCCAGGTGCATGCGGTGCTGGTCGGTGACCCGTTGCAGCAGACCGGGCAGGTCGTGCCCGGCCGCGCCGTCGCCGTGCTCGTGCGACAGCGCCCAGATGGCGTGCCGCAGCTGCTCGACCGCCTCGGCCGTCAGCGACCGGGCGTGGTCCAGACGGGCCGCGACCTGCTGCCCGGTCTCGCCCAGGGCGGCCGCGTCGGTGGCGCAGATGTCCACCAGCATCCCGGCCGACAGCACCTGCTGGGTGACGCTGTCGTGCAGCTCGCGGGCGATGCGGTGCCGTTCCACGTCCAGCAGCTCCCGCTGGGTGGCGGCCACCAGCCGGGCGTTGACGTCCTCGAGCTCCCGGTTGCGCTGGGCCAGGTCGGCGGCCTGCCGCGAAGCCTCCTCGTACAGCCGCTCGCTGCGGGTCCGGAGCCGGACGCTCTCCTGGTACAGCGCCGCGTTGTGCACCGCGACCGCCGCCTGGTTTGCCAGCGTGCGCAGCACCGGCAGGTCGGCGGGCTGCACGGCCATCCCCGGCTGCGGGGCCAGCGAGAGCGCCCCCACGGAGCGCCCGTCCAGGGTCGCCCGGACCCGGTGCCACGGCCCCGCCGGGGTGGCCGCGGCCGCGTCGCTGGGACGACGGTCCTCGGCCCAGCGGCCCTCCCGCAGCCGCTCGACCTCCGCCGCGACCCACGTCGGCAGCCGGGGGTCCACCACGTCGGCCAGCGACCCGTCGGGCCGCACCACCAGGTAGCGGGGCGAGGCCGCCGGCAGCTCCCTGCGCCCGAAAGCCAGCACCACCGCCTGCGCGGGCACGTGCTGCACAGCCGCCCGCAGCACCGCCTCCAGCACCGTCCTCGGTCCGGCGACGGTCTGCACGAGCGCGCGGGAGATGTCGTCCATCGAGGCCACGGCCGTCGCCAGCCGTTCCGCGGTGCGCCGGTACTCCAGGTAGTAGCCGTGCTTGCCCGACCGGACGCCCGTCAGGACGGCCAGGCTCGGTGCCGGGACCCCGGCGGTGCCGTCCCGCACCGGCTCGGGAGTCATCACCCGGACCGTGACGGCACTTCGGGTGTCACAGCGCGGCCCGGAACAGCGCCTCGATGTCGCCGTGCGTCGAGTCGCGGGGGTTCGTCGTCAGGCAGGCGTCCTCCAGGGTGGTCCGGGCCAGCTGGGCGACGTTGGCGTCGCAGACCCCCAGCTCCCGCAGCCCCCGGGGCACACCGACCCGGTCACCGAGCTCGCGCACCACGTCCGCCAGCGCCCACGCCGCGTCCGTCGCGTCCAGCCGCGAGGTGTCGATCCCGACCGCCGAGGCCAGCGGCACGAACCGGGTCGCGTCCTGCTCCGCGTTCCAGCGGATCACGTGCGGCAGCAGGACCCCGTTGACCACGCCGTGCGGGGCGTCCAGCAGACCCCCCACCTGGTGGCT
This sequence comes from Aquipuribacter aurantiacus, assembly GCF_051216895.1. Taxonomy (NCBI): domain Bacteria; kingdom Bacillati; phylum Actinomycetota; class Actinomycetes; order Micrococcales; family Intrasporangiaceae; genus Aquipuribacter; species Aquipuribacter aurantiacus. Next base: position 213,188 of record NZ_JBPKAO010000005.1, read on the forward strand.
CATGGCGTGCGTCGCTCCCAGGATCGCGTTGCTGAAGGCCAGCCCGGCCTCCAGGCTGGCCTGTGCCATCGACGCCCGCGCCTGCAGGTCCGTCGGTCGGGTGACCGTCAGGTCCAGGTTCGAGGTGACCAGGCGCACCGCGTTCAGGGCGTGGCCGTCGGCCAGCGGGTTGTGAGCCCGGGAGACGAACGCCTCGATGCCGTGGGTCAGCGCGTCCAGGCCCGTGGCCGCGTTCAGCAGCTCCGGCATGGTCGTGAGCAACCGTGGGTCGGTGATGGACACGTCGGGGACCAGCGCGCGGCCGATGATGGTCACCTTGACCGAGCGCACGGTGTCCGACACGACGCAGAACTGCGAGACGTCGGCCCCGGTACCCGACGTCGACGGGATCATCACCAGCGGCGGGATGGGCTGGGACACCCGGTCGATCCCGGCGTAGTCGAGGATGCTCCCGCCGTTGCCCGACAGGATCGCCACGCCCTTGGCGGCGTCGATGCACGACCCGCCGCCGATGGCGATGATCACGTCGCTGCCGGACGCCGCGTAGCACTGCGACGCCGCCGCGACCTCGTGGTCCTTCGGGTTGGGCGTCACCCCGGACCAGACGGTCGGGTGCAGGCCGGCCTCGCGCAGGTGGCCCAGCAGCTCGGCCACCCACCCGGCCTCGATGAGGCCGGGGTCGGTGACGACGAACGGGCGGGCGGCGCCCAGGCGAGTGGCTACGAAACCCGCCTCGGCCAGCGACCCGTGGCCGAAGACGACCTCGGGGGCGTGGAACTTGACCAGCGGCAGCGGGGCGTGACCGTGGTTGGCCTCGCGGGCGGTGCGCTGCCTCGGCGTCGTCGCACTGAGCACGGCCATGGTCCTCCTTGCGGTGCCCACCTGTCGTCGGGGGGACCGCGCCCACGTCGTAGGGGGTACGTGTGGTGACGGTACACGCGCAGGGACCTCCCGAACGGGGGTCCGTACCTTCGACCAGGCCCCACCTGCCCGATCGGGCAGGTGGCCCGGGCCGCCGGCTCGGGGCCACCGCCGACCGCCCCGGCGACGTGGGACCGGTCGGGGTGGGACCGGTCGCTGGGCCCGGTCGCTGGGCCCGTGCAGCCTCAGGGCACACTGGCCGCAGCACGGACCGGCCGGTCCGAGAGACCCCGGAGGGCTGCAGCCGTGACCATCCTCGAGGAGTCCCCGGCCGTGGGGGCGGACGGCCGTGAGGTCGTCGACCGGCTGCGACGCGTGGTCGGCCCGCAGGTCGACGACGGCGTCCGGGTCCGGGCCGAGTACTCCACCGACGCGTCCAACTACCGGGTCGTCCCGGCCGCCGTCGTGGTCGCACGCGACGTCGACGACGTGCTCGCCGTGGCGCAGGTGTGCCGCGAGACCGGCACCCCGCTGACCATGCGCGGCGGCGGCACCTCGGTCGCGGGCAACGCGGTCGGGCCCGGGGTCGTCCTGGACGTCAGCCGGCACCTGACCCGCATCCACGACGTCGACCCCGAGGCCCGCACCGCCACCGTCGACCCCGGTGTCGTGCTCACCTCGCTGCAGGCGGCCGCCCGCCCGCACGGGCTCCGCTTCGGACCCGACCCGTCGACGCAGGCCCGCTGCACCCTCGGCGGCATGATCGGCAACAACGCCTGCGGTCCGCACGCCGTGGCCTACGGCCGCACCGCCGACAACGTCGTCGCCCTCGACGTCCTCGACGGCACCGGGCGGCGCTTCACCGCCGGTGCCGGCGACGAGCCTGTCCCCGGCGTCCACGCCCTGGTCGACGCCCACCTGGGCCTGGTCCGCACCGAGCTCGGCCGGTTCGGCCGGCAGGTGTCCGGCTACTCCCTGGAGCACCTGCTGCCCGAGAACGGTCGCGACCTGGCCAAGGCCCTGGTCGGCACCGAGGGCACCTGCGGCGTCGTCCTGGGCGCCACCGTCCGGCTCGTCGACCTGGCCCCGGCCACCGCGCTCGCGGTGCTCGGCTACCCCGACATGGCCTCGGCCGCCGACGCCGTCCCCGCCCTGCTGCCCCACGCCCCGCTCGCGGTCGAGGGCATCGACGCGCGCCTGGTCGACGTGGTCCGCCGGCACAAGGGCGACGCGGCTGTGCCCGCGCTGCCCGAGGGCGGCGGCTGGCTGTTCGTCGAGGTCGGCGGGGCCGACGAGGCCGAGGCGTTCGCCGCCGCCCGCCGTCTCGCCGCCGACGCCGGCACCACCGCCGTCCGCGTCGTCCCGCCGGGCCCGGAGGCCCTGGCGTTGTGGCGCATCCGCGAGGACGGCGCCGGGCTGGCCGGCCGCACCGCCACCGGGGCGCAGGCGTGGCCCGGCTGGGAGGACGCCGCCGTCCCGCCCGAGCGCCTCGGTGACTACCTGCGCGGGTTCGAGCAGCTGATGAAGGCCCACGACGTCGACGGCCTGGCCTACGGCCACTTCGGCGACGGCTGCGTCCACGTCCGGATCGACCTGCCCCTGGCCGAGGCGCCGGCCCGGCTGCGGCCGTTCCTCGAGCAGGCCACCGACCTGGTCGTGTCCCACGGCGGGTCGTTGTCCGGGGAGCACGGGGACGGTCGCGCCCGCAGCGAGCTGCTGGGTCGGATGTACTCCGCGGAGGCGCTGCAGCTGTTCGCCGGGTTCAAGCACCTGTTCGACCCCGACGACCTGCTCAACCCCGGCGTCCTCGTCCGCCCCGACGCCGTCGACGTCAACCTGCGCCGTCCGCAGGCGCACCCGACCATGCCCGCCGGCGGGTTCTCGCTGCTGCACGACTCCGGCGACCTGACCCGGGCCGTGCACCGCTGCGTCGGGGTGGGCAAGTGCCGCGCCGACACCGGGGCCGCGGGCGGCTTCATGTGCCCGTCGTTCCTGGCCACCGGTCAGGAGAAGGACTCCACCCGGGCCCGGGCCCGGGTGCTGCAGGAGGTCACCAACGGCACCCTGGTCGGCGGGGTCGACCACCCGGCCGTCGCGGAGTCGCTCGACCTGTGCCTGTCGTGCAAGGCGTGCGCCAGCGACTGCCCGGCCGGGGTCGACATGGCCACCTACAAGTCCGAGGTGCTGCACCGGACCTGGAAGGGGCGGCTGCGCCCGGTGACGCACTACTCGCTCGGCTGGCTGCCGCGCTGGTCCGCCCTGGTCGGGGCGGTGCCCGGGCTGGCGGCCGTGCTCAACGTCGTGCTGTCGGTCGGTCCGCTGCGCCGGCTGGTGCTACGGCTGGGGGGCATGGACCCGCGTCGGTCGGTGCCCCGGTTCGCGACCCGGACGCTGCGGCAGCGGTGGGCGGGCGACCGGGAGGGCGGGCGGCAGCCCGACGGGGTCGCGGGCCTCGCGACCCCCGCGCCCGTGCGGGACCGGGTCGTGCTGTGGGCCGACTCGTTCACCGACGGCTTCAGCCCCGACGTCGGCGGCGCCGCGCGACGGGTGCTCACCGACGCCGGGTACGACGTGGTGCTCGCCGGTCCGGGCGCCTGCTGCGGCCTGACCTGGATCTCCACCGGACAGCTCGACGGCGCCCGCACCCGGCTGCGCGGCACCCTCGACGTGCTGGGCCCGTTCGTCGACGCCGGTCTGCCGGTCGTCGGGCTGGAACCGTCCTGCACCGCGGCCCTGCGTGGCGACCTGCCGGAGCTGCTGCCCGAGGACCCCCGCGCCGCCCGGGTCTCGGCCGCCGTCCGCACCTTGGCCGAGCTGCTCACCGACCGGGTCGCCGCCGGCTGGAGCCCGCCCGACCTGAGCGGTCTGGACGTCCTGGCCCAGCCGCACTGCCACCAGCACGCCGAGATGGGCTACCGCGCCGACCTGGCCCTGCTCCGCGGCGCCGGCGCCCAGGTCCGGGCGCTCGCCGGCTGCTGCGGGCTGGCCGGCAACTTCGGCATGGAGGCAGGGCACTACGACGTCTCGGTGGCCGTCGCCGAGCACGCCCTGCTGCCCGCGCTGCGCGAGGCCGCCCCGGGCACGGTCCTGCTGGCCGACGGCTTCAGCTGCCGCACCCAGGCCGACGACCTGGCCGGCGTCCAGGGCCGCCACCTGGCCCAGGTCCTGGCCGACCGCCTGCCCACCCCCGCCCACCCATGAGGGGTGGCACGCGGTGGGGTCGTGATCCGTCGCCCGGACGGGCCTGATCGCGACCACTGCGCGTGCCAGCCACGCCCGTGACCGGTGGCTACCGGTCCTGCGTCGGGTCGGGGTCCGGGAGCGTGCCGGCCGCCTCGGTCAGCGCCCCGTCCTCGTCGACCGGCAGGTCGGCGGCGCCCTCACCGGCCCGGCCGCCGTGGATGCCCTGGTCGACGTCGTCACCCGTCACCGGGGTGGTGGACGAGGCGTGGTCGGCGTCCTCGCCCTGCGCCGGGGACGTCTGCTCGGGGGACGTCGGCGCCGGGGCCGCCCCCGTGAAGGCCGCCACCGACGCGCGCGGACCGGTCCGCTTGATGACCGTCCGGGCGATGATCTGCTGCTGGGTGACCGCGCGCTCGGACCGGCCGCGGCCGAGGAACGTGATGGTCCACTTCAGCAGCGTCGTCACCCGGTTCTTGAAGCCGACGAGGTACAGCAGGTGGACCGCCAGCCACAGCACCCACGCGACGAAGCCCGACAGGTTGAGCCGGCCGACGCTCGCCACGGCGTGGAACCGCGAGATGGTCGCCATCGACCCCTTGTCCTTGTAGCGGAACGGCTGACCGGTCGGCTCGCCCAGCAGCGACCGGCGGATCTCGCGGGCGGTGTGCTGACCGCCCTGGATGGCGACCTGGGCCACCCCCGGCAGCCGGTCCAGGGAGGCCATGTCGCCGACGACGTGCACCTCGGGGTGGCCGGGCAGCGTCAGGTCGGGCTCGACGCACACCCGGCCGGCTCGGTCGAGCTCGGCCCCGGACTGCTCGGCGAGCGTCCGTCCCAGCTCGCTGCCCTGCACCCCCGCGGCCCACACCTTGCAGCGGGAGTCGATCCGGCGGCGCGTGCCGTCGCCGTCCTCCACCTCGATCCCGAACCGGTCGACGCCCACGACCTTGGCGCCCAGCTGGACCTCGACGCCCATCTTCTCCAGCCGCGCCCGCGCGCGTTCTCCCAGCGCCTCGCCGAAACCACCCGGCAGCACCCGCGGGGCGGCGTCGAGCAGGATGATCCGCGCCGACGTCGGGTCGATGCGGCGGAAGTCGCGGCGGAGCGTCTGGCTGGAGAGCTCGGCGATCTGGCCGGCCATCTCGACCCCGGTCGGCCCGGCCCCCACCACGACGAAGGTCAGCAGCTTCTCGACCTCGGCCTCGTCCCACGCCAGCTCGGCCAGCTCGAACGCGCCGAAGATGCGCCCGCGCAGCTCCAGCGCGTCGTCGATGGACTTCATGCCGGGGGCCCACTCGGCGAACTGGTCGTTGCCGAAGTAGGACTGCCCGGCCCCGGCCGCCACGACGAGGTGGTCGTAGCTGGTGACGGTCGTCCCGTCGAGCACCTGCGAGGTGACCGTCCGGGCGGTCAGGTCGATCGCGGTGACGTCCCCCAGCAGCACGGTCGCGTTGGGCTGGTTGTTGAGCACCTCACGGGTGGACGGGGCGATGTCGCCCTCGGACAGGATCCCCGTGGCCACCTGGTAGAGCAGCGGCTGGAACAGGTGGTGGGAGGTCCGCGAGACCAGGGTGATGTCGACCTCCGCCCGGCGCAGCCCCTGCGCGGCGAACAGGCCGCCGAACCCCGACCCGACGACCACCACGTGCGGGCGGCCCGTGTCGCGGACCGGTGCGACCCGGGTGGGCGTGGTCTGGCTCATGGTGGCCTCCGATGCCGGCCTGGTGGCCTGCTGCTCGCGGGTGGCTGGACGACCCAGCCTCCCAGCGCGGGGCCGCCGGTGCGAGACGTGGGGCGAGCCGGGCCGGGAGTGCAGCACCCTGTCCGGGTGAGCCGTACCCCGCACCCGCCTGCCGTGGCCGACCGCGACCTGCCCGTGCTGCTGGCCGTGTACGGCACCCTGCGCCGCGGCTGCCGCAACCACCACGTGCTGGCCGGGAGCGAGCACGTCCGGGACGGTGCCGTCGCCGGTGTCCTGCACGAGATCGTCGTCCCGCTGCGCCTGGACTACAGCTACCCGCTGCTCGTCGTGCCGTCGCCCGGCGCCGACGTCCCCCGCGCCGACCACCCCCGCGCCGACGGCCCCAGGGTGGTGGTGGAGGTCTACCGGGTGACCGACCCGCAGGTCCTGGCCCGCCTCGACGTCCTGGAGGCCTACGACCCGGACCACCCCGGCACGTCGGAGTACGTCCGCGCCCGGGTGCCGCTGCTCGGCCGCGACGGCGCCGACGCCCACGACGGCCTCGACGAGCCCGACCGCCAGGTGCAGACCTACGTCTACGCAGGTGCCGTGGCCGAGCAGGGCCCCGTCCTGCCTGGTGGCGACTGGTGCACGCACAAGGGTGCCCTCGGGTAGACAATGCCAGCATGAGCGCAACTGCTGACGTCGGAGTTGTCGGGCTGGCCGTGATGGGCAGCAACCTCGCGAGGAACCTGGCTCGCAACGGCCACACGGTGGCCGTCTACAACCGGACGACGGCACGGACCGACGAGCTGATCGCCCAGCACGTGGCCGACGGCAACTTCGTGCCGAACGCCGAGCTGGCCGACTTCGTCGCCTCCCTCACGACCCCGCGCTGCGTGATCGTCATGGTGCAGGCGGGGCGGGGGACCGACGCGGTGGTCGACGGCCTGGCCGAGCTGATGGAGCCGGGTGACATGGTCGTCGACGGCGGCAACGCCCTGTTCGGGGACACCATCCGCCGCACCGAGGCCCTGGCGGCGCGGGGCCTGCACTTCGTCGGCGCCGGGATCTCCGGCGGTGAGGAGGGGGCCCTGAACGGTCCCTCGATCATGGTCGGCGGCTCCGCCGAGGCCTACGAGACCCTGGGCCCGATCGTCGAGAGCATCGCCGCGGTCGTCGACGGGACGCCGTGCGCGGCCCACCTGGGCACCGACGGCGCCGGGCACTTCGTCAAGATGGTCCACAACGGCATCGAGTACGCCGACATGCAGCTCATCGGCGAGGCGTACGACCTGCTCCGCAACGTGGCCGGCCTCGAGCCCGCCGCGATCGCGGACGTCTTCCGGGACTGGAACACCGGCGAGCTCGACAGCTTCCTCATCGAGATCACCGCCGAGGTCCTCGGCCACGTCGACGAGGCCACGGGCCGGCCGTTCGTGGACGTCGTCCTGGACCAGGCCGGCATGAAGGGCACCGGCACCTGGACGGTGCAGACCGCCCTCAGCCTGGGCACCCCCGTCAGCGGGATCGCCGAGGCCGTGTTCGCCCGGGCCCTGTCCAGCCACCGTGAGACCCGTGACGCCGTCCAGGCCGCCTACGGCGTCTCGACCGGGTCCACCGTCCCCGTCCCCGACGACGTCCCGGCCTTCGTCGAGGCCGTCCGGCGGGCGCTGTACGCGTCCAAGATCGTCAGCTACGCCCAGGGCTTCGACATGCTCGCGGCCGGCGCGCAGGAGCACGGCTGGGACCTGGACATGGGGCAGATCGCGACCATCTGGCGCGGCGGCTGCATCATCCGGGCGCGCTTCCTCGACCGGATCACCGAGGCCTACGCCGACGAGCCGGGGCTGGTGAGCCTGCTGGCCGCCCCGGTCTTCGTCGAGGCCCTGACCGGTGCGGGCGAGGCGTGGCGCGAGGTCGTCGCGACCGCCGCGCGCGCCGGGGTCCCGGCCCCCGGGTTCTCCGCCGCGCTCGCCGCCTTCGACGGTGCGCGCCGCGACCGGCTCCCGGCGGCCGTCATCCAGGGCCAGCGCGACCTGTTCGGCGCGCACACCTACCGCCGCGTGGACCGCGAGGGGTCCTTCCACGTCATGTGGGGAGAGGACCACCGCGAGGTGGAGGTCTGATGGCCCGCAACCTCGACCCCAGGGCCCGCGAGGCCAAGCTCGAGGCCATCCGCCGGCAGAACGCCGCCGACGCGAAGCGGGCCCGCACGCTCTCGATCGTCGCGGCCGTGGTCGTCGTCGTGCTGGTGGTCGTCGTGGTGGTGGTCATCGCCCTGACCTCCCGCGGCGGGGGCGACGACGAGGCGGCCGAGGTGGTCCTGCCGCAGAGCACCCGGCTCACCGTCGCCGACGACGAGAACAGCGGGGGCTTCGTCATCGGCGAGGAGGGCCCCGTCGAGCTCGTCGTCTTCGAGGACTTCCAGTGCCCCGCCTGCAAGGCCTTCGAGGAGACCTCGGGCGCCTACCTCGCGGAGCTGGCGGCCGGGACCGACGTCACCGTCGTCAAGCGGCCCATCAGCATCCTCGACCGGGTCAGCGACACGCAGTACTCGACCCGGTCCGCGGCCGCCGCCGCCTGCGTGGGCAGCACGGGCGACGACGAGGCGTACGAGGCGTTCGCGGCCGCGCTGTTCGCCGAGCAGCCCGACGAGACCGCCGCCGGTGAGGGGCTGAGCGACGAGCGCCTCAGCGAGATCGCCACCGACGCCGGCGCCGACGTCGGCGACTGCATCGCCGACGGCACCTACCTCGGGTGGGTGAGCGTCACCACCGAGTCCGCGGACGCCCAGCTCGAGCGGCTCAGCACGCCGACCGTCCTGGTCGACGGCGAGGTCGTCGCCGGCACCGAGAGCTCCCCGCCCGGCCCCGACCAGCTGCGGGCGGCGGTCGCCGCCGCCGCCGCGGGCTGAGGTGGCCACCGAGGGGTTCACGGGAGCCCCCGTCGGCCCGGGCCGGGACGTCGCCCTGGTCGGCGGTCGCGTGGTCCCGGTCGACGGCGAGGTGCTCGAGCGCGGCACGGTGCTCGTGCGCGACGGCCGCATCGCCGCCGTCGGCCCCCTCGACGACGTCCCCGTGCCCGACGGGGTGCCGGTGCACGACGTGGCCGGGCGCTGGGTGCTGCCCGGCTTCGTCGAGGCCCACGGCCACCTGGGCATCTTCGAGGACGGCGAGGACTGGCCGGGTCGCGACCACAACGAGATGACCGACCCCAACACCGCCCGGCTGCGGGCGATGGACGCGGTCAACCCCGCCGACGTCGCCTTCGTCGACGCGCTCGGCGGGGGGGTGACCTCGGTCGTCGTCAAGCCGGGGTCCGGCAACGTGGTCGGCGGTCGGACGGTGGCCCTGAAGACCTGGGGTCGCACCGTGGACGAGATGTGCTTCCGCGAGCCGGCCAGCCTGAAGAGCGCCCTGGGCGAGAACCCCAAGCGGGTCCATGGCGACAAGCAGCGGCTGCCCAGCACCCGGATGGGGGTCGCCTCGGTGGTCCGGGACGCCCTGGACCGGGCGCTGTACCACCGGGCGCAGCAGCTGCAGGCGGCCGACCGCGGTGAGATCGGCCCGCCGCCGGACCCCACCAGCGACACCCTGCTGCTGGCCCTGGACGGCGAGGTGCCGTGGTGCCAGCACGCCCACCGCGCCGACGACATCGCGACGGCGCTGCGGCTGGCCCGGGAGTACGGCTACCGGCTGGTCCTCAACCACGCCACCGAGGGCCAGATGCTGGCCGAGGAGCTGGCGGCCGCCGACATCCCCTGCCTGGTCGGGCCCACCCTCGGCTCACGGTCCAAGGTCGAGCTGCGTCACCGCACCCTGCGCACCCCGGCATTGCTGCACGCCGCCGGGGTCCGGGTCGGGCTGAGCACCGACCACCCGGTCGTACCGATCGCGTTCCTGGTCCACCAGGCCACGTTCGCGGTCAAGGAGGGCCTGCCCGCCGAGGAGGCGCTGCGGGCGATCACCGTCAACCCCGCCCGGTTCCTCGGCCTGGACGACCGGGTCGGCTCGTTGACGCCGGGGCTGGACGGCGACGTGGTGGTGTGGGACGGCGACCCGCTCGACGTGATGAGCCGGGCCCTGACGACCTACGTGCAGGGTCGCCGGGTCTACGACTTCGACGTCGCGGCGATGGTGGGCCGCGCGGCCGACCCGTGGCCGTGACGCCGCCCTCCGGGGTCCGGACCCCGTCGGGCCGCGGGTGAGCCGGTACCTGCCCTCGGGCCAGGTGCTGCTGGCGGTCGGGATCGGTGGGGCGGTGGGCGGCGCGGCGCGGGTGGGGGCGGGCCTGCTCGCTGCGTCCTCGGTACCGGACCTGCCGGTCTGGGTGGTGCTGGTCGCCGTCAACGTGGTCGGCAGCTTCGTCATGGGCCTGCTCGTCGCGCGGGGCGGCGCCTGGGCGAGCCCGGCCCTGACCACGGGGCTGCTGGGCGGGTTCACGTCGTTCTCGGGCTGGGTGCTGGACGTCATGCGCCTGGCCGAGGCGTCCCCGCTGCCGGCCCTGCTCGTCCTCGTCCTCGTCCCCGTCGCCACCGTGGCCGCCTGCCTGGTCGGGCTGGTGGCGGGCGGGGAGACAACGTGACCGGCCTGGAGGACGACGGCGGCGGGTCGGTCGGGCTGGCGGTCGCGCTGCTGGCCGTGCTGGTCCTGGCCGCCGGTCTCGGCGCCACCCTGCGAGCGGTGGTGACGGCCCGGGCGGCGGCCTCGCCGTCACACCGGGTACGGGCCCTCGGCTCCGCGTGGGTCAACGTGCCGGCGTCGGCCGCGGCGGCCTTCGCGCTGGTGCTGCAGCTGCAGCTGGACCTGCTCCCCGGCCGGGCGCCGGCCGCGGTCGTGGTCGCCGTGGTCGGTGTCATCGGCCTGTGCGGCGGCTTGTCGACCTACTCCACGCTGGCGCTGGAGCTGTCGCGGTCGGTGCTGGAGCGTCGCCGCCGGGACCTGGTGCTCCAGCTGGGCGGGGTGGCGGTGGGCGTCGTGGCCGGGCTGTTCGGCGCCGGGCTGGCCGGTGTCGCCCTGCTCCTGCTCTGACCGGCGGCCCCTGAGCCCGCTCAGGCCTCGCCCGCCAGCCGCCAGTCCAGGGGCTCGGCGCCCTGCTCGCGCAACGCGGCGTCGACCCGGCTGAACGGCTTCGAGCCGAAGAACCCGCGGGCGGCCGACATCGGGCTCGGGTGGGCGCTCTCGATCCGTGGGGTGTCACCGAGCAGCGGGGCCAGGGTCCGGGCGTCCTTGCCCCAGAGCACGGCCACCAGGGGGCCGCCGCGGTCCGCCAGGGCCCGGATCGCCGCCTCGGTCAGCTGCTCCCAGCCCTGGCCCCGGTGGGACCCGGCGTCACCCGCGCGCACCGTGAGCACGCGGTTGAGCAGCATCACGCCCTGCTCGACCCAGGGGGTCAGGTCGCCGGTGCGCGGCACCGGCAGACCCAGGTCGGACTCCCGCTCGACGAAGATGTTGCGCAGGCTGCGCGGCAGCGGCCGGACGTCGGGGGCCACCGAGAACGACAGCCCCACCGCGTGGCCGGGCGTCGGGTAGGGGTCCTGCCCGACGACGAGGACCCGGACCTGCTCCAGCGGTCGCTCGAAGGCGCGCAGCACCGCCGGACCGGCCGGCAGGTAGCGGTGCCCGGCGGCGACCTCGGCCCGCAGGAACGAGCCGAGGGAGCGGACCGTGTCCTCGTGCGGGGCGAGGGCCGGCAGCCAGGACGGGTGGACGAGCTCGGAGAGCGGGCGGGCGGTCACGCCGCCGATCCTGCACGATCGGGTGATGACCACCCTCGAGCAGGTCCGTCACGACCTCACCCGCACCCTGGCCGCGTGGTCGGTGGCGTCGATCGCAGGCGGCGCCGTCCTGGCGTGGCGTCGGGGTGGTCCTCGGGCCGCGGGGTTCGCGCGGCAGAGCATGGCCTGGGGCGGGATCGACCTGGCGATCGCCGCCGCGGGCGCGGTCGGGGCGCGCAACGGCGTGCAGGACCGTGAGGCGGAGACGGCGTCGCTGCGCCGGCTGCTCCTGCTCAACGCCGCCCTGGACGTGGGCTACGTCGCGGTCGGTGCGGCGCTGCTGCGGGCTCGCACGGTGCGCGGCCGTGACAGCGTGGGCGACGGTGCGGGGGTGGTGGTGCAGGGCGCCTTCCTGCTGGTCCTCGACCTCACCCAGGCCGCCCGGTTGCGAACTACAGACGTGTAGTTCGTTGCTAGTCTCGTCAGGACGGTGCCGGTCCGGTCGGACCCACGGCGCAGGACGCACCGGGACCAGCGAGGTGAGGCGTGGACGACGAGCTGAGCGAGCGTGACCTGGCCCTGCTCGACTTCGAGCGGCAGTGGTGGAAGCAGCCGGGCTCCAAGGAGCAGGCGGTGCGCGAGCGGTTCGGCATGAGCTCGACCCGCTACTACCAGCTGGTCAACGCGCTGCTGGAGCGCGAGCCCGCGATGCGTCACGACCCGATGCTCGTGAAGCGGCTGCGCCGGGCCCGGGGCGAGCGGCTGCGCTCCCGGGGCGCTCGTCGCCTCGGCGTGCAGGCCTGACCGTGAGGGCTTGGTCGCCAGGCCGGTGAGGCGTCGGGCGGGCCGCGCCGGACGGGGGCGGTAGCCTCCGACCCGATGGACGACCTCGCGCTGCCGCAGCATCACCGGTCCGGTGCCCACCGCGCCCGCCGCCACCCGCTCCTCGTGCTGCTCGTCACGCTCGGCACCGTGGGCCTGGCCTCCGCCGTGCTGCTGTGGGGCCTGCTGACGCTGGACGTGCTGGGCGTGGGTGACGAGCTCCGGCGCGCCGGCGGGGCGTCGTCCGCGGCCCCCGTCGACCCCACGGTCGCGGCCACCACCGCTGCGCCCGCGGCCGCCCCGACCGCCGCGGCGCCCAGCGTGCTGCCGACCACCGAGCCCGGGGCGAGCGTGGAGCCCAGCGAGGAGCCGGAGCAGGTCGTCGACCGGTCCGCCCCGCTGGACGTGCTCAACAGCACCGTGACCGTCGGCCTCGCCGCCGCCGCCGCCGCGGAGCTGCAGGAGCTGGGCTGGACCACCGGCGAGGTGGGCAACTACCCCGAGGGCGAGATCCCCACCACCGTGCTGTACCCCGAGGACTCCCAGCAGGCGACGGCCGAGGCCGTGGCCGACGAGCTGGGCGTCGGCGTCGTCACCGCGTCGCAGGACGTCGACGTCGTCACGGTCGTGCTCGGCCCCGACTACCCCGCCTGAGCCGACGCGACGGGCGCACCCGGTACCCGCCGTCGGCCAGCCCGGCGGCCTGCTCGAACGGGTTGGCCGAGTGGGTGTCACCCGTGCGCAGCCACGACCAGGCCGAGGCGACGCCGTAGGCCGGCAGGAACCCCAGCGGCCCGCCCCACCGGGCCCACTGCGCGGCGTGCCTGGCCTCGTGGTCCAGCAGGCGGGGCTCGCGGTCCATCACGTCGACGCCGGCCAGGCCGCGACGCCCGCGTCGGAGCAGGACGACGTCGCCGACGCAGACCGCGCCCGCCGCCGGGGCGGGGAAGCGCCGTGGGTAGCCCGGCGCGAGCCACAGCCCGTGCGGTCCGGGTCGGAGCGTCACGCCGTGGCGGCGGGCCAGCCGGAGCCCCAGCAGGGTCGAGCCGTTGAGCAGGTTCAGGGTCCGGCGACGAGCGGCGAGGCGTTCCCCGTCGACTCCGACAGCACCGGTCACGACGTCATGGTGCACCGCGAGGCGTTCAGGCACTACGCTGGCATCTGGTTGAGCACGACGGCCCCTCCGGGGGCTCGAGGAATGAAGCACCGCTCCGGTAGCTGAAGACCGTTCGCGTGAGACCCGGTGCCCCGATCCCGGGACACCGACGACCCGGGATCTCCGGGGCCGCGCAGCGGCACCATCAGCAACAGGAGCAACATGGCTCAGGGCACTGTCAAGTGGTTCAACGCCGAGAAGGGCTTCGGCTTCATCACGGTTGACGGCGGCGGCGCCGACGTCTTCGTCCACTGGTCCGCGATCCAGGCGCAGGGCTACAAGTCCCTCGACGAGGGTCAGCGGGTGGAGTTCGAGATCGGTCAGGGCCAGAAGGGCCCCCAGGCCGAGGCTGTCAACCCGATCTGATCCGGCCTCCGGCCCTCGTGGTCGGTAGCGCGGAGACGTACGGAGACACCAAGAAGGGCGGTACCCGAGAGGGTGCCGCCCTTCTTGCCGTCCTCACCCGTGCGGGCTGCGTGCCCCCGGCCTGCGTCGTCCGGTACGCAGACCGGGGCGTCTCAGTCGGCGGACGCCCGCACCGCGTCCACGAGCTCGCGGCAGAACGCCGGCAGGTCGTCGGGGTTGCGGCTGGTGATGAGCGCCCCGTGCCCGAGCCGGTCGACGACGACCTCCTCGTCCACCCAGTCCGCCCCGGCGTTGACGAGGTCGGAGCGCAGGCTCGGCCACGACGTCAGGCGTCGCCCGGCCAGGGTGCCGGTCTCCACGAGCACCCACGGGGCGTGGCAGATGGCCGCGACGGGCCGGGTGGTGCGCAGGAACGCCTCGACGAACGCCACGGCGGCCGGCTCGGTGCGCAGCGCGTCCGGGTTCGCCACGCCGCCCGGCAGCACGAGGCCGACGTAGTCGTCCGCGTCGGCGTCGGCCAGCGTCACGTCGACCGGGAACGTCGCGGCCTTGTCCAGGTGCTCGAACGCCTGCACCTCGCCCGGGTCGGGGCTGATGAGGACCGGCTGGAGCCCGGCGGCCTCGACGGCCTTCCACGGCTCGGTCAGCTCGGCCTGCTCGATGCCCTCGCCGGCGACGAGGAACGCCACCCTGCCCGTGCGTGCCTCGCCGCTCACGGCAGGAGGCCCTCGGTCGCCGGGGTGACGTCGCCCCGGTGCCGCGACGGAGGGCGGAGGAGGCTGTCCTCCAGGCGGGCCATGCCGAGCACCAGGCCCAGGGCCGTGGTCGGGACGAGCAGGAGGAGCAGCGTCGTGAGCATCGTGTGGGTCTCCGTGAGGTTCCGGGGTCCGTCGTCGGGCTGGCAGCCGGGTACCCGAGGCCCCGGGACGCCAAACCTGACGGCGCAGCGCGTTTGCACTCTCGATGCCCGAGTGCCAATAATGAGGGCTGGCACTCTCATGCCGGGAGTGACAAAGACCTAGGGGTCCTGCACGGGCCCCGGGGACCGGCCAGTCGAGGCCAGCGGCAAGGCGGGACGTGACCGTCGGCCGCTGTCCGTCCGTCGCGGGCGACACCGGTCCATGCCACCCACCGTGTGCGGAGGGATCACCACCAGATGGCCAAGATCATCGCTTTCGACGAGGAAGCCCGGCGCGGCCTCGAGCGGGGAATGAACCAGCTCGCTGACGCCGTCAAGGTGACGCTCGGCCCCAAGGGCCGCAACGTCGTCCTGGAGAAGAAGTGGGGCGCACCCACGATCACGAACGACGGCGTCTCCATCGCCAAGGAGATCGAGCTCGAGGACCCGTACGAGAAGATCGGGGCCGAGCTCGTCAAGGAGGTCGCCAAGAAGACGGACGACGTCGCCGGTGACGGAACCACCACCGCGACCGTCCTCGCCCAGGCGCTCGTCCGCGAGGGCCTGCGCAACGTGGCGGCCGGCGCCAACCCGATGGCCCTCAAGCGCGGCATCGAGAAGGCCACCGCGGCCGTCTCGGCCCGTCTGCTGGAGATGGCCAAGGACGTCGAGACCAAGGAGCAGATCGCTTCGACCGCCTCGATCTCCGCTGCTGACACCCAGATCGGCGAGATGATCGCCGAGGCCATGGACAAGGTCGGCAAGGAAGGCGTCATCACGGTCGAGGAGTCCCAGACCTTCGGTCTGGAGCTCGAGCTCACCGAGGGCATGCGCTTCGACAAGGGCTACATCAGCCCCTACTTCGCCACCGACACCGAGCGCATGGAGGCCGTCCTCGAGGACGCCTACGTGCTCGTGGTCAACTCGAAGATCTCCACCGTGAAGGACCTGCTCCCGCTGCTGGAGAAGGTCATGCAGTCGGGCAAGCCGCTGTTCGTGATCTCCGAGGACGTCGAGGGCGAGGCCCTGGCCACGCTCGTCGTCAACAAGATCCGCGGCACCTTCAAGTCCGCCGCCGTCAAGGCCCCGGGCTTCGGTGACCGTCGCAAGGCCATGCTGCAGGACATCGCGATCCTGACCGGTGGCCAGGTCATCTCCGAGGAGGTCGGGCT
Source organism: Aquipuribacter aurantiacus (assembly GCF_051216895.1). NCBI lineage: Bacteria > Bacillati > Actinomycetota > Actinomycetes > Micrococcales > Intrasporangiaceae > Aquipuribacter > Aquipuribacter aurantiacus. The sequence continues at coordinate 229,046 of NZ_JBPKAO010000005.1, forward strand.
CAAGCTCGACACCGCGACCCTGGACCTGCTGGGCCACGCCCGCAAGGTCGTCATCACCAAGGACGAGACCACGATCGTCGAGGGCGGCGGCGACGCCGACGCCATCGCCGGCCGGGTCAACCAGATCCGCGCGGAGATCGAGAACAGCGACTCCGACTACGACCGCGAGAAGCTCCAGGAGCGTCTGGCCAAGCTCGCCGGCGGCGTCGCCGTCATCAAGGCGGGCGCGGCCACCGAGGTCGAGCTCAAGGAGCGCAAGCACCGCATCGAGGACGCCGTCCGCAACGCCAAGGCGGCCGTCGAGGAGGGCATCGTCCCCGGCGGCGGTGTCGCCCTGGTCAACGCGCTCCCCGCGCTGGACGACCTCGGCCTGTCCGGTGACGAGGCGACGGGCGCGAACATCGTCCGCGTCGCCCTCGAGGCCCCGCTCAAGCAGATCGCGACCAACGCCGGTCTCGAGGGTGGTGTCGTGGCCGAGAAGGTCAAGAACCTGCCCGTCGGCGAGGGTCTCAACGCGGCCACCAACACCTACGTCGACATGATGGCCTCGGGCATCGTGGAGCCGGCCAAGGTGACGCGTTCCGCGCTGGAGAACGCCGCCAGCATCGCGGCGCTGTTCCTCACCACCGAGGCCGTCGTGGCCGACAAGCCGGAGAAGACCCCGGCCGGTGGCGGGGGCGACCCCACGGGCGGCATGGGCGGCATGGACTTCTGAGTCCCGCCACCCGCACCACCTGAACCACGCACCACCTGCACGCAGCACCAGGGCGAAGGCCCCCGGGATCTCCCGGGGGCCTTCGTCGTCCGAACGCGAGGGGCGCCGGGGTGTGGTCGGATGGTCACCATGAGCACCGACCCGCTGGCAGGCCCGATCGAGCCGTTCCCCGAGGACACCGCCGTCCCGGCCCACACCCACGACCCCGAGACCTACGTGGACCCCGTGCACCAGGAGGTCGAGACCCACGTCGACCCCGCGGTCGCCGACGCGGTCCACCACGTCCGCGACCGCTTCGGTGCCCGCGGGCTGCGTGACCTGATCACCCTGGCCAGCTACGAGCTCGAGGTCGCCGAGACCGCGTTCGCGGCGCTCAACGCCCCGGCCGGCCCCGACGAGGCCCAGATCGAGCAGGCGTTCGTCGGCTACGTCCAGGAGGGGCAGGACGAGGGGGACGTCGAGGGGACGAGCGGGTCGGAGCCGACCCCCACCCGCTGAGCGCGCGGACCTGACGGGCCGGCGCGGTCCGGGCGGCCTGGCCGACGCGCTGGTCGCGTCAGAAGTTCCACTCGTCGATGTTCGCGGTCGCCACGGGGGCACCCGTCAGGCTGGTGTCGCCGGCGATGACGGTCGACGCCGTGGCGTTGAGCGTCAGCGTCAGACCGTCCAGGTCGAACAGCTCCACCCGGCCGGCCCCGCGGACCGAGGCGCTGACCGTGCCGTTGTCCAGGTCGATGGTGAAGTTGCGCAGCCCGACCTCGTCACCGGCCAGCGTGCGGATGGTGATGCCCCCGACGTGCTCGATGGTGCCGTCGTCGGGGTTGCCCACGATGCCGAACTCGACGCCGCCCTGGTCCCCGGCGGTGAACGGCTGCTGGACGGACACCAGCAGGCTCGCCAGCGTCGCGTTGGGGATGATCTCGGTGTTGCCCTTGCGGTTGGGGGCCGCGGTGGCCGGTGCGGCGAACGCGGTGGCGGCGAGGGCGGCGGCGCCCACGAGGGCAACGGCGGCGGTGGCGGTGCGCTTCATGATCCATCCTTCGGTCGGTGGAGGTCGGTCGGGTGACGGGGTCACCTGCCTGGGGTTACCGGCGGTCGGCGGGGTCCGGATGCACCCGGTTCGCACGGGATGTCGACCGGGTGGTGTCGCCGGGGCCACGGCGGCAGGTCGGGCCGGGTGCGATGCTTGAGCAGTGAACGACACCGCTGTCGCCCCGCCCCCGTCGCCGCGAGCCGTCCGTGCGTGAGGTCCTGACCGAGCTGCTGCACTGGTGGCGGACGGGTGAGCCGGTCGGGGTCGCGACGGTCGTGGGCACCTGGCGCTCGGCGCCGCGGCAGCCCGGGGCGCTGATGCTCGTCGGCCCGCACGGGCAGGTCGTGGGCAGCGTGTCCGGCGGCTGCGTCGAGGGCGCGGTGTACGAGCAGGCCGGTGAGGTGCTGCGCACCGGGACACCGGTCCTGCAGCGCTACGGCGTGAGCGACGACGACGCGTTCGCGGTCGGCCTGTCGTGCGGCGGCGTCCTCGACGTGTTCGTCGAGCGGGTCGACCCGGACGGCTTCCCCGAGCTCGCCGGTGTCGCCGCCGACGTCGAGGCGGGGCGGCCGGTCGCGGTCTGCACGGTCGTCGCGCACCCCGACCCGTCCCGGGTGGGCCGTCGGCTGGTGGTGCGACCGTCGTCGGTCGAGGGCACGACCGGCTCGGCGAGGGCCGACGACGCGGTGGCCGCGGACGTGCGGGGCATGCTGGCGGGCGGGCGGTCGGACGGGTTGACCTACGGCCCCGACGGCGAGCGTCGGGGCGAGGGCATGCGGGTGTTCGTCGCCTCCTACGCGCCGCGCCCCCGCATGATCGTGTTCGGCGCGATCGACTTCGCCTCCGCCCTGGCCCGGATCGGCGCGTTCCTGGGGTACCGGGTGACCGTGTGCGACGCCCGGGCCGTGTTCGCCACCACGACGCGCTTCCCCGACGCCGACGAGGTGGTGGTGCAGTGGCCCCACCGCTACCTGGCGGCCGAGCGCGACGCCGGCCGCGTCGACGACCGCACGGCCCTGGCGGTGCTGACCCACGACCCCAAGTTCGACGTCCCGGTGCTCGAGGTCGCGCTGCGCCTGCCGCAGGTGGGCTACGTGGGGGCGATGGGCAGCCGCCGGACCCACGAGGACCGGTGGCGCCGGCTGCGCGAGGTGGGTCTCACCGAGGCCGAGCTGGCCCGCCTGTCCTCGCCCATCGGGCTGGACCTGGGGGCCCGCACACCCGAGGAGACCGCGGTGTCGATCGCCGCGGAGATGCTGCAGCTGCAGTGGGGTGGGACGGGCGCGCGGCTGGGTGACGTCGACGGCCCGGTGCACCACGGCCTGGACCGGGACGAACCGGTGACGTTCGCCGGTAGTCCTTGACGGTTCAACCTGCCCTGGGCACACTCCGGCCATGCGACCGACCTCGACGACGACGTCCAGGCACCTCCGACCTTCCGACGCGCTCCGGTGCGCCGCCCCCGCCGTGCGGGAGGCCTGACCGATGGAGCTCCAGCACCGCTTCCACGTGCCGATCGGCATCGACGAGGCCTGGACCACGTTCAACGACCTCGAGCGCATCGCGCCGTGCCTGCCGGGCGCGCAGCTGACCAGCCTGGAGGGCGACGAGTTCGCCGGCAAGGCCAAGGTCAAGGTGGGCCCGGTGTCGATGCAGTTCGCCGGGTCGGGCCGTTTCGTCGAGCGTGACGAGGCCGGCTACCGCGCGGTGCTCGAGGCCACGGGCAAGGACAGCCGCGGCAACGGGACCGCCGCCGCGACCGTGACCGCCCGTCTGGAGGCCGACGGTGACGGCACCAACGTGATCGTCGACACCGACCTCAAGGTGTCGGGCAAGGTCGCCCAGTTCGGCAAGAGCATGATCAGCGAGATCGGCGGCAAGCTGCTCGACCAGTTCGCGTCCTGCCTGGCGGAGACGCTCGCCGCGGGCGACGACGTCACCGAGGCCGCCCCCACCACCACGCCCGCCGACGTCGCCACCTCGGCCGGGACCACCGCGTCCGCGGCCGGCGCCGGTGCCGGGGCGAGCGTGCAGGACGTGGCGCCCGCCGACCTGCGTCCCGCCGGCTCCGGCCCCGTCGGTGCGCCCGACCCGGCCGTCCCCTCGCACACCCCGCAGGCGGGCCCCACCGCCAGCACCACCGGGACCACCTCGCCGATCCCGCCGCGTCGGGCCTTCCAGCCGCAGCCCGAGCCCGAGGCGCTCGACCTGGGCTCGGTCCTGCTGCCGACCCTGCTGCGGCGCTACGGGCCGCTGGTCGCGGCCGGTCTCGTCGCCGGCCTGGTCGGCTGGCTGCTCGGTCGCCGCTCGGCCTCCGCCTGAGGTGCGCGTGGGCGGGGCCGCGGCCCCGCCTACCCTCGTGACCATGAGCACCCCAGGCTGCGTCGTGGTCCTCGCCGGCATCAGCGAGGCACCGATCGGCGTCGAGGACCTCCGAGCCCGGGTCGCCGGGCCGACCCACGGCGCCGTCGTCACCTTCGACGGCGTCGTGCGCGACCACGACACCCCCGGTCGTGGTGCGGTGACCCTGCTGGACTACGAGGCCCACCCCGACGCGGCCGCGGTCGTGCAGCGGGTCGCCGAGGAGGTCGCCGCGACGTCGTCCGCGGGGGCGCTCGCGGTGCTGCACCGGGTCGGTCCGCTCGTGGTGGGCGACTGCGCCCTGGCCGTGGCGGTGTCCGCGGCGCACCGCGGCGACGCGTTCACCACCGCCGCCGCCCTGGTCGACGCGGTCAAGGACCGGCTCCCGGTCTGGAAGCACCAGCACTTCGCCGACGGCAGCGACGAGTGGGTCGGCCTGGGCGAGCTCGACCCCCGCTGAACGTCAGTGGGGTCAGCCCCCGCTGAACGGGGGCAGCACGTCGAGCTCGGCGGCGCCGCCGACGGGCGCGTCGGCGCGGGCCGACACCCCGTCGAGCAGGAACGAGCAGGCCGGCACCACGCGGGCCAGCGCGGGCCGGTCGGCGCTGAGGCGCCCCAGCACGTCGGCGACGGAGTCCGCGTCCTGCACGGCGACGGTGGTCTCGCGCGTACCCGCGGCGGCTCGGGCGCCGGCGAAGAACCGCACCCGCACGTCCGGGACCTCAGCCACCGATGGCGCTCATCGGTCGGTCCGGGCGGACGAAGCCCTCGTCGTCGCTGCCGTGCCCGGCCTTCTTGGCCCAGGCGTTGCCGCGCCACGCCGCGGCCAGGGTCTCGTCGTCGGCCCCGGAGCGGATCAGCCCCCGCAGGTCGGTCCCGCTCGCGGAGAACAGGCAGCTGCGCACCTGGCCGTCGGCGGTCAGGCGCATCCGGTCGCAGTCACCGCAGAACGGCCGGGTGACGGAGGCGATGACGCCGACGGTGCCGAGCCGGACGCCGCCCTCGAGCACCTCCCAGCGCTCCGCGGGGGCGCTGCCGCGCTGCGCCACGGGCACCAGCTCGAAGGCCGTCGACAGGGTGGCGAGCACCTCGGCCGCGGTGACCATGCTCGAGCGGTCCCAGCTGTCGTGGGCGTCCAGCGGCATGTGCTCGATGATGCGGAGCTCGACGCCGGTCGCGCAGGCCCAGCGGACCAGGTCGACCGGCTCGTCCTCGTTGACGCCCCGCACCACCAGCGTGTTGATCTTGAGCGGCGTCAGACCGGCGGCCAGGGCGGCGTCGACCCCGAGCAGCACGTCGTGGAGCCGGTCCCGCTGTGTGATGGCCTGGTAGCGGCTGCGCTGCAGCGTGTCCAGGCTGATGGTCACCCGGTCCAGACCCGCGGCGGCGAGGTCGCCGGCACGGCGGTCCAGGCCGATGCCGTTCGTGGTCAGGGCCGTCTTCACCGGCCGGCCGTCGGGGGTGCGCAGCGAGGACGCGGCCTCGACCAGGGCCGGGAGGTCCTTGCGCAGCAGCGGCTCGCCACCGGTGAACCGGACCTCGTCGATGCCCAGGTCGCGCACCGCGAGCCGGACCAGGCGGACGATCTCCTCCGAGCTCAGCAGCTCCGGACCCGGCAGCCACGGCAGGCCCTCCGGCGGCATGCAGTACGAGCAGCGCAGGTTGCACCGGTCGGTCAGCGAGACGCGCAGGTCACGGGCCCGGCGGCCGTAGGTGTCCAGCAGGCCCGTCTCGCCGGCCGGGCGGGGTGTCCTGGCCGTCACGGGGAGGGTGGGCATCCCCAGGCCGACGCTCGTCATCACATCAGGGTAAGCGCGAGCACCGACGGGCTGTTCCGTCGGCCGGGCGCACCGGCTAAGGAATCACTTAGGTGGCTGTTGACAGATCACCTACTTCGGCAGGGATAGTCAGTACTCGCCACCGACACCGACGTCTGGGGTTCACATGCAGGTTCCCGCACCCTTCGAGTACGAGCGAGCGACGAGCGTCGACCACGCCATCGGGCTGCTCGAGCGCTACGGCGACACGGCCCGGCTGATCGCCGGCGGGCACAGCCTGCTGCCGATGATGAAGCTCCGCCTGGTCAACCTTGAGTACGTGATCGACATCAACGGCCTGCACGACGAGCTCGGCTACGTCACCGTCGGCGGCGACGAGGTGCGGATCGGGGCGATGACGCGTCACCGCGAGCTGCTGGACCACGACGCCCTGGCCGGCCTGTTCCCGATCATCCGGGACGCCGAGAAGGTCATCGCCGACCCGATCGTCCGCAACCGGGGCACGCTCGGCGGCTCGCTCTGCCAGGCCGACCCGTCGGAGGACCTGTCGGCGGTGTGCACGACGCTGGACGCCAGCTGCGTCATCCGCAGCGCGGGCGGCGAGCGCGTCGTCAGCATGGAGGACTTCCACCGCGGTCCCTACGAGACGGCCGTGGGCGACGCCGAGATGCTCGTCGAGGTCCGCATCCCGATCCGCCGCGGCGGTTCCAGCGCCTACGAGAAGGTCGAGCGGCGGGCGGGCGACTGGGCCGTCACCTCCGTCGGTGCCGCCGTCTGGATGGCCGACGGCACGATCACCGACGCCCGCGTCGGCATGGCCGCGGTCGGGCCCAACACCACCGGCATCCCCGCGATCTCGGCGGCGCTGCGGGGCAGGGCGCCCAGCGAGGAGCTGTTCGCCGAGGCCGGGGCCATCGCCGCGGCCGCGTGCGACCCCAGCACCGACAGCCGCGGCACCGAGGACTACAAGCGCCACCTGGCCGACGAGCTGACCCGTCGTGCCCTCCGCCGATCCGTCGCCCGACTGATGAGCACCACGGGAGCCTCAGCATGATCGTCACGATGACCGTCAACGGCACCGAGGTCAGCGAGGAGATCGAGGCGCGCATGCTCCTCGTGCACTTCCTGCGCGACACCCTCGGCCTCACCGGGACGCACTGGGGCTGCGACACCAGCAACTGCGGCACCTGCGTGGTGTGGCTGGACGACGAGCCCGTCAAGGCCTGCTCGGTGCTGGCCGCGATGGCCGACGGGCACGCCGTCCGCACCGTCGAGGGGCTGGAGACCGAGAAGGGCCTCGACCCGGTCCAGGAGGGCTTCATGCAGTGCCACGGCCTGCAGTGCGGCTTCTGCACCCCGGGGATGATGATGACCGCGCGTGCGCTGCTCGACAAGAACCCGGACCCCGACGAGCACACCATCCGCGAGGCCATCTCCGGCCAGATCTGCCGGTGCACCGGCTACTCGACCATCGTCCGCTCCGTGCAGTGGGCGGCGAAGCACGAGGCCGACGCCCGCGAGGCCGAGGCCACGCCGGTGGCCGCCGCCGCGACCGAGGGGAGCAACGCGTGACCACCGTCGAGGACCGACCCGACACCGACGCCGGCGCCACGGACCCGCACGCCAGCAACGACCACAAGCCGGTCGGCTACGGCCGGATGATGCGCAAGGAGGACCCGCGCTTCGTGCGCGGGATGGGCCGCTACGTCGACGACGTCGTGCTGCCCGGCATGCTGCACATGGCCATCCTCCGCTCGCCCGTCGCCCACGCCACGATCGTGTCGATCGACACGTCCGCGGCCAAGGCCCACCCCAAGGTCAAGGCCGTCCTCACCGGTGAGGACTTCGCCGCGCTCAAGCTGGCGTGGATGCCGACGCTGTCCAACGACGTGCAGGCGGTGCTCGCCACCGACAAGGTCCGGTTCCAGGGCCAGGAGGTCGCCGTCGTCGTGGCCGAGGACCGCTACGCGGCCCGCGACGCGCTGGAGCTCATCGACGTCGAGTACGACATCCTCGACCCGGTCGTCGACGTCCGGAAGGCGCTCGAGCCCGACGCCCCCGTCATCCGCACCGACCTCGAGGGCAAGACCGACAACCACTGCTTCGACTGGGAGACCGGCGACAAGGACGCCACCGAGGCCGTCTTCGCCAGCTCCGAGGTCACCGTCACAGAGGACATCGTCTACCCACGCGTGCACCCCGCGCCGATGGAGACCTGCGGCTCGGTGGCCCACTTCGAGAAGGTCGAGGGCCGGCTCACGCTGTACTCGACCACGCAGGCCCCGCACGCCCACCGCACCGTCTACGCCCTGGTGGCGGGCCTGCCCGAGCACAAGATCCGGGTCATCAGCCCCGACATCGGCGGCGGGTTCGGCGGCAAGGTCCCGATCTACCCCGGCTACGTCTGCTCCATCGTCGCGTCCATCGTCACCGGCAAGCCCGTCAAGTGGGTCGAGGACCGCTCGGAGAACCTGATGAGCACCGGCTTCGCCCGGGACTACATCATGCGCGGCGAGATCGCGGCCACCAAGGACGGCCGGATCCGCGCCATCCGCACCCACGTGCTCGCCGACCACGGCGCGTTCAACGGCGTGGCCAGCCCGGTCAAGTACCCGGCCGGGTTCTTCGGCGTCTTCACCGGCTCCTACGACCTGGAGGCCGCGTACTGCTCGATGACGGCGGTCTTCACCAACAAGGCCCCGGGCGGTGTCGCCTACGCCTGCTCGTTCCGCATCACCGAGGCGGTCTACCTGGTGGAGCGCCTCGTCGACTGCCTGGCCTACGAGCTGGGCATGGACCCGGCCGAGCTGCGGCTGAAGAACTTCATCCAGCCCGAGCAGTTCCCCTACGAGTCCAAGACGGGCTGGACGTACGACTCCGGCGACTACGAGCCCACCATGCGCCTGGCCATGGACATGATCGGCTACGACGACCTCCGCAAGGAGCAGGAGGAGAAGCGGGCCCGCGGCGAGCTGATGGGCATCGGCATCTCGTTCTTCACCGAGGCCGTCGGCGCCGGGCCCCGCAAGGACATGGACATCCTCGGCCTGGGCATGGCCGACGGCTGCGAGCTCCGGATCCACCCGACCGGCAAGGCCGTCGTCCGGCTGTCGGTGCAGTCGCAGGGCCAGGGCCACGAGACCACGTTCGCGCAGATCGTGGCCGAGGAGCTCGGCATCACGCCCGACGACATCGACGTCGTCCACGGCGACACCGACAACACCCCGTTCGGCCTGGGCACCTACGGCAGCCGCTCCACCCCCGTGTCGGGCGCGGCGGCCGCGCTGGTCGCCCGCAAGGTCCGCGACAAGGCCCGCATCATCGCCTCCGGCATGCTCGAGGTGAACGTCACCGACCTGGTGTGGGACAAGGGTCGCTTCCACGTCGCGGGTGACGACTCCGCGTCGGTCACCATCCAGGAGATCGCGTTCAAGGCCCACGGCGCGGGCGACCTGCCGGAGGGGATCGAGGGCGGGCTCGAGGCGCAGATCTGCTACAACCCGTCCAACCTCACCTACCCGTTCGGGGCCTACATCTGCGTCGTCGACGTGGACCCCGGCACCGCGGTGGTGAAGGTCCGCCGGTTCGTCGCGGTCGACGACTGCGGCACCCGGATCAACCCGATGATCATCGAGGGCCAGGTGCACGGCGGCCTCACCGACGGCATCGGGATGGCGCTGATGGAGATGATCGCCTTCGACGAGGACGGCAACTGCCTGGGCGGCTCGCTGATGGACTACCTGATCCCGACCGCGATGGAGTGCCCCGACTGGGAGACCGGCCACACGGTGACGCCGTCGCCGCACCACCCGATCGGGGCCAAGGGGGTGGGGGAGTCCGCCACCGTGGGCTCGCCCCCGGCCATCGTCAACGCCGTCGTCGACGCGCTGAAGCCGTTCGGGATCCGTCACGCCGACATGCCGCTCACGCCCTCGCGGGTGTGGGACGCCATGCGCGGTGCGCCGACCCCGCCGATCTGACGTGGGCACCCCGAGGCTGGACGAGCGGATCGAGGACCTGCTGAGGCGGCGGGTGCCGTTCGTCCAGGCCACCGTCGTGCGGGCCGAGCACCCCACGTCCGCCTCGCCCGGCGACACCGCGGTCGTCCTGGCCGACGGCTCCCTGGAGGGGTTCGTCGGCGGCGACTGCGCCCGCACGTCGGTCCGGACCGCCGCGCTGCAGGCGCTGGACTCCGGGGAGTCGGTGCTGCTGCGGATCCTCCCCGACACCACCGCGGCCTTCCCGGACGTGCCCGGGGCCGTGGTCGCGGTCAACGAGTGCCTGTCCGGCGGCGCGCTGGAGATCTTCCTGCACGCCCGGGTGCCGGCCCCGGTCGTCCACGTGGTCGGGGACACCGAGAACGCCCGGGCCATCACCGCGGTGGCCGAGTCCGCCGGACTGGCCGTGCGGACGGGACCGGTCGTCGACCTGGTGCCCGGCACGGTCGCCGTCGTCGAGGCGAGCCACGGCGACGACGAGACGACGTCCCTGCGGGCGGCGCTGGACGCCGGCATCGGCTTCGTCGGGATGATCGCGAGCGAGCGGCGCGGGGCGGCGGTGCTGGACGGGATGGGCCTGGACGCCTCCGAACGGGCCCGGGTGCACAGCCCGGTCGGTCTGCCGATCGGTTCGGTGACCCCGGGCGAGATCGGGCTGTCGGTCGTCGCGCAGGTCGTCCGCGCGCTGCGGACGGAGGGCCTCACCGCGCCGGCGGGCCTGGGGGCCGTGGCCGTCACGGTCCGGGTCGAGGTCGACCCCGTCTGCGGGATGGACGTCGTCGTCGACGCCGACGCCCTGCGCGGGGTGCGCGAGGAGCAGGAGTGGTTCTTCTGCGGGGCCGGCTGCCGCGAGTCGTACCTGGCCGGGGTCGGCTGAGGTGCGGGTCACCGGACTCGTCCTCGCCGCCGGCGGGTCGCGCCGGCTGGGCCGGCCCAAGCAGCTGCTGCCCTACCGGGGCACGACGCTGCTCGGCGCGACGCTCGCCCGGGCCTCCGGTCTCGGCCTCGACCAGCTGCTGGTGACGGTCGGCGGCGCGGCCGAGGACGTCCTGGACCAGGTGGACCTCGCGGGCGCCGAGGTCGTGGTCAACCGGGCGTTCACCACCGGCTGCAGCTCCTCGATCGCGGTGTCGGTGGACCGGGTGGACCCGGGCTCGGCCGGGGTGCTCCTGCTGCTGGGCGACCAGCCCGAGGTGCCGGCCGCGGCGGTCGAGGCCCTGCTCGCCGCGGTCGCCGCCGCCCCCGGTGGCCCGGAGGCGGCGATGGGGGCCTGCCGGTACACCGACGGCGTGGGTCACCCGTTCTGGCTGGGGCGGGACGGGTTCGAGGAGCTCCGCGGCCTGCACGGCGACAAGGGCGTGTGGCGGCTGCTGGACGCGCGGCCCGACGCGGTCCTGGTCGACGTGGCCGTCCCCGTGCCGCGCGACGTCGACACCTGGGACGACTACACCGCCCTGGTCGACGCGGCCCCGGCGGAGCTGCCGCGGTGAGCGCGGTCGCGTCGCCGCCCCCGGCCCCGGACAGCCCCGCGGACCTGGTGGCCCGCCTGGACGCCGCGGACTACCTGGTGGACGACGGACTGGCCATGGCGTTGTTCCTGTCGCTGCGCCTCGGCCAGCCGCTGCTGCTGGAGGGCGAGCCCGGCGTGGGCAAGACGTCGGCGGCCAAGGCGCTCGCGGCCGGTCTGGGCGCCCCCCTGATCCGGCTGCAGTGCTACGAGGGGCTCAGCGCGGGGGAGGCCCTGTACGAGTGGAACTACCAGCGCCAGCTGCTGGCCATCCGGCTGGCCGAGTCGCGTCACGAGCGCCTGGCCGACGCCGACCTGTTCACCGAGGAGTTCCTGCAGGAGCGGCCCATCCTGGCCGCGGTGCGCAACCGCGGACCGGTCGCGCCCGTGCTGCTCATCGACGAGGTCGACCGGGCGGACGACGAGTTCGAGGCGCTGCTGCTGGAGTTCCTGGGCGAGGCAGCGGTCACCGTGCCCGAGATCGGGACCTTCACCGCGCAGCGGCGCCCCGTGGTGGTGCTGACCTCCAACCGCAGCCGCGAGCTGCACGACGCGCTGCGTCGACGCTGCCTCTACCACTGGCTGGAGTTCCCCGGCCCGGAGCGCGCCACCCAGGTCCTGCGTCGCTCCGTGCCGCACGCGGGCGAGGACCTGCTGCGCAGCACCACGGACTTCGTCACCCGGGTCCGCGGCCTGGACCTGGACAAGGCACCGGGCCTGGCGGAGGCGATCGACTGGGTGTCGGCCCTCGCGGTGCTCGGGGTCAGCGAGCTGACCCGCGACGACGTCGCGGCCACCGTCGGCTGCCTGGCCAAGACCCTGGACGACCGGGTCGCGGTGCTGGCCGCCCTGGACGGCCCGGGTCACCTCGACGGTCCGCCGTGACGACGGCCGCGCCGGCCCAGCTGCTGCGCGGGGTCGACCGCGCCGCCTTCGCCGTCGCGCTCGCCGTGCGGCTGCGGGACGCCGGGGTCGCGGTCCACCTGTCGTCGGTGCAGGCCCTCGTCGAGGGCTGGGGCGCCTGCCCGCCGCGGGGCCGGACCGCCCTGTACTGGCTGTGCCGGGTCTGCCTGGTCCGCCGCTACGAGGACCTGCCCGCCTTCGACGTCGTGTTCGACGCGGTGTTCGGCGACTCGGTGCTGGCGCTGGACCCGGTCGCCCGCGGCTCGGACCCGGCCGGACCGTCGCCCGGGGACGACGCCCTGGTGCGGCTGCCGTCCGGGGCCGACGACCGCGTGGGCGAGGAGGAGGCCGGCCTGCCGTGGGCGACCGCCGCGGCCGTGGTCGCGGTCGGCGGGGACGACGACGGCACGCTGGTCCCGGAGCTGGGCCCGAGCGGGCTGGACGCCCAGTCCGACACCCCGTTCGACCGGCTGGACCCCGCGCTGCTGGCCGACCTCGAGGACTGGCTCGCGGCCGCGCTGGTCCGTTGGCCGACCCGACGCAGCCGACGGACCCGCAGCCACCCCTCCGGGCGCCGGGTGTCGCTGCGGGCCACCCTGGCCCGCGCCCGCCGGACGGGTTTCGAGACCGTCGACATCGCCCGGTCCCGCCCGGTGCTGCGCCCGCGGCCGCTCGTGGTGGTCTGCGACCTCAGCGAGTCCATGCGGGGGCACGCCTCGGCCTACCTGCACCTGATGCGGGCCGCCGCCCGGGTCACCGACGCCGAGGCGTTCGGCTTCTCGACGCGGCTCACCCGGCTCACCCCCCAGGTGCGGCTGACCTCGCCGGAGGAGGCCGCGCGGCAGGCGAGCTCCGCGTGCAGCGACCGGTTCGGCGGCACCCGGATCGCGAGCAGCCTGCGAAGCCTGCTGCAGTCGCACCACGTCAACCGGCTGCGTGGCGCGGTCGTCGTCATCGCCTCCGACGGCTGGGACTCCGACGACCCCGCCGAGCTGGGCGCCGCCATGGCGCGGGTGCACCGGCTGGCCCACCGCGTGGTCTGGCTCAACCCGCGCGCCGCGGCCCCGGGGTTCCAGCCCCGCACCGGCGGCATGGCCGCGGCCCTGCCGTGGTGCGACGTGCTGCTCCCGGCGCACACCCCGGCCGGGTTGCGCGAGGTGCTGCAGGTGGTCACCGCCAGAGCGTGACGTGGACCGACGGCCGGAAGTGGCCGATGGTCACCCCGGCCCCGTGGATCATCGCCTGGGTCGCGCGCGGGGTCGTGACGAACCGGGCCAGCTCGGCGCCCGCGGCCAGGCCGACCGGCTCGGGCAACGTCATCACGTGCCAGCGGCGGTCCCCGGGCGCGGCCGCCACCGGCACCTGGACCAGCCGCCCCGCCGTCAGGTCGTCCGCGACGACGAACGACGGCACCGGGGTGATGCCGTGGCCCCGCCGGGTCTCCTCCAGCGCCGCGGCCGTGCTCTGGAAGATGCGCTGCCCCTGCTCGGGCACCTCGAGGCGACGCAGCAGGGTCGCCACCGTGCTGGCGGCGCTGTTGGCCGACGGGCCGAGCAGCCAGCTCTGCTGCCGCAGGCCGGCGGTGCCACCGGTCATCGCGGTGAGGTCCGGGTGGGAGGGGCTCGCCACGACGGCCAGCTGGTAGGAGAAGAACGGCGTGCAGCTGATGGTCGCGGGCAGCCGGTCCGGGCGGGGGCCGATGGCGACGTCGACCTCGCGGTTGGCCAGCAGGTCCGCGAACTCCCACGGCTCACGCACGCTCAGCTCGACGTCGAGGTCCTTGGCCCGGCTGGTGAACAGCGCGATCAGCCCGGGGGCGGCGTGCTCGGCGAACAGCGCCGACGCGGCCACGTGCATCAACCGGCGCCCGTGCCCGGCGTGACCGACCTCGCGGATGGTCTGCTCCTGCAGGCCCAGCAGCTCCGTCGCCCGTCGGGCCAGGCGGAGCCCGCCGGGCGTGAACGCGATCCCGGACCCCGTACGGACGAACAGGTCGTCGTCCAGCTCCTTGCGCAGGTGGGCGACGTGCATCGACACGGCCGCCTCGCTCACGCCCAGCTCGGCCGCCGCGGCCTTGACCGACCCCAGCCGCACGACGGCGGCGAAGGCGCGCAGCCGGGTGGGGGTCACGAGGACAGCATGCCTCCGGTCGGAGGGCGCCCGGGCCCGGTCGGCGAGGTGGGAACGATCCCAACGATAGGGTGGCGCCATGGTCTTGCTGCCGACGACGTTCACGTGGGGGGCGGCCACCGCCTCGTTCCAGATCGAGGGGGACCGGGCCGGTCGTGGGGACACGATCTGGGACGCGTTCTGCGACGTCCCGGGTGCCGTGCTGGACGGTACCGACGGCGACGTCACCTGCGACCACGTCCACCGCTACCGCGACGACGTGGCGATCATGAAGGACCTGGGCGTCGACGCCTACCGGTTCTCGGTGGCCTGGGCTCGCGTGCAGCCGACCGGCGACGGCGAGTTCTCCGAGGCGGGGCTCGACTTCTACGACCGCCTCGTCGACGAGCTGCTGGGCGCGGGCATCGAGCCGTGGGTGACGCTCTACCACTGGGACCTGCCGCTGGAGCTGCAGCACCTGGGCGGCTGGGCGTCGCGCCGCGTCGTCGAACCGTTCGTCGAGTACGCGCTCGAGGTGCAGAAGACCCTGGGGGACCGGGTCAAGCGGTGGGCCACCCACAACGAGCCGTGGTGCGCGGCCTGGCTCGGCTACGGCGGCGGCGTCCACGCCCCCGGCATCCGCGACCACGCCCTGGCCACGCGCGCCACCCACCACCTGCTGCTGTCGCACGGGCGCGCCGTCGCCGCGATGCGCGAGCAGGACGCGGACGCCGCCTACGGCATCGTCCTCAACCTGGACAACGTGCGTGCCGTCGACGACGAGGCCGTCACCCGCGACGCGCTGCCCGCCTACGACGCGGTCCGCAACCGCGTCTGGCTCGACGCCCTCGCCGGGCGCGGCTACCCCGGGGACGCCCTCGAGCTGCTCGCCCCGCACCTGGGTGGCGCGGCGCTGGACGGAGACATGGCGCAGATCGCCACGCCGATCGACTTCATCGGCCTCAACTACTACAACGACGAGCGGCTCGAGGCGGCCGACGGGCAGGTGCCGGTCGGCGACACCGTGCAGCCGGGCATGGAACGGGTCCGCACGGCCGACCCGGGCGCCGGGGCCACGGCGATGGACTGGCCCGTGACGCCGGACGGCTTCACCGACGTGCTGCGCCGCATCCACACCGAGTACCCCGAGCTGGGCCCGATCTACGTCACCGAGAACGGCTCGGCCTGGGACGACGACCCCGCACCGGCCGCCGACGGCGTGGTCGAGGACCCCGACCGGGTCGCCTACCTGCACGCCCACCTCGACGCCCTGGCCAAGGCGAAGGCCGACGGCGTGGACGTGCGCGGGTACTTCGCGTGGTCGCTGCTGGACAACTTCGAGTGGGCGCTGGGGCTGAGCAAGCGCTTCGGCCTGGTGCGCGTGGACTTCGAGACCCAGGAGCGCACGGTCAAGCGCAGCTGGCAGGCCTACCGGGACCACATCGCCGCGGCCCGTGCCGAGCAGGCCTGAGGCGCCCGCGCGTCGTCGAGGGGACGGACCGACCCGCCCGGGCCGCTCAGCCCTGGAACATGCGTGCCGTGGCGGCCTCCGTCTCGGCGTACTGCCGGCCCGCCTGCGCCAGGGCGACGCGGATGCTGTCCAGGGTGTCGCGGACCTGCACCTGCGTCGCCCGCCACTGCGCCGTGAGGGTGGCGAACCCGCTCGCGGCCTGACCCCGCCAGACCCCCTGCAGGTCCTCCAGGTGCCGCATCATGGCGTCCACCTCGGCGGTGATGGCCGCCGACGTCGCCCCCACCTGCGCGCTCGCGGCGTCCACCCGTGCGCTGTCGACCTCGAACCTCGTCATCGTCCTGCTCCTCCCGGGCGACCCCCTGCCGCCCCGGTCACCAGGGTGCCCCGGCGGGGCCTCCGCCCGCGGGCGTCGTCCACAGGCCCCGGGGGCGACCGCCGTGGGCGCTGCCCGAGCCTCGCACCCGGGCGCCCGGCCCGGGTGGGCCCGGCCTACGATCCACCGGTGACCGTGCTCATCGACCCGCCGCTGTGGCCGGCGCACGGCCGGCTGTGGTCGCACCTGGTCAGCGACCTGTCCCTCGCCGAGCTGCACGCGTTCGCCGGTGCGAACGGCATCCCGGCGCGCGGCTTCGACCTGGACCACTACGACGTGCCGGACTCCGCCCACGCGGCCCTCGTCCAGGCCGGCGCCGTCCCGGTCGCCGCGGGCGAGCTGCTGCGGCGGCTGCGCGCGTCCGGGCTGCGGGTCACCGCTGCGGAGCGCCGAGCCCGTCGAGCTCGCGGCTGAGGTTGTCCCGCGCGGTCTGCTCCCAGGCCGTCGCGGTCGGGGTCCGGAACAGGTGCCGGTGGGACAGCAGCCGGCGCAGCACCGCCGCCCGACCGGCCGCGAACAGCTCGTCGGGGACGTGCCCGTACTCCTGGCGGACGTCGGCGGCGTACTCGTCGTAGCGGGACCGGTCGGTGGCGAGGATCCCGAGGTCCGCGTCGCAGAGCACCGCCGCGTCCGGCTCGGCGGGGTCACCCGGGTCGTGCGAGATGGTCACCAGGACCAGGTCGGTGACGGCCCGGACGTGGCGCCCGGCCACGCCCAGCGACACCAGCTGCTCGTGGGCCAGCGCGGCGCTGGCGCGCTCGTCGTCACCGGCCCGCCCGTCGTGGACCGCGTCGTGCCACCAGGCCGCGCAGCGGACCAGGTCGGCGTCCTCCGCGTGGGCGGACAGCTGCTCCACCCGCTCGAGCACCTCCTCGAGGTGGCGGCGGTCGTGGTAGGTCCGGTGGGGCTCCGACCAGCGGCCGAGCAGGTCCACCTGGACCTGCTCGGCGGGTCCCGGGGCGGCGCCGAGGCGCAGGAGCACCGGGACGAGCGGGTGGCGCGGCGTGACGTCGGGCGGGCTCACGACCCCAGCCTGCCAGCCCGGCTCAGACCTCGGCGGCCTCCACGGTGACCGGCACCTCGACGGCCTGGCCGTCGCGCTCGACGACGAGGGTCGCGGTGTCGCCCGGCTGCATCACCCGGACCAGGGCGGTCAGCGACTCCGCCCCGGTGGCGGCCCGACCGTCCACGGCGACGACCACGTCACCGGGGCGCAGCCCGGCGGTGTCGGCGGCCGAGCCGGGCTCGACGTCGGCGAGCCCGGCGCCCAGGCGCTCGCCCGCCCACTCGCCGTCGGTGACGGAGGCGGTGGTGTCCTCCAGGTACACCCCCAGGCGCGCGTGCTCGGCGGTGCCGTCCTCGATCAGCTGCTCCGCGACCGCGGCGGCCGCGTCGACGGGGATCGCGAAGCCCAGCCCGATGGAGCCCGCCGTGCTGCCGGTGCCGAGCCCGGCGATCGAGGAGTTGATCCCGATGACCTGGCCCCGCGCGTCGACCAGCGGCCCGCCGGAGTTGCCCGGGTTGACCGCGGCGTCGGTCTGCACGGCCGCGGTGACGACCGGCTCGCCGGAGGCCACCCCGACGGACTGGGTGGTCACCGGCCGGTCCAGCGCGCTGACGATGCCGGTGGTGACCGTGCCGGACAGCCCGAGCGGGTTGCCGATGGCCATCACCGGGTCGCCGACCTGGACGTCCTCGGAGCGGCCCAGCTCGGCCACCGTGAGGTCGTCGGGGGCGTCGACCAGCCGGAGCACCGCGAGGTCGGTCGACGGGTCGAGACCGACGATCTCGGCCGCCAGGACGCGGCCGTCCGACAGCGTGACCCGGACCTGACCACCGCTGGCCGCCGTGGCGACGACGTGGTTGTTGGTGAGCACGTGACCCTCGGCGTCGATCACGACACCGCTGCCCTCGCCGCCCGAGCCGTCGGCGGAGGCCACCTGGATCGCCACGACGCCGGGCTGGACCCGGCTCGCGACCGCACCCCAGTCGACGCCGTCGACGGCAGCCGCCGGGGCGGCGTCGGTCCCGCCCTGCTCGTCGTCCTGCCCGGCGGTCCCCTGGTCGGTCTGCTGCCCGGTCCCGGTCGCCACCGCCGGCGCGGCGCGGAGGGCGGCCAGCACGTCGTCGGCGTTGGAGACCACGACGGCGCCTCCCGCGATCCCCGCGGCGGCCATCACCAGGGTGGCCCCGACCGCCGTGGCGACCAGGGGCAGACGCCGCCGCGGCCGCGGCGGCACGGCGCTGCCGGGCGACGGCCGACCGGTGCCCTGCGTCCGGGCCTCGACGGGCAGGGACGAGGCGGGCTGGGGCTGGGGACGGCTGGGGGTCTCGGTCATGACAGCCATCAGACCCCCTCGGGCTGTCGTGCAGCCGGGAGGAGGCTGGACGTCACCTGTGAACCCGCCGCCCCCGGCTCCCGCGACGGACCCACGAGCCCCTTCTGCCTCCAGGGGAACGGTGCGGGCGCCGCCTCGGCCGTGGGTGAGACTGAGCGGGTGAGCGACGAGTCCCCGCCCGGTCAGGCCGTCGACGACCCGAGCGGTCGACGCGCCGACCTCGCGGTCCTGTTCCGCCTGCTGCGCCCTCACACCACGGCGCTGGCCGTCGCGGGCGGCCTGGGCCTGGCCAACGCCGTGGCCGCCCTGGCCCAGCCGTTGCTGGTCCGTGAGGTCATCGGGGCGATCGAGGAGGCCGCCTCGGTCACCACCCCCGCGGTGTGGCTGGTGGTGGCGCTGGTCGTGGCGGCGGTCCTGTCCGGGATCCAGTCCTACGTCCTGCAGCGCACCGGGGAGGCCGTGGTGCTGCGGACCCGGACCCGGCTGGTCGGGCGGCTGATGCGCCTGCCCGTGGCCGAGCTGGACCGCCGCAGCAGCGGCGACCTGATCTCGCGCGTCGGGGCGGACACCACGCTGCTGCGGACCGTGGTGACCAGCGGTCTGGTCGACCTGGCCTCCGGTGTCGTCATCATCGTGGGGGCGCTGGTCGCCATGGCCGTGGTGGACCCGCTGCTGCTGGGCGTCACGGTGACCGCGGTGGCCGTGGGCATGGCCGGTGCGCTGCTGGTGGTCCGCCGGGTGCGGGCGGCCTCGCTCGCGGCGCAGACCGCCGTGGGCGTCATGACGGCCGGGGTCGAGCGCTCCCTGGGCGGGGTCCGCACCATCCGCGCGGCGGGTGCCGAGGAGCGTGAGGCCGTCACGGTCGGCCGGTCCGCGACCGGCGCGTTCGTCGCCGGTCTGCGCCTGGCCCGGCTGCAGGCGGTGCTCGGCCCCGTCGCCTCGATCGCGGTCCAGGGCGCGTTCCTGGCCGTCCTGGGGGTCGGGGGCGCGCGGGTGGCCGCGGGCGAGGTGTCGGTCGGCGACCTCGTCGCGTTCGTCCTGCTGCTGTTCCTGCTCGTGCAGCCGCTGGCGCAGGGCATCTCGGCCTTCGCCGCGATCCAGACCGGTCTGGGGGCCCTGGCCCGGATCGAGGAGGTGCTCGACCTGCCGGAGGAGGCCGCCGGTGACGTCGTCACGGTGCGCGGGGTGCTGTCCCACGCCCCGGTGTCGGTGTCCCTGCAGGACGTCTCCTTCGCCTACCCCGACCCCGATGCCGCCGGCGGCCTCGGTGAGCCCGTCCTGCTGGGGGCCACCTTCACCGCCCCCGCCGGGCGCCGGACGGCCCTGGTGGGTCCGTCCGGGGCGGGCAAGTCGACCGTCCTGGCCCTGGTCGAGCGGTTCTACGACGTCGACGGGGGGACGGTGCGCGTCGGTGGTCACGACGTGCGGGACCTCGACCGCGCCGAGCTGCGGGCCGCCACGGCCTACGTCGAGCAGGACGCGCCCGCCCTGGCCGGCAGCATCCGCGACAACCTGCTGCTGGGCCGGCCCGGCGCCCACGACGACGAGCTGCGGGCGGTGCTGGCCCAGGTCAACCTCACCGACCTGCTCGCCCGCGGCGACCGCGGGCTGGACACCCAGGTCGGCGACGACGGGATCCTGCTGTCGGGCGGGCAGCGGCAGCGGCTGGCGATCGCGCGGGCGCTGCTGGCCCGACCGGCGCTGCTGCTGCTGGACGAGCCGACGTCGAGCCTGGACGCCCGCAACGAGCAGGCCCTCGCCGACGCCGTGCACGCCATCGGGCCGGACACCACGGTGCTGGTCATCGCGCACCGGTTGTCGACCGTGGTGGACGCCGACCGGATCGTCGTGATGGACGGGGGCCGGGTGGTGGCCGAGGGCACCCACACCGAGCTCGTCGGGTCCTCGCCGCTGTACCGGGACCTGGCGGCCCGGCAGCTGCTGGTCTGAGCCCCTCGCCGGGGTGGCCGCGTCAGGCCCGTCCGGGGGACCCCGGGGGGGCGGGGACGGCCTGGGGGGTGGGCCCGGGCGCGGGCAGCACGACGCGGAACGTGGCCCCGCCGCCGGGGGTGTCCAGGACGCTGACCTCGCCGCCGTGGCCGTGGACCACCGCGGCGACGATCGACAGGCCCAGCCCGGCGCCGCCGGTGTCACGCGTGCGGGAGGCGTCCAGGCGGGCGAACCGGTCGAACACCCGTCGCTTGTCGGCGTCGGGCACCCCCTGGCCGTGGTCCCGGACCTCCATCACCACCGCCGACCCGCCGGACACCGTGACCAGCCCGACCGCGAGGTCGACCGGTGTCCCGGCCGCGGTGTGCCGGACGGCGTTGCCGACCAGGTTGGTCAGCACCTGACGCAGCCGGTCGGGGTCGCCCTCGACCGCCACGGGCCGGACCGGGCCGCCGTCCAGCGCCGCCACGCGCACCGGCCGCGTCGGGTCCAGCGCGCGGACGTCGCCGCCCGCGTCGAGCACGAGCGAGGCCAGGTCCACCGGGACCCGGCGCAGCGGCCGCTGCTCGTCCAGGCGGGCCAGCAGGAGCAGGTCCTCCACGAGCACGCCGAGGCGGCGGGCCTCGCCCTCGATCCGGCTGAAGGTGGCGGGCACCTGCTCCGGGGGCACCGCGCCCTGGCGGTGCAGCTCGGCGAAGCCGCGGATGCTGGCCAGCGGGGTCCGCAGCTCGTGGGAGGCGTCGGCCACGAAGCGCCGCATCCGGTCCTGGGAGGCGTCGCGCTGCCGGATGCTGTCCTCGATCCGGGTCAGCATGCCGTTGAGCGCGGTCGTCAGCCGGCCGACCTCCGTGTCCTGCCCGCCCTCGGGCACGCGGGCCGTCAGGTCGCCGCGGGCGATCGCGACCGCGGTCTGCTCGACGTCGGCCAGCGGGCGGAGCGAGCCGCGCACCGCCACCACGCCGAGCACGGCCGCGGTCACCACGACCGCCGTGCCGATGAGCAGCGTGACGAGGGCCAGCCGCTTGGTGCTGTCGTCGGCGTCCAGCGGCAGCGCGACGGACACCGAGGCGTTGCCCTGCGCGGCGGGCAGCGAGAGGACCTGCCACCGTCCGCTGCCCTCGCGCGCGCCCACGGTGAACGGCTCGCGGTCCAGGTCCGCGGCCTCCTGGCCCGTGATGAGCGGGATGTCCGGCGTGCCCTCACGGCTGCGGAACTCCGGCTGGAACTCGACGGTGGAGTCGAAGGCGGCCACGTAGACCACGACGACGTACTCGCTCGGCAGGTCCGCCACCAGCGACGTCGACCTCCCGGGCTGCAGCGGCGCCTGGATGTTGTCCGCCGTGTACTGGGCCAGGTTGGGCCCGGTGCGCTGCAGCTGGCTGTTGACCTGGTCGACCAGCTGCTGGCGCTGGACGAGGACGAGCGCCGCCCCGACCACGGTGGTGGCCACGGCGACGGCCAGCACGACGATGGCCACCAGCCGCAGCTCGAGGCTGACGCCGCTGCCGGGTCGGGTCGGCCGGGTCTCCAGCGGGCCCGTCGGCATCGGGTTCGTCCGGAACGGGCGGACCAGGACCGGGCGGCGCTCCTGCTCCTGCTGCGGCGGGGGCCGCTCAGGCATCCGGCGGCAGGCGCAGCACGTATCCGACGCCGCGCTTGGTGTGGATGAGCGGGGGGCCGCCGGTGTCCACCTTGCGACGCAGGTAGGAGATGTACGACTCGACGATCGCGCCGTCACCGCCGAAGTCGTAGTCCCACACGTGGTCGAGGATCTGCGCCTTGGACAGCACCCGGTTGGGGTTGAGCATGAGGTAGCGCAGCAGCTTGAACTCCGTCGGCGACAGGTCGACGACCGTGGTGCCGCGGCGCACCTCGTGGGCGTCCTCGTCCAGCTCCAGGTCGTGGAACGTCAGCAGGTTGCCCTGCTCCTCGGCCACCACGCCGGTGCGGCGCAGCACGGCCCGGATCCGGGCGACCACCTCCTCCAGGCTGAACGGCTTGGTGACGTAGTCGTCCCCGCCCACCGTCAGCCCCGTCACCTTGTCCTCGACGTCGTCGCGGGCCGTCAGGAACAGCACGGGCATGTCCCGGCCGCGCTCACGCAGCTTGCGGGTCACCTCGAAGCCGTCCATGTCCGGCATCATCACGTCGAGCACGACCAGGTCCGGGCGGTGCTTCTCGGCCTGGGCCAGGGCGCCGGTCCCGTTCTCGGCCGTGACGACGTCGTACCCCGCGAACCGAAGCGACGCGCTCAGCAGGTCGCGGATGGACGGCTCGTCGTCGACGACGAGCAGCCGGGGCGCGGGGGCTGGGGGCGCGGTCACACCACCACAATGCTCGCCGCCCCTGGGAAGTTCCTGGGAGCGGGCGGCGCGGGCTCCGGTCAGGCGACGGCGACCCAGCCCAGGGCGAGCAGGCCGGCGGCCAGCACGACGCGGGCCAGGTCGGCCCGGGCCAGACGGCGGTGCAGGAGCACCCGGCGGGCCGGGTCGGGCTCGGCGACGATCGCCTCGTGGGCGGGGACCGCCGCCAGCCCGGTCACCGCGAAGGTGGCGAGCACCAGGGCGAGGCAGGCCACGACCAGCGGGGTCGGGGCGACGACGACGAGCCCGACCGAGGCCACGACGAGCAGGCCGTAGACCGGGGCGACCGCCACCGACATGCGGCGCACGTGCTGCTCGTGGGTGCGGCGTGCGGTGACCGGGCTGCTGCTGGACACGTCGGCCAGGGCGGGGTAGACGACCAGGTGGACGACGAGCTCGAGCCCGAGGTGCAGCGCCGCCGCGACCAGCAGGAGCTGGCCCCAGGCCCCGTCGGTCACGGGGTCATCGTGCCTGCGTCTGCGTCCGGGTGCCCGCCGGGCGGAGCCAGTCAGCCCAGGGCGGCGGCGACGCCGGCCGGTCCGCCGGTCAGGTCGTCGGCGTCCACGATCCGGTAGGCGTAGCCCTGCTCGGCGAGGAACCGCTGCCGGTGCTGGGCGAACTCCTGGTCCTGGGTGTCCCGGGACACGACCGCGTAGAAGCGGGCGGTCCGCCCGTCGGCCTTGGGTCGCAGGACCCGACCGAGCCGCTGGGCCTCCTCCTGGCGGGACCCGAACGCCCCGGACACCTGGATCGCGACCGCGGCCTCGGGCAGGTCGATGGAGAAGTTGGCGACCTTGCTGACCACCAGCGTGGTGATCTCGCCGGTCCGGAAGGCCTCGAACAGACGCTGCCGCTCCTTGACCGTCGTCTCGCCCTTGATCAGGGGGGCGTCGATGCGGGCGGCGATGTCGTCCAGCTGGTCGATGAACTGCCCGATCACCAGCATCGGCTCGCCGGCGTGGCGGGCGACGAGTTGCTCGACGACCTTGGTCTTCTGCTCGCTCGTCGCGCAGAGCCGGTACCGCTCCTCGGGCTCGGCCACGGCGTAGACGAGCCGCTCGTCCTCCGGCAGCGTGACCCGGACCTCGACGCAGTCCGCCGGCGCGATGTAGCCCTGGTTCTCGATGTCCTTCCAGGGCGCGTCGAACCGCTTGGGTCCGATCAGGGAGAACACGTCGCCCTCGCGGCCGTCCTCACGCACCAGCGTCGCCGTCAGACCCAGTCGGCGGCGGGCCTGCAGGTCCGCGGTCATCCGGAAGATGGGCGCCGGCAGCAGGTGGACCTCGTCGTAGATCACCAGGCCCCAGTCGCGGGCGTCGAACAGCTCCAGGTGCGGGTAGACGCCCTTCCGTCGTGTCGTCATCACCTGGTAGGTGGCGATGGTGACGGGACGGATCTCCTTGCGCTGGCCGGAGTACTCGCCGATCTCGTCCTCGGTGAGCGACGTCCGCCGCAGCAGCTCGTCCTTCCACTGCCGCGCCGAGACGGTGTTGGTGACCAGGATCAGGGTGGTGGCCTGCGCGCGGGCCATGGCCCCGGCCCCGACCAGGGTCTTGCCGGCCCCGCAGGGCAGGACGACGACGCCGGAGCCGCCGTACCAGAAGCCGTCGACGGCCTCGGCCTGGTAGGGCCGCAGCTCCCAGGCGGGGGAGCCGTCCGTGCCGTCGTTGGCCAGGTCGATGGCGTGCGCCTCGCCGTCGACGTAGCCCGCGAGGTCCTCGGCCGGCCAGCCCAGCTTGAGCAGGACCTGCTTGATGTTGCCGCGCTCGCTCGGGTGCACCACGACGGCGTCCTGGGCGATCCGGGCCCCCACGAGCGGGATGACCTTCTTCGAGCGCAGGACCTCTTCCAGCACCGGCTGGTCGACGGCCGTCAGGACGAGACCGTGCTCCTCGGACTTGGACAGCGTGAGCCGGCCGTAGCGGGACATGGTCTCGGCCACGTCCACCAGCAACGCGTTCGGCACCGGGTAGCGGCTGTGGCTCAGCAGCGCGTCGACGACCTGCTCGGCGTCGACGCCCGCGGCCCGCGCGTTCCACAGCCCCAGCGGGGTGAGCCGGTAGGTGTGGACGTGCTCCGGGGCCCGCTCCAGCTCGGCGAAGGCCGCGATCGCCCGGCGGCACGCCGCTGCCTCGGGGTGGTCGACCTCGAGCAGCAGCGTGCGGTCGGACTGGACGATCAGGGGGCCATCGGTCACCTAGGTCAGAACCCGCCGGTGGACGCGGCTGTTCCGAACGCTTCGAGGAACCCGAAGGCGAACACGAAGATGATGATCAGCAGCCACAGCGCGAAGCCGACGGCGAAGAGGATCCACGACCACTTGGTCAGGTTGCGCGAGGCCTGGACGTCGTCGCGCGCCTTGCCGATGGCGACGGCCGCGCAGATCACGCCGCCGATGGCGAGCAGGTTGCCGCACAGGAAGATCGCGAGGCCGTTGAGGATGGTCCAGAGGATGGCGCCGGAGCGGGCCTTCTCGGCCTCCGGGGACAGCGGCGGCGGGCCGTAGGCGTACGGCTGCGGCGTCGAGGTGTACTCGGCGCTCTGGCCGTACCCGCCGGACGGCGTCGGGTACGGGGCGGGCGCCTGGCCGTAGGGGGAGGAGGGCTGGCCGTAGGGCTCGCCCTGCTGGCCCTGGGGTGCCTGGCCGTAGGGGTCGCCGGTGGGCGGGTACGGCGCCGCGGGCGGGTACTGCGCGGGCGCCTCGGGGACCGAGCCGTAGGCCGGCGGGGCGTCGTAGGAGGGCGGGGCGTCGTAGGAGGGCGTCGGGTCCGCCGCCGACGAGCCGTCGGCCGGCGAGCCCGAGGTCCCGTCGCCCGTCGCGGAGCCCTGCGGGTCGTCCTCGGGGCGGCGGGGGGCGGCACCGGACGGGTCGTCCCAGGAGAACCCGGTGAGCACCGACTCCGGCGTCGCCTCGTCACGGCCCTGCGGCTGCTCGGGCTCAGGCGTCGTGCCGTCGGGACGAGTCTCGTCGTCCGGGCGGCCGGTCTGATCGGTCATGGCACTACCTCCTGCGCTGGAGCGGTTCCCGTCCACCGTCCGGTCCCCGCCGGACGGCCGGATCAGTGTTCCACCTCCGGGACGACGGCCACGCCGGTCACCCGGTGCACCGAGTAGGTCCGGGTCCCCGGTCGACCGGCCTCGACCGCGGTCAGCCGGCCGCCCGACAACGCCAGCGGCTCCAGCAGTCGTCGGGTCGTGCGCCCGGTCTCGTCGACGTAGCCCACCCAGACCGCCCGCCCGGCGGTCACCGCGTCCCGCAGCACCTCCAGGCTGACGCGGGGCTCGAGGTAGGGCAGGTCGACGCTGCCCGGGCGCGGGCCCGACTCCGCGAGGCGCCACCGGGCCACGGCCTCGCCGAGCTCGTCGGCCGACGGGGTCCGCGGGGCCGGGGCCGCCGCCGACCGGCGCCGCCGGGCCGGGGCCCGCTTGGCGGTGCGCCCGGTCAGCAGCAGCGTGCCGTCGGACCCCTCGGCCGCCGGGGCCAGACCGATCCGACGCAGCGTGTCGAGCACCACCGGGCCCTCGGCCTCGGCGGCGAGCACGGTCGGGGCCAGGCGCCGCAGCCCGAGGGTGACGAGCCGGCGGTCCACCAGGAGCTCCTCGAGGGCGGCCGGGTCCTCGGCGCGCAGGAACGACGACGCGCGTCCGACCCGGACCAGGCCGTGGCGGCGGGCCACGTCCCGCACCAGGTACGACAGCGGCTGCGGCACGCCGTTGGGGCTCGCCTGCTCCAGGGTCGCGAGCAGCTCGTCCGCCGTGGTCCCGGCGTCCAGGGCCCGGCGCACCGAGTCGGCGCCGAACCGGTAGACGGTGGCGGTGCCGCGGGACTCCACGTCCGCGGCCTGCTCGACCACGGCCGCCAGCTCCGGGGTCAGCGGCCCCGGGGCGACGGCCGTCAGGTCGGCCTGCAGCAGCAGGTGGTCGACCGGCTCGGGCAGCAGCGTGCCGAGCGCCTCGACCGCACCGGCCGGGTCACCGGCCAGCAGGGCGCGGGCCGGCGCGGACAGGACCCCCTGCCCGGTCAGGCCCAGCCACGCGGCCTCCTGCAGCAGCCGGGCGACCAGGTCGTCGCGGCCGGGACCGGCGCGACGGGGGGAGCGGTGGTCCAGGCGGGCGATCAGCTCCTCGCGGGTGGCGGCCCGGTCGGGGCCGACCGCGGCCAGCTCGGTGAGCAGGTCCTGGCGCAGGGCCCGGGAGCTCGGCCGGCGGACGTCGTCGGTCAGCGCGGCCCGCACCCCGCCGCTGCGGTCACGCGTGCCGACGAGCGAGGCCACGACGTCGCCGTCCAGCCAGGCCGCCGCCAGCGCGGCCCAGCGGGCCGGGACGGGCTGCTCGGCCCAGTCGTCCACGGCGTGCGTCGGCACCCACGACGGGGACTCCTCGCCGTCGGCGTCCAGCAGCCCCGCCCCGTTGGCCAGCTCGACGACCAGCGCGGCGACGACCTCGTCCACGTCGAGCGCCACGGCGACCCGGCGCAGCTCGCGCACCCCGAGCCCGCCCGCCCGCCGCACCGTCAGGGTGGTCCGCTCCGCGACGCCCAGCAGCTCGGTCGTCAGCCGCACGGCGTCGCTCGCCGACCCCGCCGCCGCGTGCTCGGCCACGCCCGGACGGACCGGCTCGCCGAGGACCGGCGGGGACGTCGAGGCGGGGGTGCGGTGGGTCCGACCGCCGCGCAGGGTGAGCGCCACCTCGCGCGGCAGCACCACCCGGCCGGGCTCCGGCACCGCGAGCAGGCCGTGGCGCAGCAGCCAGCCGACCGGCCCGTCGTCGTCCAGCCCGGGGTGCTCGCCGACGGGCGACCCCCACAGCAGCCGGTCCAGGACCTCGCGCACGCCGGGCGGCCCGGTGCCCAGCAGCGCCTGCAGCGTGTCGGCGTCGGCGAACGTGCGGGCCAGCTCGTCCGCCGCGCGCACCGGGTCGCCGATCTCACCCAGGCCCAGGTGCTCGGCCAGGGCGGCGAGGCGGGCCGGGCTGCGCCGTTCGAGCAGGTCCGCCAGGGGCGGGCCGAGCCCGGCGGGGTGCTCGCCCAGCACCTCGCGCGCCACCCGCACCAGGCGCAGCGCCCGGGGCGTGCCCCAGACCAGGGCGAGGCGGCGCAGGCCGGCCAGGTGCTCGCGGGCGTCGGCGCCCCAGGCGCGGCTGACGGCGGTCGGGGTGACGGGCTCGGGCAGCACGGCCAGCGCCTCGACGACCTGCAGCGCGGGGGCGTCCAGCTGGTCCAGGGCGCGCTGGACGCTGGCGCGGGTGGTGGCGCGCACCGCCAACGAGCCCACGTCGGTGGGGACGGGGACCGCCAGGTCGGCGCGGGCCTGCAGCAGCGCGACGAGCTCGGCGTCGTCCCGGACGCGGAGGTCGTCGGCGAGGCTGCGGGGGGGCTCGCGCCGCCCGCGTGCCTTCACCGGTGCAGGGCTCGTCGACATCCTCTCCACGGTACGCCCGCACCGACGGACCGCCGACGACGCGTACCGTGCCTGCCGTGGACATCGCCCCGGCCCCGCGCGACGTCGGCACGCTCGCCGCCGCCCTGCTGGGCGCGTTCGACGGTGCCGGGTCCGTCCTGGTCGCGTTCTCCGGCGGGGCCGACTCGGCCCTGGTGCTGGCCGGCGCGGTGCGGGCGCTGGGTCCGGACGCGGTGGCCGCCGCCACCGCGGTGTCCGACGCCGTGCCGGGCGCCGAGGTCGTGGCCGCGCGCGAGCTCGCCGGCCGGCTCGGCGTCGGCTGGCACGAGCCGCGGACCGACGAGATGGCGCGCGAGGGCTACCGCGCCAACGGCGCCGACCGCTGCTACTTCTGCAAGACCGAGCTGATGTCCGTGCTGGTGCCGCTGGCCGGGGACCTGGGGCTGGCCCACGTCGCCACGGGCACCAACGCCGACGACCTGCGGGCCGGTTTCCGTCCGGGCATCCGTGCCGCGGCCGAGGTGGGGGCCCTGACGCCGCTGGCCGACGCCGGCCTGACGAAGGCCGAGGTCAGGTCGCTGTCGGCGCACTGGGACCTGCCGACCTGGGACAAGCCCGCGGCGGCCTGCCTGAGCAGCCGCATCGCCTACGGCGTGCAGATCACGCCCACGCTGCTGCACCGGGTCGAGGCCGCCGAGCGGGCGGTCCGGGACCTGCTGGGGGCCCGGGTGCGTGACCTGCGGGTCCGGGACCTGGGCGACGGTGCGGCGCGGGTCGAGGTGGACCAGGCCTGCCTGTCCGCGCTCGGGGCCGAGGAGCTGGACCGGGTCCGGGCGGCGGTGCTGGCGCTGGGCCATGGTCGGGTGGAGGTCCGGCCGTTCCGGTCCGGGTCGATGAACGACCTGCTCGCGGCCCCGTCGCCGACCGGCTGAAGGCCGATCAGGCGGCGCTCGACAGCCCGCGCGATACCCTGGGCCGCTGCTGCACGCCAGCCGCCCGTCCGACATCAGTACGCGCTCCCACGAGACGTACGCAATCCTGGTTTTGAGGTCCACGTGCCCACAGGCAAGGTCAAGTTCTTCGACGCCGAGAAGGGGTTCGGCTTCGTCGCCTCCGACGACGGCGGCGAGGTGTTCGTCCACGCCAACGCGCTGCCGGAGGGCACGACGGTGCTCAAGCCGGGCTCCCGGGTCGAGTTCGGGGTCGCCGACGGCCGCAAGGGGCCCTCCGCCCTGAGCGTGCGCGTCCTGGACGCCCCGGCGTCGGTGCGCGCCAACCAGCGCAAGCCCGCGGACGACATGGCGGCGATCGTCGAGGACCTGATCAAGCTCCTGGACGGCGTCTCGGCCCAGCTGAACCGGGGCCGCTACCCCGAGAAGGCGATGTCGGGCAAGGTCGCCATGGTCCTGCGCGCCGTCGCCGACGACCTGGACGCCTGAGCGTGGCCACGACACCGGGGACCAACCCGGAGCGCAGCGCACGGGCCGTGAAGGCCGCCGCCACCCGGGCCGCGAAGAAGGCGGCCGCCCAGCAGGCGGCGGCCGCCGCCCTGGTCGACGGGCAGGCCGGCACCGGGGCCGACGTACCGGCGGACGGGTCCGCCCCTCCCGTGGTCGAGGTGGCGGTCGTCGACACGCCTGCGACCGTGGACCAGGTCGCCCCCATGGCGGAGCCGGTCGCCCCGCCCGCCGAGGCCGCGGCCAGGACGCCCGCCCCGGCGAAGCGGGCGAGCCGGGCCCGGGCGAGCCGGGCCAAGAAGAGCACCGTCCCCGTGGCGGAGGCGCAGCCGGCCGACGAGCCCGTGGTCGAGCCGGCGGCCGTGGTCGAGCCCGCCGTCGAGGAGCGCCCCGTCGTCGAGACCGCCCCGGTCGAGCCCGCCCCGGTCGAGCCCGCCCCGGTCGAGCCCGCCCCGGTCGAGCCCGCCCCGGTCGAGCCCGCCCCGGTCGAGGCGGTCGTGGTCGATCCCGCGGTCGTCGAGCCCCCCGCTCGGACCGCCGCCCGCCGGGCCCCCGCCCGGACCGCCCCGCCCAAGCTCGACCCGATGGGCGCGAAGGCCGTCGAGGAGGCCCGCGCCGCCGCGGTCGAGGTCGCCGGCCCCGACGAGGTCGGTGAGCACCTGGGGGTGTCGGCGGAGTCCGACCGGGTCACGGTGCACCGCTTCGCCACCACCCACCCCGGCTACCGGGGCTGGACCTGGACGGTCGTGCTGGCCCGCATCCCGCGGGCCCGCGCGGTCACGGTCAGCGAGGTCGTCCTGCTGCCGGGCGACGAGGCGCTGCTGGCGCCGTCGTGGGTGCCGTGGGCCGACCGGGTCGAGCCCGGCGACCTCGGCCAGACCGACGTGCTGCCCTACCGCGACGACGACGCGCTGCTGGACGAGGGTCTCGAGCAGGTGCCCGACGGCTTCGACCAGGCGTTCTCCGGTGACGAGGCCGCGCTGGTCTGGGAGCTTGGCCTGGGCCGTCGTCGCGTCCTCAACCGCGAGGGCCGGATCGAGGCCGCCACCCGGTGGTACCGCAGCGACAACGGCCCCGACAACGCCGAGACGCGCGCCTCGGACGCCCCGTGCTCGACGTGCGGCTACCTGGTCGGCATGACCGGGACGTTCAGGCAGTCCTTCGGGGTGTGCGCGAACGCCTGGTCGCCCGAGGACGGACGGGTCGTCAGCATGGACCACGGCTGCGGGGCGCACTCCGAGACCGGTCAGACGGCCGAGGAGGCCGACGAGCTGCCCGAGCCGCTGATCGACGACCTCCGTCAGGAGCTCGACACCGAGCCCCTGCCCGAGGAGGCAGCGGCGACCAGCGACACCGCGGCTCAGCCGGTCGCGGCGGAGGAGCGGCGGGGCGACTGACGGCGGGCCCGTCGTAGCGCCACGGCGCAGCCGACGACCCCCAGGACGAGCCCGACGGCGGCCGTCCACGTCCACCACTGCTGACCGGGCGACAGCCGGTCGCCGAGCAGGACGAGGACCACGAGACCGACCGCCCAGGCCACCGTCCCCAGCACCAGGGGGCGCAGGGGGTCCATGGGCAGCGGCTCGGTGATCCGGACGAGCTGACGGCGACCCACGGCAGCAGCCTAGGAGAAGCGTGGCAGGCTGGCGGCCATGGCTGCCCTCTCGGATGTCGCCCGCGGAACGGCTCTGGTCACCGGGGCCAGCTCCGGGATCGGCGCCGCCAGCGCCCGCGCCCTGGCGGCGGCGGGCTTCCACGTGGTGTGCGCGGCCCGTCGGCTGGACCGCTGCGAGGCGCTGGCCGCCGAGATCGGCGGGCGCGCGGTGCGGCTCGACGTCACCGACGACGCCTCCGTCGCCGCCCTGGACGAGGCGCTCGCCGACCTGCCCTCGGTCGAGCTGGTGCTGCACTGCGCGGGCGGGGCGCTGGGGATGGAGCCCGTCGTCGAGGCCGACGTCGCCCGCTGGGCCTGGATGTACGACTGCAACGTCCTGGGCGTGGTCCGGGTGACCAAGGCCCTGATGCCCCGGCTGCGGGCCAGCGGTGCGGGTCACGTGGTCGTCATGGGGTCCATCGCCGGGTCCGAGGTGTACCCGGGGGGCGCGGGCTACGTCGCGGCCAAGCACGCCCTGCGCGCCGTCACCGAGACGCTGCGCTGGGAGCTGCACACCGAGGCCATCCGGGTCAGCGAGGTCGCGCCGGGCATGGTCGAGACCGACGAGTTCTCGCTCCGCCGCTTCGACGGCGACGCCGAGCGCGCGGCGGCGGTCTACGCCGGCACCCACCCGATCCACGCCGAGGACGTCGCCGAGGTGGTGGCCTTCGTGGCGACCCGCCCCGCCCACGTCGACGTGGACCGGGTGGTCGTCAAGCCGGTGCTGCAGGCCAACGGCCACGTGGTCCACCGCCCCGCCCGTTGAGCCCGCACCTCGAGGTCCCTCACCCAAGGTAATTACCTTGGGTAAGTAGTTTCTGCTAGCCTGGCCGACGATGACCGCCACCGAGCCCGACCGCCGCCCCCGGGGCCGCAGCGACGCCCCCGGTGCCCTGTCCGCGGACCTGCGGGTCTCGCTGATGCGGATCGTCCGACGGCTACGGGCCGAGAAGTCCGACGCCGACATCACCGACACCCAGTACGCCGTCCTCGGTCTGCTGGACCGCCACGGCGCCCAGACCGCGGCCGTCCTGGCCGAGAAGGAGCGGGTCCGCCCACCGTCGATGACGCGCATCGTCGGCGCCCTGCTCCAGGCCGGCC
This sequence comes from Aquipuribacter aurantiacus, assembly GCF_051216895.1. NCBI lineage: Bacteria > Bacillati > Actinomycetota > Actinomycetes > Micrococcales > Intrasporangiaceae > Aquipuribacter > Aquipuribacter aurantiacus. Next base: position 261,560 of record NZ_JBPKAO010000005.1, read on the forward strand.
TGGTGGAGCGGGCCGCCCACCCCGTGGACGGTCGCGCCCAGCTGGTCACGCTGACCGACGCCGGCCGCGCAGCGGTGGACGAGACCCGCCGTCGCCGCGACGAGTGGCTGTGCCACCAGCTGTCGGCGCTGCCCCCGGAGGACCGCAAGGTCCTGGCCCGGGCCGCGGTCCTGCTGTCCGAGCTCACCGAGTCATGAGCCCGGACCTGTGAGCCGCGCGCTGCACAACACCTTCCGCTCCCTCGCCCACCGCGACTACCGGCTGTGGGCCGGCGCCGCCATCGTGTCCAACACCGGCACCTGGATGCAGCGCATCGCGCAGGACTGGCTGGTCCTGGTCGACCTGACCGAGGACTCCGCCCTGGCCGTCGGCATCGTGACGGGGCTGCAGTTCCTGCCGATGGTGCTGCTGGCGCCGTGGGCCGGCCTGATCGCCGACCGGTTCGAGAAGCGCCGCATCCTCCAGATCAGCCAGACCCTGCAGGGGGTGCTGGCGCTGGGGCTGGGCGTCCTCGTGCTGACCGGCGCCGCCCAGGTCTGGCACGTCTACGGCTTCGCGCTCGCGCTCGGCGTCGTGACGGCGTTCGACGCCCCGGCGCGGCAGACCTACGTCACCTCGCTGGTGCCGCCGGCGGACCTGCCCAACGCCATCGGGCTCAACGCCGCGACGTTCCACCTGGGGCGGCTGCTGGGGCCCGCCACGGCGGGGCTGCTCATCGCCTGGGTGGGCACCGGACCGGTGTTCCTCATCAACGCGGTGTCGTTCGGCTTCACCGTCGTGGTCCTCGCGATGACGCGCTCCCGCAGCCCCGGGCAGGGCACGGGCGGGATGAGCGGGCTGCAGCGGATGGCCGAGGCGCTGCGCTACGTCCGCACCCGCGCCGACATCATGCTGGTCATGCTGCTGGTGTTCGTGGTCGGCACCTTCGGGCTCAACTTCCAGCTGACCACCGCCGTGATGGCCCGCATCGAGTTCGACCGGGGGCCGGGGTCGTACGGCCTGCTCGGCTCGTTCCTCGCGGTGGGCTCGCTCACCGGGGCGCTCGTCGCCGCCGGCCGCAGGCGGGCCCGGCTGCGGCTGGTCCTGGGTGCGGTCATCGCGTTCGGCGTCACCTCGTCCGTGGCCTCCCTGATGCCGACCTACTGGACCTTCGCCGCCTCGCTCACCCTGGTCGGGCTCAGCGCGCTGACCCTGATGACGGCGGCCAACGCCACCGTGCAGCTGTCGACCCCGCCGGAGATGCGGGGGCGGGTGATGGCGCTGTACTTCGCCGTCTTCATCGGCGGCACCCCGCTCGGGGCGCCCCTGATCGGCTGGGTCGGGGAGACGTTCGGGGCCCGGTGGACCATCGCCATCGGCGGGGCCACCGCGCTGATGGCCGCCACGGTCGTGCTGATCCACCTGGTGCGCCGCTCCGAGGTCGAGGTCCGCTACCGCGCCCACGCCCGGCCCCGCCTGGTGCTCCAGACCGGCCCCCGCACCGACGCCGACACCGAGAAGGTGGCCTGATGCCCGAGTCCCTGGACGTGGCCCTCGCCGAGGTGCGGGCCCTGCTGCTGTCGCCCGACCTGGTCAAGGCCGTGGCCGCCGGCCGTCGCCGCGGGGCCACGCCGCGGGCCCCGCGCGTGGAGCTGCGACCGGTGACGGTGTCCGCCGGGCGTCGGGTCGTGCTGACCGAGCGGCACGAGCGCGCCCCCCTGACCCGGACGCTGGACGCCGACGCCCTGCCCGGCGCCGTGGACGAGCTGCTGGCCGAGCCGTTCGGCAACTGGCACGTCGACCACGCCGGGGGCACGCTGCAGCTGCGCGTCACCAAGAAGGGCGAGGCCCAGGTCCACCGCTCGGGCGTGGCCCCGGGGACCGGTGCGTCCGCCACCGCCGGCTGGCCGGCCGCGTCCCACGACCGGGTCAAGCAGCACCGCCTCGCCCCGGACGACCCGCTCTTCGACGCCGTCGGGGCCGGCGCGGCCAAGCGCCGTCAGGTGGACGCGTTCCTGGGCCGCCTCGACGACGTCGTCGGTGACCAGCCCGCCGACCGGCCGTTGCGCGTGGTGGACCTGGGCTGCGGCAACGCCTACCTGACGCTGGCCGCGCACCGCTGGCTGTCCCGTCGGGGACCCGTCACCACGGTGGGGGTCGACGTCCGTGACGACGTCATCGCCCGCAACACCGGGCTGGTGGACCGGATCGGCGAGACCGGCGTGGAGTTCGTCGTCGACTCCGCGGGCGCCTGGCGACCGGACGAGGCCCCCGACGTGGTGCTGGCCCTGCACGCCTGCGACACCGCGACCGACGAGGCGCTCGCCCAGGCCGTCGGCTGGGGTGCCCGCACCGTGCTGGCCGCGCCGTGCTGCCACCAGGACCTGCGTCGCCAGGTCGACGCCCGCGGTTCGTCGGCCGTCGACGGCGCCGTCGCGGGCGCGGCCGCCGCCCTGCGCCCGATGCTGCGCGACGGCATCCTGCGGGCCCGGTTGCTGGACACCGTCACCGACGCCCTGCGCGCGGACCTGCTGCGCCTGCACGGCTACCGCACCGACGCCGTCGAGCTCGTCGACCCCGAGCACACCCCCCGCAACACCCTGCTGCGCGCGGTGCGCACCGGCGAGGCGCCCCCGCCCGGCCTGGCCGCCGACGTCGACGCCACCTGCGCGGCCCTCGGCGTCCGTCCGGTGCTTGCCAATCTGCTCAGAGGCATGCACGGCCCCGTGGCTGACGGTAAGTTGTCGATTGTGGGGACGACGTAGTCCCACGGTGCGGGGGTCTCGTGATCGAATCAGTTCTTGCGACAGCTCTCGGTGGTGTCCTGGAGAGAGCCGCTGTTAGTGCCTTTTCGGGGTTGTCGGCTACCGAGTCCACCCGCGTGGCGAAATTGCAGGCGGACGTGTTGCTGGCGGATGAGCTCTTGCTTTCAGGCCCACAACAGGCTGAGCTCGCAACGGTGCTCGCTACAAGCGAGTTCACGTCGCTTGCGGGGTCATACGCGATTGCTAGGGCGCTCATTGGGCCTGCCGAACAGATGGAATCGGAAGCAAACTTACGGAATCTTGCGCGCTTGGCTTTTCGTCAGATATCTGTACGCGCGGTGGGGCAGGTCGAATGGATAGAGTCCAGCGACCTGGTGTGGATGGAACTCATTGAGCCCTCCTTCGCTTGGGTAACGCCTGGGCAACTGTTACGGGCGTTGACCGCTCAGCAGCAGACCGCCATCGACAAAACCCTTGCAAGTGGAGAGCAGAGTGGCCTCCCGCGGTTTGTTCGACAGTCGTTGACTGCTCTGGGTAACGCGCAATCACTGCGTGCTTTGTGTGCGCTAAGTCACGACATTTGCGCGGCCGTGCCCCACACTTTCGGCACGCTGAAACTGCGCCACATCTCGGGCGATAGGAGGCCGGCCGGTCTGGAGGAGAGCGCATCAGAGTTATATATCGAACGGCTCTTGCATCCTCTCGCGGGACATGCTTTAGCCTCCTCCCGTGAAAACGGTGACCTCGATTATGCGGATCTGACAGCGCAGTCTTTTCCGGCCCTGAGAGCTGTCGTCGTCGGCGATCCTGGCGTTGGCAAGTCGACTCTTGTCGAGAGGACAGCGACTCAGTTGGCTAGTGATGGACGGTACGCGCCACTAGTCCTCCGGTGTCGTGACCTGAATGGTTCGGCTGATCAGAGTTTGATGGAGTCCATGAGCGACTCACTTCGAAAAGACTTGGCAGTAACCGATGCCTCGGTGGAGTCCGTTGAGCATCTGTGCGCCCTTGGCAAGGCGTTTGTTATCTTCGATGGTCTTGATGAGATTACAACATCCCTCGAGCGGCAGGAGACCGCAACACGCATTCGTCTCTTCTGTTCAACCTACCCAACGACACCCGTTATGGTCACGGCGCGCAAGATCGGCTACTCAGCCGACTGGTTAGATCACCGCTCGTTCGCGAAACTTGGCCTGGAAGAGTTCTCGGAGGCGCAAGTCGCGGAGTACGCAAACACCTGGTTTCGCCGCGTCGCAGGTCGTGTTGAGTTGGCCGCGCCCTTCCTGTCCGAAGTGACGTCGCTCGGCGAAATTAAGAACAATCCCCTGATTCTATCGCTCATCTGCTCGGTCTACGTTGACCAGGGTTACATTCCTAGAAATCGACGCGAGATCTACCGTGAGTGCTCGCTTCTCCTGATGCGCAAGTGGGATTCTCAGCGACAAATTCACGTACCCTTCGACCATCTTGAGTACGGCATGAAGATCATGCGGGATCTTGGCGACTTCTTCTCGAAGAACGCGAAGAACAGAGGTGTCGAGGAACGGCAGTTGCGCAGTCTCCTGACTACGTTCTTTACTCAGACTGCAGGCGTGGATCACGACGTAGCGGCAGACCGGGCGCAGGATTTCCTAGATTACTGCGCTGATCGGACGTGGCTCTTGTCCCGAGTCGGAACCAATCAAGCCGGGGACCGACTGTTCGGCTTCACTCACCAGACGTTCCGAGAGTATTTTGAAGCAGAGGCGTTAGTCCGGCGCCAGAAGGATCCTGAGAAGGTTGCGCTGCACCTATACGAGACGTACCGGCAGAATCCGAGTTCGGTGATGCCGGAGTTGATCATGCAAGCCTTCGATGAGGTAAACGAGGGAGAGCTTGGCGCGCTGCCACGAAGGCTGCTTCGCTTGCAGGGTGTGAACTTGAGCCCTATACGCCTTGAGGGCTATGCGCTTCTATTGAGGTTGATCAACTCTTCCCCAGTAGGTGCTTCGGTGATGGACGAGGTATTGAATGCCTACCTCAGTGGGCAGACTAAGCGAACCAGTGCAGAGGCGACGGCCTTCTTCGATCTATACCGCGACCCTCGCGGGCGCGCGCTCCGGGCGGCTGACGCCCAACCTAAGTCCGTAATGAGAGAATTGAGTCGTGAATACGCCTCCCTGGTCTTGACTGGTCGACGCCCGCAGGTCGAAGACCCGTGGTACGGCCCATTAGGCAGACAGTACGACTCCTCCGGTCCCGCTCCGATTCTGTGGAAGCACCTTGAACTCGACATCGGGGCCCTTTCGGTAGATTCTCTGCGTTCTGGTCCTCGCGCCGCCGTGGACCGGGCGCTGACCTCTCTGCTCATCTCCGAGGACGTTTGGGGCAATTCCTACTCGATCTTGATGCGCTGTCTTAGCCGCCTCGCGTCGCCAATCAACAAGCAGGAACATGATGAATCCCTGTTGGCTGAACTACTTGAGGTTGGCGTTCAGACCTATAGGCTGCCCGAACGGGCAATGTCGCAGCTGGTCGCTGAGTCCGAGGAGACTATTGCTGGTTGGGACAACCAACACATAGCGCAGTTTCGAGCAGTCTTCCTGGATCAGCAGTCGGTTCGAGATTGCGTTGTTTGGTTAGCTGCCGCCGCCTACGAGACGGATCCGACGCGAATCGCGCGCACTCAGATTCTCTTCGACGCTGCCGTGGGTGGTCAGGTCTGGCGTGACGCCATACGAGTCGGAATAGAAGATGAAGCGATGATCGATGCGATACGACAAGGCAGGGACGTGGGAGACCAGTTGAAATCTCTGCTCGTGCATACTTCGCCGCGTGTTGGAACGGCCTGGCTGCGTGGCGCTACGTTCGTGAACTTCAAGACGGGGGGCGGTGTACTTCGGCAGCGGCGCAACATCGCGGCACCTTGAATTGAGCGTCGCTGCCACGAGGACGTAAGTGAGTTGCCCTTGCCCTCAGTCGTGGACCGCGCGCGAGCGCAGCACCGCCAGCCCGACGGTGACCAGGGCCAGGCCGAACGGCACGAACAGCAGGGCCAGGTGGATCCCGACGGCGTCGGCGACCACCCCGACCCCGAACGGGACCACGCCCGCGGCGAGCCCGACGCCGATCGACACCCGGGCCATGCCGCGCTCGGCCTGCCCGGCCGAGCTGCGCACGAGCCACGCGGACCCGATCGGGAAGAACGCCCCGGCCCCGGCCCCGCTCAGCGCGAGACCCAGGACCGCCAGGGTCACCCAGCTCGTCGTGGACAGCGTGGCCACCCACATCAGGGTCCAGCCGAGGGCGAGGACGACCAGGGCGACGCGCAGCAGCCGGCTGCTGGTCCAGCGCTGCGCCAGCGGCACCGCGACGAACCGGCCGATGGTCATGCCCAGCGCGAACGCCGCCACGGCCGCGCTCGCGCCGGCCGCGTCGAGCACCGTGCGTTCGCGCAGCAGCTCCGCGGACCACGTGTTGAGGCTGACCTCCATGCCGACGCCGCTCATGATCACCGCGAGGATGACCCAGACCCGCCGGGGCAGCGGGAACCGCTTGCCGTCGGAGTCGGTGGCCGAGGCCGGGACCGCCCGCAGCGGCGAGGCGTCGAGGCGGCCCTGGTGGTCCAGCTCGAGCACCCGCCGCAGCAGCAGCAGCGCGGCCAGGGCGACCAGCAGCATGGCCAGCAGGGCGGGGCGCCAGGTCAGACCCAGCGCGACGCTGGCCCCGATCAGCAGCGGCGCCAGGACACCCAGCCCGGAGCCCAGCCCGTTGGCCTCGCTGACCGCGGCGTTGGAGGCCCGGCCGTGGTGCTCGTCCATCACGGCCGACGACGTCGCGATCAGCATCGTGCCGCCGAAGCCGGCCGACACCATGCCCGCCAGCGTCATCGTCAGGCCCCACCCGGGGAACAGCGACCCGACCGACAGCAGCACCGCCGCGAGGCTGACCAGGCCGCAGCCCAGCGCCATCGCGCCCCACCGTCGGACCCGTCGCACGACCGGCACCAGCAGGGGGGCCGAGGTCACGCTGCCGATGGACAGGAACGTGGCGTGCAGGCCGACCAGGGTCTTGGACAACCCCATGTCCAGACCGATCAGCGGCAGGATCGGCCCGGACGCGAACACGAACCAGCCCCACGTGATGACCGCGCTGTAGGCCGCGGCGGTGATGGCCGAGCGGCGCAGCGGTGGAGCCAGGGGGGTACCGGCGCTCACGCCGTCAGCCGCTCGACGACGTGGTCCACGCAGGCCAGCAGCGCGCGCACGTCGTCGGGCTCGACCGAGGGGAACGTGCCCACGCGGAGCTGGTTGCGGCCGAGCTTGCGGTAGGGGTCGACGTCGACGACGCCGTTGGCCCGCAGCACCCGGGCGACCTCCGCCGCGTCGACGCCCACCAGGTCCACCGTCACCACGACCGGGCTGCGCAGCGCGGGGTCGGAGACGAACGGCGTCGCGAAGTCACGCTGCTCGGCCCAGTCGTAGACCAGCCCGGAGGACTCCAGGCACCGGGCGGCGGACCAGGCGAGCCCGCCCTGGCCCAGCAGCCAGTCCAGCTGCTCGGCCATCAGCAGCAGCGTCGTCAGCGCCGGGGTGTTGACGGTCTCGTCCTTGCGGGACGCGGCGATCGCGGCGGGCAGCGACAGGAAGTCCGGCACCCAGCGGTCGGAGGACCGGAGCGCCTCGGTGCGGGCCACCGCGGCCGGGGACAGCACCGCCAGCCACAGCCCGCCGTCGGAGCCGAACGCCTTCTGCGGGGCGAAGTAGTAGGCGTCGGTCTGCGACACGTCCACCGCCACCCCGCCGGCCGCGGACGTCGCGTCGACCAGCAGCAGGGCCTCCGGGTCCGCGCCCGCGACCCGCTGCACGGGCGCCAGCACCCCGGTGGACGTCTCGTTGTGCGGCCAGGCGTAGGTGTCGACGCCGGCCACGGCGTACGGCGTGCCCATCGACCCCGGCTCGGCCAGGACGTCGTCGGACTCGGCCACGAACGGGGCGCGGGCGGTGCAGGCGGCGAACTTGGCCGCGAACTCCCCGTGCACCAGGTGCTGCACGCGGGAGCCCACCAACCACCCGGTGGCGACGTCCCAGAACGCGGAGGACCCGCCGTTGCCGAGGACGACCTCGTAGCCGTCGGGCACGCCCAGCAGCTCCGCGACCCCGTGCCGGACCCGGCGGACCAGGGCCCGGACGGGTTCCTGCCGGTGGGAGGTGCCCAGCAGACCGGACCCCGCCGCGGCCAGGGCGTCGAGCTGGGCGGCGCGGATGCGGCTCGGGCCGGAGCCGAACCGACCGTCGGTCGGGAGCAGGTCGGCGGGGATCCTCACGGCCGCCATGGTCGCAGGTGTCAGAGGCTGCGAGGGCCCCTGCCCACGTAGCGTGCGGAGGGGCGGATGAGGCGCCCGGTCTGCTTCTGCTCCAGCACGTGCGCGGCCCAGCCGGCGGTGCGCGCGCACGTGAACATGGGCGTGAACATGGCCGGTGGCACCTCGGCGAAGTCGAGGACCACGGCCGCCCAGAACTCCACGTTGGTGGCGAGCACGCGGTCGGGCTTGCGGGCCTGCAGCTCGGCGAGGGCGGCCTCCTCCAGCGCGGCCGCCGCCTCGAACCGGGGCGCGCCGAGCCGCTCGGCGGTGGCGCGCAGGACCCGGGCCCGGGGGTCCTCGGCCCGGTAGACCCGGTGCCCGAAGCCCATCAGCCGCTCCCCGGCGTCCAGGGCCCCACGGACGTAGGCCAGCGCGTCGCCGCGCTGCTCGACGCCGTCCAGCATGTGCAGCACCCGGCTCGGCGCCCCGCCGTGCAGCGGCCCGCTCATCGCCCCGACGGCGGCGGCCACCGCGGCGGCGACGTCGGCCCCGGTGGAGGTGACCACGCGGGCGGTGAAGGTCGAGGCGTTCATGCCGTGCTCGGCGGCACTCACCCAGTAGGCGTCCACCGCCTCGACGTGGCGGGGGTCGGGCTCGCCGCGCCAGCGGACCATGAAGCGCTCGGCCGCGGTGCTCGCCTGCTCGACGCGCGGCACCGGCACGACGGGCTGCTCGCCGCGGGCGGACTGGGCGGTGAAGGACAGGACGGCGTCGCTGACCCGGGCCAGGTCGTCGCGGACCGTGGTGGCCTCGACGTCCAGCACGGGCTTCAGCCCCCAGGTGGCGGCCAGGGTCGGCAGGGACGCCTGAACGTCCACCCGCACGTCCCCGGTGGCCACCGGCAGCGGCAGCGGCTCGCCCGGGACCAGGCCGGGTCGCGGGGCGTCGTCCACCAGCAGGCCCCAGACCTGCTGGAACGGCACGACGCCGGCGAGCTCGGTGATGTCGACACCGCGGTACCGCAGCGCGCCGCCGTCCCGGTCGGGCTCGGCGATCGTCGTCTCGAAGGCGACGACCCCCTCGAGGCCGTGGGCGACCTGCTGGTCGGTGGTGCTCATGCGCGCTCCCCGTCGAGTCGTGCGGCTGTGCGGCCGGTGGTCCGGGTCGTGGTGCCCGTGGACACCGACGACACTACCGAGATGGCCCCCGACGAGTTCGCCGACCTCCGCCTCAGCTACGAGGCGGGCGCCCTGCACGAGGCCGACCTGGCCCCCACGCCGGCGGCCCAGTTCCGTGCCTGGTTCGACGACCTGCAGCACGTCCCCGCGGTCGTCGAGCCCAACGCCGTGGTGCTGAGCACGGTCGACGCCGACGGGGCGCCGTCGTCGCGGACGGTGCTGCTCAAGGGGCTGGCCGACGACGGCTTCCGGTTCTACACCAACCTGGGGTCGCGCAAGGGCCGCGACCTGGCGGGCAACCCGGCCGCGGCGCTGCTCTTCGGCTGGTACCCGGTGCAGCGGCAGGTCGTCGTGCGGGGCCGCGTCGCGGTGCTGGCCCGGGACGAGGTGGCCGCCTACTTCGTGAGCCGGCCCTACGGCTCCCGGATCGGGGCCTGGGCGTCGCAGCAGTCCGCGCCCGTCGACTCCAGGGAGACCGTCGAGGCCCGCGAGGCCGAGCTGCGCGAGCGCTGGCCGGACACGGGGTCCGGCGACGACGTCCCGCTGCCGGAGCACTGGGGCGGGTTCCGGCTGCAGCCCACCGAGGTCGAGTTCTGGCAGGGCCGGCCGTCGAGGTTGCACGACCGGCTCGTGTTCGTCTCGCGGGGTGGGACGGGGCGCCTGGAGGCGGCCGAGGACTGGCGTGTCGAGCGCCGCTGGCCCTGAGGGCAGGGGACAGCCCCCGGGGTGCCGGCCGACGATGCGGACCGGCGGTCGCGTGGACCAGTGGCGACACCCGGGGGCTGCGGTGGCTGACGGAGATTCGCCGGCAGTCAGGTCCTGGCGGGCCGCGTCAGCGGACAGCCACCTCACAGGTCCGAGAAGACGTCATGCTTTCGGATCACCTCCCTTCCGTGTGGCAGAACGGTAGGTCGACATCGGCGTCGACGCCAGGGGGTTTGCCGGACCGGTTCGGACGGGGCCGGCGGTCGGCGTCCGGGGCGGGTGCCAGGGTGGGCCGGTGAGCTTCCAGGACAGCCATCTCGGTCGGCTGCGGGCCGTGGTCGGCCCCGTGCCGCTGCTGGTGCCCGGCGCGCAGGTGGTGGTGGAGGACCGCTCGGGGCGGCTGCTCCTGCAGCAGCGCGTCGACGACCACGAGTGGGAGGTGCCGGCCGGCTCGTGCGAGCCGGGCCAGTCGTTCACCGCGACGGCGGTGGCCGAGCTGCAGGAGGAGACCGGTCTGCTCGCGTCCGAGGCCGACCTCGTGCCCTTCGCCTGCCTGTCCGACCCCGGCGAGCACACCCTCGTCTACCCGAACGGGGACGTCGTGCTCGCCTACGCGATGTGCTTCCTGCTGCCCGGGGTGGACGCGGCGGCCGTCCACCCCCGCCCCGACGCCGTCGAGACCCGGTCGGTCGGCTGGTACCTCCGCGAGGACCTGCCGGCGCCGCTGCGCAGCAGCACCGGGGTCGTGCTCGCCCTGCTGGAGCGGTTCCGCGCCTCGGGCGCCTTCCAGGCCCGCTGAGGCGCCGGACGCTCAGCGGGCGGGCTGCTCGCTGAGGGACCCGGCCCGCTGGGCGGGCACCCGGTCACGGGCCTCGAGCCAGTCGTCCATGGCCTCGACGCTCATCGGCCTGGCCACGAGGTAGCCCTGCACGACGTCCACCGACTCCTCGTGCAGCGCCGACAGGGTGGCGTCGTCCTCGACGCCCTCCGCCACCACCGCGAGGCCCAGGCGGTGACCGAGCTCGACGGCGCTGCGGACGATCACGGCGTCGTCGCTGGACGTGGTCATGCCCAGGGTGAACGAGCGGTCGACCTTGAGCTCGTCCACCGGCAGCTCGCGCAGGTGGGTGAGCGAGGAGTACCCGGTGCCGAAGTCGTCGATCGACAGGCCGACCCCCTGCGCCGACAGCGCGAGCATGGTCTGCAGGACCGCCGCCGGGTCGGTCATCAGCGACGACTCGGTGACCTCGATGCGCAGCGACGCCGCCGGCAGGTCGCGGCGCCGCAGCAGCGCGGCGACCCGGTCGGGGAACTCCGGGTCCAGCAGGCACCGCGGTGGCACGTTGACCGCGACCTGGAGCGGTCGACCGGCGTCGCGCCAGCGGCGCACCTGCGCCATCGCCTGGTCGAGCACCAGGTCGGTGAACGGCAGGGCCAGGCCCGTGGACTCCACGTCGGGCACGAAGTCCGCCGGCATCAGCAGGCCGCGCTCGGGGTGGTTCCAGCGGACCAGCGCCTCGGCCCCGGAGACCAGCCCGCTGCTCATGTCGAGCTTGGGCTGGTAGTGCAGCACCAGCTGCTCCTCGGTGATGGCCCGGCGCAGGTCGGACAGCAGCGCCAGGCGGGAGCGGCTGTGGTCGTCCTCGCGGGAGGAGTAGGCCAGCGCACCGCTGCCGGAGCGCTTGGCCGCGTACATCGCGACGTCCGCGCGACGGAGCAGGTCGTCCAGGCAGGGGCGGGTGGCGCCTCCCGTGCCGTCCGCCGGGGCCCGGGACCCGCGGTCGCCGGTGCCCACGGTGGCCGCCGTGTGCTGGCGCGGGTCGAACGTGGCCACGCCGACGCTGGCGTCCACGTCCAGGTCGATGCCGTCGACGACGAAGCCCTGCCGCAGCCGCTCCCGGAGCCGTTCGGCTACGTCCATGGCCTGCTCGGCCACCAGCCCGGGCAGCAGCGCCGCGAACTCGTCCCCGCCGAGGCGGGCGAGGACGTCGCCGTCGCGCAGCCCGCCGTGCAACCGGGGCCCGACCTCGCGCAGCAGGGCGTCGCCCCAGGCGTGACCGAGGGTGTCGTTGATCAGCTTGAAGCGGTCGAGGTCGACCATCAGGACCGTGAGCGGGCGGTCCTCCCGCACCGAGGAGTCGATGAGCTGCTCGGCGTGCTCGTGCAGGGCGGCCCGGTTGGGCAGACCCGTCAGCTCGTCCACCCGCGCCTGCGCCGCCAGGTCGCCGTGCAGCTGCTGCTCGACCGTGCGGGCGCCCTCGTGCAGGCGCCAGTTGACGATGGAGCCCAGGCAGGCGAAGCCGAACAGACCGGCGTGCACGCCGGCCCAGAGCCAGGGGTCCTGACGGGCGCCCTCGTGGTTGTAGACCGCGTCGCTGAACACGGTCCCGAGCACGCCGTGGTGGGCCAGGACGAACCCGACCGCGAGCCCGAACGGCCACCAGGACTCGTAGAGCGCGACGACGCCGATCATGACGAAGAAGTGGAAGTGGGCCTCGATGACGCCCCCGGACACCTGCACGACGACCGCGGAGACCACCATCAGCCCCAGGCCGGCGACCGCGGCCCGGACCTGGCGCGGCAGCCGGGGCGATGCGGCCACGCCCGTCATGACCAGGGGCACCAGCGCGGACAGCAGCACCGTCGGGTCCGGCCCGACGAGGACCAGGGCGGCCAGGGGCAGGACCGCGGCCTGGACCCCGAGGACCAGGAGCACGGAGCGGTGGCGACGACGCCAGTCCTCGGCCGGCAGCGACGTCCCGCGCGGCAGCCAGGCCAGGGCGCGCGGGGCGTCCGTGGCGGGTCCGGCGGCGTCGGCGGGGGCGTCTGTTCTGGTCACGCTGAGTGATCGGCAACGGGGTGAGGGGCCTTGACGCCCGCTCACCCGACCGGATCAGCGCGGACGCGGCCTCGCCCGAGCAGGGTCCGGGACGAGCCGTCAGCCCGTGACCTCGGACAACCGCTCGAGCGCCTCGAGGCGTTCGGCCTTGTGGTCGACGATGCGCTCGGGGTAGCCGTGGGCGTAGCCGTCCGCGGCGTCCCAGGGCTCGTGGACGGCCTTCCCGCTCAGGTGGGCGAGCTCGGGCACGTAGCGGCGGACGTACTCGCCGGTGGGGTCGAACTTCTGGCCCTGCGTGACGGGGTTGAACACCCGGAAGAACGGTGACGCGTCGGTGCCGGACCCGGCCGCCCACTGCCAGCCGTGGTTGTTGCTGGCCAGGTCGCCGTCCCGCAGCCAGCGCAGGAAGTGCCTCGCGCCGAGCTGCCACTCCATGTGCAGGTCCTTCACCAGGAAGCTGGCCACCACCATCCGGATCCGGTTGTGCATCCAGCCCTCGGCCTTCAGCTGCCGCATCCCGGCGTCCACGACCGGGAACCCGGTCCGACCCTCCTGCCAGGCGGTCAGCCGCTGCCGGCCCTGCTCGGAGGTGGGGGAGTCGTAGCGCATCGCGGCGTACTGCTCGCGGTGGTACTCCCGGGCCGTGCGGGGGTTGTGCCAGAGCACGTCGGCGTAGAACTCCCGCCACGCCAGCTCGCTGCGGTAGGTGTCCACCGAGTCCAGGGCGTCCTTGGTGAGCCGCTCGTCGCCGGCCAGCCGGGACAGGTCGGCGAGCAGGGTCCGCGGGTGGACCTCGCCGTACTTGAGGTGGGCGCTCATCGCGGACGTCCCGGCCTCGGCGGGCAGGTCGCGACGGGCGGCGTAGTCCAGCAGGTCCTCGTCGCGGAACTCCTCCCACCGGGCCAGGGCCGCGGCCTCACCCGCCTCGGGCAGCACCAGCGCGCCCAGGTCCGGCTCGTCGGGCCAGTCCCGACCCGCGACGGCCTCCCACCGGATCCCCCCTGCGGACGCGGCCGGGGCCGGCCAGCCGTTGCGCTGCCAGGCCCGGTAGAAAGGCGTGAACACCTTGTACGGCTCGCCCGAGCCGTTGAGGACGCTGCCCGGGCCGACCGCGTACGGGGTCCCGGTCCGGACCAGCTCCACGTCGTCGCCCAGGGCGCCCTCGACGGCGCGGTCGCGCCGACGGCCGTAGGGGCCGTTGTCCGCCGTCACGTGCACCGCCGTGGCGCCCGCGTCGCGCGCCACGGCGGGGACGACGTCGACCGGGTCGCCGGTGCGCAGGACCAGCCCGCCGCCGATGGCGGCGTCCAGGGCCCGCAGCGACCGCACCAGCCACGCCCGCCGCGGGTCGCCGGCGGGTCCCCACAGCGCCGGGTCCACGACGAACAGGGGCACCACGGCGGTGTCCCCCGGGCCGCCCACGCCGTCGGAGCCGCTGGCCGCGAGCAGCGCGGGGTGGTCGTCCAGGCGCAGGTCGCGCCGGAACCACATGACGGTGGGGGTGGGGTCGGAGGACGAGGTTCTGGCCACCTCGCGAACCTACGACCGCGCCACCTCACCCGCGAGGCGGGGCGGGCGGGGCGACACGTCGCACGTCGGAGCCGTGACCACCTGCCCGGCAGCGGCCCCGGCGGGCTACGCTCGGGCCCGTGCACGGTCCGCACCGCACGGTGGTGAGGGCCCGAGGCCGAGGGCCAGTCCCCGCCGGGCCCCGCGCGGGCCTGCGCCCAGGACGCCCGACCGGTCACCGCGACGTCTTCGTCCGTCGCCATGTGCACAGCCACCCGGGCAGTCGGAGCTGCCGTGCTGTCGAGGCGTCGTCCCGTACGGGGCGGCGCCTCTGTCGTCCCAGGAGGCGCTGATGCGGACCCTCGTGCTGAACGCCGGCTACGAGCCGCTGGCGGTCGTGTCGTTCCGGCGGGCCGTCGTGCTCGTGCTGACCGGCAAGGCCACCGTGCTGGCCGCCCACGCCGAGGAGGTGGTCTCGACGTCGAGCCGCTTCATCAGACCCTCGGTCATCATCCTGCGCCGCTACATCCGGGCCCCCTACGCGACGCAGGTGCCCGTCAGCCGGCGGGGCGTGCTGCGACGGGACGGGCACCGCTGCGTGTACTGCGGCGGCGGGGCGACCACGGTCGACCACGTCATGCCCCGCAGCCGCGGCGGCGCCGACACCTGGTCCAACCTGGTGGGCTGCTGCGTGCGCTGCAACAACGTCAAGGGCAACCGGACGCCGGAGGAGATGGGCTGGAGCATGACCTCCCGGCCCTACACCCCGCGCGGGTCGGCGTGGGTGGTCAAGGGCGCCGAGCAGCGCGACCCCGCGTGGGACGCCTTCCTCAGCCCGGTCGCCGCCTGACTCGCCCCGTCCGGGCCGCCACGGCACCATCGGGCGGATGACCACGACCCGACCCGAGCTGACCGGCACCTTCGGCATGGTGGCGAGCACCCACTGGTTGGCCACCGCGGTCGGGCAGTCCGTGCTCGAGCGCGGCGGCAACGCGTTCGACGCGGCGGCGGCGACCGGGTTCGCGCTGCAGGTCGTCGAGCCGCACCTGAACGGCCCGGGCGGCGAGGTGCCGATCGTCCTCAAGCCGGCCGGGGCGCCCGTGCAGGTGCTGTGCGGGCAGGGCGTCGCGCCCGCCGCCGCGACCGTCGAGGCGTTCACCGCGCTGGGCCTGGACCACGTGCCGGGCACCGGTCTGCTGGCCGCGACCGTGCCCGGGTCGTTCGGGGCGTGGGCGCTGCTGGTGTCCCGGTGGGGGACCTGGTCCGTCGCCGACGTCCTGGCGCCCGCGATCACGCTCGCCGCCGACGGCGCCCCCGTCCTGGACCGGGTGTCCGCGACCATCGCCCGGACCGCGGCGCACCTGCGCGAGCACTGGCAGCCCTCGGCCGAGGTGTACCTGGTCGGCGACGGCCCCGACGGCGTCCCCCGGCCCGGGTCCCGGCTGCGGCTGCCGGCGCTCGCGGAGACCTACCGCCGCGTGGTGGCCGAGGCGGGCACCGGGTCGCACCCCCAGCAGTGGGAGCGCGCGCACCAGGCGTGGTACAGCGGCTTCGTCGCCGAGGCCGTCGACACGTTCTGCTCGACCACGAGCTGGGTCGACACCACCGGTCGGGCGCACCCCGGCCTGCTCCGGGGGGAGGACCTGGCCGCCTGGCGGCCGGGCGTGGAGGAGCCCGCGACGCTGGAGCACCGCGGCGTGACGGTCTGCAAGACGGGGACCTGGGGGCAGGGGCCGGTGATGCTGCAGACCCTGGGCGTGCTCGACGCGCTCGGGGTCGGTGGCGCCGCGCTGCGGGACGCCGACGGCCGCGAGGACCCCGCCTGGCTGCACGCCTGGGCCGAGGCCACCAAGCTCGCCATGGCCGACCGGGAGGCCTGGTACGGCGACTCCGCCGACGACCCGGTCCCGGTGACGGACCTGCTCGACCGGGACTACCTGGCCGCGCGGGCCACCTTGGTGGGCGACCGGGCCGACGTCGACCTGCGGCCCGGCTCGCCGGGTGGGCGCGAGCCCCGGCTGGCCGCCGTGGTCCGGGACCCCGCGTCGTCGCAGGGGGCCGCGGGGGACGGGTCCGGCGCGGTGGGGGTCGGGGAGCCCACGGTGCAGCGGGACGGCGCGACCCGGGGCGACACCGTGCACCTGGACGTGGTCGACCGCTGGGGCAACGTGGTGTCGGCCACCCCGAGCGGGGCCTGGCTGCAGTCCAGCCCCGTCGTGCCCGGGCTGGGCTTCCCGCTGGGCACCCGCGCCCAGATGTTCCGGGTGGAGGCCGGTCTGCCGGCCTCGCTGCGCCCGGGGCGGCGCCCCCGGACCACCCTGTCGCCGACGCTGGTGCTGCGCGACGGGGATCCGTGGCTGGCCCTCGGCACGCCCGGCGGGGACCAGCAGGACCAGTGGACGACGGTGTTCCTGGTGCGCGCGATCGCGGCGGCCGAGCACGGCCGCCGGGCGGGGACGGGTCCGGAGCTGCTGACGCCGTTCCAGTCCCTGCTGGACGAGCCCATGCTGCACAGCGACCACGCACCCGGCTCGTTCCACCCGCGCCTGGCCGAGCCGAACTCGCTGGTGGTGGAGGACCGGACCGCCCCGCACGTCGTGGCCGACCTGCGCGGGCGTGGTCACGCCGTGCAGGTGACCGGGGGCTGGCAGCTGGGGCGGACGTGCCTGGTGGGGGTCGAGGGCGGGTTCCTGCGGGCGGCGGCCAACGCCCGCGGTGCGCAGGGGTACGCCGCGGGACGCTGAGGAACGGCCGGGCTCAGGTGGTTGATACCTGGACGGCCTCTGCCAGACTGCGGGGGATGATCATCCCCGTGGTGCCGCGCGCGGCCCGCCCCCGTCGGGCCGGGCTGGTCGTCGCGGGCGCGGCGGCGCTCGCCCTGTCGGGGCTGGTCGGGTGCGCCGAGGCGGAGCAGGCGGCCCGCTCGGCCACCGACCAGGTCGCTCGCGACGCCGTCGTGCAGGCGACCGCGGCGGCCGACGGGGCTGCCTCCGGCGCGGCGCGCGCGCAGGCGCAGCAGGCCCTGGGGCACTCGCTGGCCTCGCTGCCCGGCACCTGCGACGACGTCCTCGCGCTGCCGGCCAGCACCCGGGAGGAGCAGGCGCTGACCGTGCTCCGGGCGTTCTGGCTCGCCGACCTCGTCGCCGAGGACCCGCCCGCGGACACCGTCGAGCAGTTCGAGGAGGCCGTGGTCGAGCAGTGCCGTGACGCCCGCGAGACCGGGGCCGCGACCGTCCTGCGCGAGGTCTGGGACACCGGGTCCTTCGGACCCTGAACCGGCCTCAGGTCAGCGTGACCGTGGTCTCGTCCTGCAGCAACGACTGGTTGACGTCGCTCTCGCCCGACGACTCGTCCGGGACCCAGACCCGGAACGTGAAGGTGCCCGCGGGCAGCGCCACCGGGACCTGGAAGGTGTCGAAGGTGCCGTTGGCCCCGGTCTGCGCGGTGCCGGACGCCCGGACCGTGCTGCCCTGGACGACCTCCCACATCAGCGTGCCCTCCGGTGCGGTCGCGACCCCGCTGAAGACGGTGGTGCCGCTGGCGGCGGCCAGGGCGGTCGGCGTGCGGATCTCCACCTGCGCCCCGCCGGCGGGCGGCACGACGGTGCTCGGTCCGACCCCGTTGCGGTGCACGACCAGGGTGGCCCCGGCCGCGTCCTGCGACTCCACCGTGAGGCGGGTGACGCCGGAGGCGGTGGTCATGCTGGTCCCGGCCGGGAGCGCGGAGCGCCAGTCGCCGTCGCGGCTGCCCGTCGTGACCGACCCGTCCAGCAGCAGGATCTTGCGCGCGTCGCTGGGGGAGCGGCGGTGGACGATCACACCGGCGTCCAGGCCCTTGTAGTTGTTCGACAGCCAGGCGTCCCAGCCGGAGGCCGTGCGGTACTCCACGTAGTACGCCCCGCCCGGGTCGTCGACCCGCAGGACGCGCAGCCCGTCGGAGCTCGCCGGCACCAGGTGGACCCGCACCGGCTGGGAGGTGACGAGCTGCTCGGTGGAGCGGAGCAGGCCCAGGGCGTCGGCGTGGGGGGCGGCGAGGGAGCCCAGCTGGCTCCAGGAGACGCCCATGACGTCGTAGTAGTCGCGGTAGCCGTAGGTGGCGCAGCCGCTCTGCCAGCTGCTGCCGCTCCAGGTGCCGTCGGACCGGCCGGTGCACAGCAGGCCGTCGGAGTGGCCCAGACCCATGTTGTGCCCGAGCTCGTGGGCGATGATCGACACGGAGTTCAGCGACACCCAGGACCGTCCGCCGGAGTCCGGGCCGCCGCCCACGGTGCCGAGCCCGGCCCCGCAGCCCGCGCCGGAGGGCAGGTAGACGAGCAGGTGCTTGCGGGCCCCGGCGGTCCAGCCCACCTTGCCGGCGACCTCCGACCACAGGGCCATGGGGTCCGAGCAGTCCCGGGCCAGGGTCTGCCAGTCGTGCTGGGCGACGACGCGGACGCCCCGCTGGCCGCGGCTCTGCTGGCTCCAGAAGGTGTTGACGCCGCCGTTGACGGTGGCCGCGACGGCGGCGCGGGTGGTCGAGTCCTTGACCGCGCCCTTGGGGACGGCCAGGACGACGGTGACGTCGTGGACGACGGTCGCGGCCGCGGCCCCGAACACGTCCGTGCTGCCCTCGCCGAAGGTCACGGCCCCCTCGACCTGCGGCGCGGGGGCGACCTGGACGAGGCGCTCGACGGGGTACGGCGCCTCGGTGGCGGGCGCTGCGCCCAGCTCGACGGTGACGGTGCTGCCGTCCTCGACGCCGACGACGTCCGTGGGCGGCACCTGGTAGGCGCGGTCGGTCGTCTCCACCCAGGCCTGCAGCGACGCCGCGGCCTGGTCGGTGGCCGTGCCGTCCCCGTCGTCGACGGCGTGCACGGTGGCCGGGTCGGTGTCCTCGGTGACGTGCTGCTCGGCCCAGAGCCGGACCAGCGTGCCCGAGACGGTGCCCGGCGCCGCCGGGGCCTGGGGGGCGACCGGGGTGACGGCGTCGTCGGGGGTGACCGCGCCGGGCTCCGTCGGCGGGGCGGGGCGCGGTGCGACGGGGGCGGGTCGGGCGGGCGCCGCCGCGGGGTCGGCGGGCGCGGGGCCGGCGGGCGCGGGCTCGGACGGGGCCGGGTCGGCGGGCGCCGGGTCGGCGGGCGCGGGGTCGGTGGGAGCGTTGCCGACCCGGGCGCTGCCGGTCGACGTCGCCCAGGTGGCGCCGCTGCCGTCCGGGGAGGTGCCGTCCGGGGTGGTGCCGTCAGCAGAAGGGCCGTCAGGGGTGGTGGCGTCAGGGGTGGTGCCGGCCGGGACCCCCTCGACCGCGCGGGGCGGCAGCGGCAGGTCGTCGGTGGGCTCGGGTGACCGGGGCAGGGAGAGGGTCAGGTCGGGCGCGGCCACCGCGCTGTCCTCGCCGGTGCTCGCGGCCGGGAGGACGACGGCGGCCGCCACGAGGGCTGCGGCGACGACGGCGACGACGGAGCGGGAGCGGGGTCGTGGCCTCCGGGCACCGGCGATGGGTCGTGTCCGCACCTGAGGTCGTCCTCTCGTCAGCTCGTGGGTCGGCCCCGCGTCCTGGGTGGGCCGTCTGTCTGTGCATCGGCGCCGCGGCCCGGGCCTCGTAGCCGACCGCGGGCCTGTCACCCGGATGGAGCGCCGTGGGGCACGCTGCGTCACCAGCAGGACTCGCGGGTCGACCCGTGGTGAGGTAGAGGCATGACTCGCAGCGACGCACTCGTCCTGTTCGGTGCCACCGGGGACCTGGCGTTCAAGAAGCTCTTCCCGGCCCTGTACGAGCTCGAGGCCAAGGGCCGGCTGGGCGTGCCGGTGATCGGCGTCGCCCTGAGCGAGAGCGACGACGAGACCCTGCGCGCCCGCGCCCACGAGGCGGTGACCACCCACGTCAAGGGCCCGGTCCGCGCCGAGGCGGTGGACGCCCTCTGCGCCCGCCTCCAGTACGTCCAGGGCGACTACCTCAAGGACGACACCTACACCCGTCTGGCGCAGGTGCTCGGGGACGCGCAGAACCCGGCCCACTACCTGGCCATCCCGCCGGCGCTGTTCCCGACCGTCATCTCCGAGCTGCGCGAGCACGACCTGACCGAGGGTGCCCGCGTCATCGTCGAGAAGCCGTTCGGTCGGGACCTGGCCAGCGCCTGCGAGCTGAACGAGACCATCCGCGGGGTCTTCCACGAGGACCAGGTGTTCCGGATCGACCACTTCCTGGGCAAGGAGACGGTCGAGAACCTGCTGACGTTCCGGTTCGCGAACTCGCTGTTCGAACCGGTCTGGAACCGCGACAAGGTCGCCAGCGTGCAGATCACCATGTCCGAGGACTTCGGCGTCGCCGGTCGCGGGTCGTTCTACGACTCCGTCGGCGCCGTCCGCGACGTGGTGCAGAACCACCTGCTGCAGATCGTGTGCGTGCTCGCGATGGAACCGCCCGCCGGGGGCGGGGCGGAGGCGCTGCGCGACGAGAAGGTCAAGGTGCTGCGGGCCACGCGCAGCATCACCCCCGACGACGTCGTCTACGGGCAGTTCGACGGCTACCTGGACGAGCCCGGCGTGGCGCCGGACTCCCAGGTCGAGACCTACGCGGCCCTGCACCTGGAGATCGACTCCTGGCGCTGGTCGGGGGTGCCGTGGTTCATCCGCACCGGCAAGCAGATGACGACCACCGCGCTGGAGGCCGTCATCGAGCTCAAGCCCACCCCGACGCTGCTGTTCGCCGGGGAGGCCGCCCCCCGGCCGCACCCCAACCTCATCCGGTTCCGCCTGGGCGGCGACGGCGGGGTGTCGGTGTCGATCGAGGCCAAGCGTCCCGGCAAGACGTTCGCCACCAAGCCCATCGCGCTCAAGGTCGACTTCGAGTCCAGCCTGGGGGAGTCCGACGACCCCTACGAGCGGCTGCTGGAGGACATCCTCGACGGCAACCCGCGCCGGTTCGCGCGCCAGGACACGGTCGAGGAGGCCTGGCGGGTGGTGGAGCCCCTGCTCGGGGCCAGCATCCCGGTCTACCCCTACGAGCCGGGGGGGATGGGCCCGAACGAGGCCTCCCGGCTGCTGTCCTCCGGGCTGCACTGGTACGACCCCGAGAAGAAGTGACGGGCCGCCCGCATCATCGGCCTTGACCCTGACGTGGCGTGAGCCACCACGCTCGGTGCATGAGGAGGACGTCGGTGGTGGAGGCGGAGCAGCAGTGGACGGTCGGCCCGGCCGCGGACGCGGTCGGGACCACGGTCCGCACGCTGCACCACTACGACGCCATCGGGCTCGTGGTGCCGGGCGGTCGCACCCGGGCCGGGTACCGCGTCTACACGGGGCGGGACCTGGACCGGGTGCGGCAGGTGCTGGTCTACCGCGAGCTCGGGTTCGCGCTGGAGCAGGTCGCCGTCCTCCTCGACGGTGACGACGACGACAGGACCCGGCAGGTCGCCGGGCAGCTCGCCGCCGTCGTCGCCCGCATCGACCGCCTGCAGCAGGTGCAGGTGGCGCTGGAGGAGCAGATGGAGAGGCAGATGAGTGGTGTCGACCTGACCCAGGCCGAGAAGCGGGAGCTGTTCGGCGACACCTGGGTCGAGAACGAGCAGGAGTACGCGGCGGAGGCCGAGGAGCGCTGGGGCGGCACCGACGCCTGGGCGCAGGCCCGCTCGCGCGAGAAGTCGTACACGAAGGGCGACTGGACGCAGATGAAGGCCGAGGCCGACGACATCGACGCCCGGTTCGTGACGGCGATGCAGGCCGGGGAGCCGGCCGACGGCCAGGTGGCCCGCGACCTGGCCGAGGAGCACCGGCAGCTGATCTGCCGGTGGCACTACGACTGCAGCCTGGAGATGCACGCCGGGATCGGCCTCCTGTTCCCCCAGCGCGGGGCGCCGGGGGTGCCCCCACTGCAGGACCCCCGGTTCACGAGGACGTACGAGGACAAGGCCGCCGGGCTGGCGGTCTACGTGTCCGACGCCATGCAGGCCAACGCGGCCACCCGCGCCTGAGCCCTCGCGGCGGCTGGGTCCGGGACCTGGACCGCGTGTCCACGCCCCGGACCCGGCCGTAGGATCGGCGCATGCCCGTCGACCCCTGGGGATTCACCAAGACGCCCCGTCAGGACATCCCCAAGCGTCCTGTCGAGCTGCGCCTTCGCGACTTCGACCCCGTCTACGCCCGTCAGCAGGAGGACGTCGTCCGCCAGCAGGCGTCCCGCTGCATGGCCTGCGGCGTCCCGTTCTGCCACCAGGGCTGCCCGCTGGGCAACCTGATCCCGGAGTGGAACGAGCTCGTCCTGGACGCGGACTGGAAGCGGGCCATCGACCGCCTCCACGCGACCAACAACTTCCCCGAGTTCACCGGCTGGTTGTGCCCGGCGCCCTGCGAGGCCGCCTGCGTGCTGGCCATCAGCGACGACCCGGTGTCCATCAAGCAGATCGAGCTGTCGATCATCGACAAGGCCTGGGACTCCGGCTGGGTGGTGCCGCAGCCGCCCGAGCGGATGACCTCGCACACGGCCGCGGTCGTCGGCTCCGGTCCTGCCGGCCTGGCCGCCGCGCAGCAGCTGACCCGGGTCGGCTGGACCGTGGTGGTCTACGAGCGCTCCGACGAGGTCGGCGGCCTGCTGCGCTACGGCATCCCCGACTTCAAGATGCCCAAGAAGGCGATCGACCGCCGCATCGAGCAGATGCGCGCCGAGGGCACCCGGTTCGTCACGGGCGTCGACGTCGGCTCCGAGGCCATGCCGATGGACCGGCTGCGCCGCAAGTTCGACGCGGTCGTGCTGGCCGTCGGTGCGCTGGAGCCGCGTGACCTGACCGTCGAGGGTCGTGACCTGGCCGGTGTGATGCAGGCGATGGACTACCTGCCCGAGGTCAACCGGTACGTCGCGGGCAAGGCCGAGGACCAGGGCCTGGTGTCCGCGAAGGACAAGCACGTCGTCGTCATCGGCGGCGGTGACACGGCCGCGGACTGCCTCGGCACGGCCAACCGCCAGGGGGCGCTGTCGGTGACGGTGCTGGACCACAACCCGACGCCGCCGGTGGTGCGCGACCACGTGTCCAACCCCTGGCCGCAGTGGACCCGGGTCCACCGCAAGAGCCCCGCCCACGAGGAGGGCGTCGTCGAGTCCTGGGCGACGCAGACCGTCCGCTTCGTCGGCGACGAGTCCGGCCGGGTCACCCACGTGCGGGTCCGGACCGTCGAGCGGACGTTCGACGAGAACGGCCTGCGGTCCTTCACCCCGGTCGAGGGCTCCGAGCGGGACCTGCCCGCCGACCTGGTCCTGCTGGCCACCGGCTTCATCGGCACCGGCGCGGACGACCTGCTGGGCGCGACCGGCATCGACGTGGCCGGCGAGCGCGGCACCGTCGGGGTCGACGACCGCTGGCGCACCGGCGCCGACGACGTGTTCGCCTGCGGCGACGCCACCCGCGGGGCGAGCCTCGTGGTGTGGGCGATCGCCGACGGGCGGGCCTGCGCCGCCGCCGTCGACGCCGCCGTGCGGGGCAGCACGAGGCTCCCGGCCCCCGTCGGACCACGCGACCGCGCCCTGTGAGGTCCGCGCGCCCGGGCGCCTCTCGGTCGCCGCGCCCGGCCGGTGGCGCCCGACGCGCCGCGGTCCGGTCCGTGCCGGTCGAGGCGCCCGCCGCCCCGGCCGAGCACCGGGTGCTCGCGGCCGTGCTCGTCGGCTCCGGGGTCCTGCACCTGCTGCGGCCCCGCGTCTTCGACTCGATCGTGCCGCCGTGGCTGCCGCCGTCGCGGCGGTTCTGGACCGTGGCCAGCGGGGTCGCCGAGCTGGGCGTGGGGCTGGCGGTGTCGCAGCCACGGACGCGCCGCGCCGGGGGCTACGCCGCGGCGGCCCTGTTCGTGGCCGTGTTCCCCGGCAACCTGTGGATGGCGTGGCGGTGGCGGGACAAGCCCCTGCCCTACCGGGTCGGCGCGCTGGCGCGCCTGCCGCTGCAGGTGCCGCTGGTCGCCTGGGGGCTACGCGTCGCCGGTGCGGCCGCCCCAGGCCGCTGACGGCCGGGCGGTCAGCAGCACCACCACCGCCACCGCCGGGGCGAGCGCCGCCAGCGCGAGCGCGCCCGGCAGCGTGAGCAGGTCGCCCAACCCCCCGACCACCGCGGACCCCAGCCCGGACCCGGTGAAGAACACCAGCGTGAACAGGCCCAGGGCGGCCCCGCGGACCTCGCCGGGCACGGCCGCGGCCACGGAGCCGACCAGGGACGGCTGCGCGAGCGCGTACCCGGTCGACAGCCCGACGAAGCCCAGCCCCGCCAGCCAGGGCGAGAAGCCGACGGTGGCCGCCACCAGCGCGCCGAGCGTCGACAGCGCCAGCCCGAGCACGGCGGTGCCGCGCCGCCCCAGCCGCAGCACGACACGGGCCCCGTTGAACGACACCGCGGCGCCCAGCAACGCCCCGGGCAGCAGCAGCAACCCGTTCTGCATCGGGTCCCAGCCCTGGCCCGCGAGCACCAGCGGGACGGCGACCAGCCCGGCGAAGTAGACGACCGGCATCGCCGCGGCCGCCACCCCGGCGCGGACCACCACGTCCTCGCGGACCACGGCCAGCGGGACGAACCCGTGGGGGTGGCGGCGGACCCGCAGCACCACCAGCACGAGCAGGGGCACGGCCAGCACGGCCGCCACCCCGGCGCGGACCACCACGTCCTCGCGGACCACGGCCAGCGGGGCGAACCCGTGGGGGTGGCGGCGGACCCGCAACACCACCAGCACGAGCAGGGGCACGGCCAGCACGGCCGCCACCACGGTGAGCGGTCCCGGCTGCCCGATGGTCTGCACGGTGACGAGCACCGCCGCGGCCGCGGAGGCGACCAGCCCGGCCCCCAGCGCGTCCACCCGGGCCCCGGTGCCCCGGGACGGGGCCAGCTTGTAGGCCACGGGGAGCAGGGCCAGGGCCAGCACCGGCAGCAGCACCGACCCGCGCCAGCCGACCAGGACGCCGATCGTGCCGCCCAGCAGCGGGCCCAGGCTGGTCAGGACCAGGACCACGGAGTTGGACCGCCCCAGCGCCACGGAACGCTCGGCGCCCACGTAGCGGGCCGACAGGGTGGTGGTCGACAGCACCGGGATCGCCCCCGCACCCAGGCCCTGCAGCAACCGGCCCAGCACGAGCAGCTCGAAGGACGGGGCGAGCGAGGACAGGCCGGCCCCGACGGCCAGCATCACCCCGCCCACCAGGAACGGGGTCCGGGTGCCGACCGAGTCCGCGACGCGGCCCCAGACGGCCGTCGAGGCCGCCAGTGCCAGGGCGAAGGAGGTGAGCACCCACGCGCTGCCCGCCGTGGACAGGCCCAGGTCCTGCGACAGCGGGCCGAGGACCACGCTGGTGGCGGAGGTGCCCATCGCGGCCAGGCCCCACAGGACGCCCAGACCCACCGCGGCCCGGGTCGGGGACCAGCCGGGCCCGTCGTCGGGCGTGCTGGCGGCGGATCCGGTGCGCTCGTCCGTCGTCCTCATCCGCTCGTCCTCACTGCGCCGTCCTCACGGGCCCATCGTGGGTCCTAGGTCCTGTACCGGCCCGTCGGGCTGCGGCATGCTCGCCGGGTGCAACCCAGCAGCAGCCCTGAGCAGTCCCCACCGGCGCCGCCGGTCCCCAGCCGCGGGCGCCCCGTCGTCTGCGTCCTCGGTGCCGGCCCCGGTCTCGGCCTGGCCTCGGCCCGCGCGTTCGCCGCGGCCGGCTACGACGTGGCGCTGGTCGGGCGGCGGGAGAGCGTGCTCGCGGAGCTGGCCCGCCTGGTCGAGGCCGACGGTCACGGGGCCGACGTGGGCTGGGCCACGGTCGACGTCGCGGACGAGGCGGCCGTGACCCGGGCGGTGGAGGTCTTCGTCGCCCACACGGGGCGCCTGGACGTGCTGCACCACAACGTGAGCCTGTACCGCCCCGGTGGGGTCGCCGGCACGAGCGCGGTCGACCTGCTGGCCGATGTCGCGGTCGGGGCGGGCAGCCTGCTGAGCGCGGTGAGGGCCGCCCTGCCCGCGCTGACCGCGTCCCACGGGAGCGTGGTGGTCACCGGTGGGGGAGCGGCGGACCGACCGATGGCGGGCGCGCTCACGCTGGGCGTGCAGAAGGCCGCCGTCCGGAACCTGCTGCTGGGGATGGCGCCGGAGCTGGCCGAGGCCGGGGTCCACGCGGCCACGCTGACCGTGCGGGGCACCCTCGCGCCGGGCACCCCGTTCGACCCCGACCTGGTCGCGGCCCGGTTGCTGGCGCTGGCCGGGCAACGGCACCGGCCCCGCGGGGAGTGGACCGTCCAGCAGGACTTCACGGGGCACGACGGCCCGGCCGGCGGCGGGGCCGACGCACCCGAGGACGCGGTCCTCGAGGGCGGGCTGGGGCAGCCCTCGTGACGGCGCAGCTGCAGGACCACGACCTGGACCCGCCCCCCGTGCGGACGCCCGCGTTCGCGCGGTCGCTGCCGTGGCTGCTCACCGTGGGCGGGGCGCTGGGTCTGATCGCCGCGCTCGACCTGACCTACGAACGGCTGCAGCTGGCGCTCGACCCGTCCTACGTGCCGACCTGCTCCATCAACCCGCTGCTGGACTGCGGCACGGTGGCCAGCTCGGACCAGGCCAGCGCGTTCGGCGACTTCCCCAACACGTTGCTCGGGGTGGTCTCGTTCTCCGTCGTCGTGACCCTGGGTGTGCTGATGCTGCTGGGGGTGTCGCTGCCCCGCCCGGTCCGCTGGGGGCTGCAGGTCGGGGTGCTGCTCGGGGCGGGGTTCGTGCACTGGCTGGTCGACGTCAGCGTCTTCCAGCTCGGCGTGCTGTGCCCGTACTGCATGGTCGTCTGGTCGGTGACGATCCCCATCGCCTGGTACGTGACGCTGGCGAACGCGGCCGACGGGTTGTTCGGGGAACGGGTGGCCGGCAGCACCGTGGTGCGCACGCTGCGCCTGGTCCACCTGGCCCCGGTGCTGCTGTGGTTCGTCGCGGTGACCGCCCTGATCGGGGTGGTGTTCGCCGAGCAGTGGGCCGCCATGCTGTGAGCCGTCGTCAGCCGGTGGGCAGCGGTCGCTGCCGGTCGCGGCGGAGCCGGGCGCGACGGCGGCGGCCGCGGACGACCACGACGACCACCACGACCAGCAGCACCAGGACGAGCACCGGCAGCAGCAGCGCCGCCAGCGACAGCCCGACGGCCAGGACGTCCTCCGCGGTCGAGGCGACCGGCGCGCCGAGACCGGCCGTGGTCGCGTTGACCACGGTCCGCCCGCCCGCCTTGAGCAGGTGGACGCCGAGCGCGATCCCGGCCCCCACCAGCACCGGGACCCAGTCGCCGGAGCTGAGCCACTGCGACGGGTCCTGCACCAGCGAGGCCTGGTCGGTCCCCGCGCCCACCACCAGCCCGCCGGACACCGGGCGCACCACGGTCTGCAGCAGGTCGTTGACGTGGTCGACGCCGGGGATCTTGTCCGCCGTGACCTCGACCACCAGCAGCAGCCCGATGATGCCCAGCGCCCACGGGTCCTGCAGCCACGCCCATGCCGAGGGCAGCTGGACCAGGTCGGTCCAGCGCGACAGCAGCCCCAGCGCCAGCAGCGGGACGTAGGCGTTCAGCCCCGCCGCCGACGCCAGCCCCAACCCCGTCAGCAGCTCCACCCGCACCAGGCTACGACCACCCCCGGCCGGGGTGCCCACCCTCGTCCACACCTCTCCCGGCGGCCCGGCCCCGCCCGAGGGTCAGAGGCGGCCGGCGTCGATGACGCGGCGGAGGAACTGCTGGGTGCGGGGCATGACGGGCTCGGCGAGGACCTGCTCCGGCGGGCCCTCCTCGCAGAGCCGGCCCTGGTCGAGGAAGCAGACGTGGTCGGCGACCCGCCGGGCGAAGCCCATCTCGTGGGTGGCCATGAGGATGGTCGCGCCGCCCTCGGCGAGCTCGCGGACCAGGGCCAGGACCTCGCCGACCAGCTCGGGGTCCAGGGCCGACGTCACCTCGTCCAGCAGCAGGACCCGGGGCTCGACGGCGATGGCACGGGCGATGGCGGCGCGCTGCTGCTGCCCGCCCGACAGCCGGTCCGGGTAGGCGTCGGCCTTGTCGAGCAGGCCGACGCGGGTCAGCAGGTCCTCGGCGCGGGCGTCGGCCTCGGCGGCGGACGCGCCGTGGACGACCCGGGGCGCCAGCGTGATGTTCTGCCGCACCGTCATGTGCGGGAACAGGTTGAACCCCTGGAACACCACGCCGAACCGGCTGCGGACGGTGTCGGCGTCGACCGCCGGGTCGCTGATGTCCTCGCCGTCCAGCAGCACCTGCCCGTCGGTGATCGGCTCCAGCAGCGCCGCGCAGCGCAGCAGGGTCGACTTGCCCGACCCGGAGGACCCGATCAGGGCGACGACCTCGTGCTCGCCGACCGTCACGTCCACGCCGTGCAGCACCGGGGTGTCGTCGTAGTGCTTGACCAGGCCGCGGACGTCCAGCACGACCTCGCGGCCCCGGGTGGCGCCCTGCGGCAGCGAGAGGCCGGAGGCCGCGCTCACAGCACCCCTCCGGCCTGCTCGCGTCGGGCGGCCCGCGCCGTCACCCAGTCCGCCAGGCGCGCCGTCGGCACCGACAGCGCGACGAACAGCAGCGCCGCCACGACGTAGGGCGTGAAGTTGAACGACTCGAGCGCCCCGATCTGCGCGGCCCGCACCGCGTCGACCGCGCCCAGCAGCGAGATCAGGCCGACGTCCTTCTGCATGGCGACGAAGTCGTTGAGCAGCGGCGGGGTCACCCGGCGGACCGCCTGCGGCAGCACGACCAGGCGCATGGACTGCCCGTAGGACAGGCCCAGCGAGCGGGCCCCCAGCCGTTGGCTGGGGTGCACGGTGTCGATGCCGGCGCGGAACACCTCGGACACGTACGCGGAGTACGTGAGGACGATGGCGGCGGTGCCGAGGACCACCGCGCTGATCCGGCCGTCGGTGAACCGCAGCGCGGGCACGCCGAAGCCGACCAGGTAGAGCAGCACGATGAGCGGCACACCCCGGAAGAAGTCGACGTAGACCGTCGCCACCAGTCGCAGCGGCAGCCACACCGGCCCGCGCAGGGTCCGGACCACGGCCAGGACCAGGGCGAGCACCACGGTCAGCACCGCGGCGACGGCGAGCACCCGGACGTTCAGCCAGAGACCGCGCAGGATGTCGGGCAGGTACTCCCAGGCCACGTCGGGGTCGAAGAACGACGCCTGCACCCGGGGCCAGCCCGGGGCGTTCGTGATGATGACGTAGCCGACCCCGGCGAAGGCCAGCGTGCTGGCCAGCGCGGTCAGGGTGGAGCGCCGCGAGCGGCGGGAACGGACCCCGCGTCGCTGCAGCTCCAGCGGGGTCGGCCGGTACGGCCCGGCCGACCCCGTGAGGGTGGTGCTCATCGACGGATCATGCCTGGCTCGGCCGAGGCTCAGCCGAGCTCGGGGGCCCCGGCGACGTCGGCCAGCCACTCGTCCTGCAGCGCGTCCAGCGTGCCGTCGGCCTCGAGGGCGTCCACGGCCTGGGTCACGCAGTCGGTGAGCGGGCTGCCCAGGTCCAGGACCAGGCCGAGCTGCTCCGGCTCGGCGCCGGTCTCGGGCAGCTGGCCCAGGATGACGCCGTCCTCGAGCTGGGCGGCCACGGCGAAGAACGCGGACGGCAGGTCGAGGACGATGGCGTCGACCTGGCCGTTGGCCAGTGCGGTCACCGCGTCCTCGTTGCTGTTGAAGACCGCCGGCTGCAGGGTCGGGCCGACCGTCTCCACGAGGATGTCCAGGCTGGTGGTGCCCACCTGGGCGCCGAACAGCAGCTCACCCATCTGGTCCAGCTGCGACGTCTCGGCGGCCACGCTGCCCGCGACCGTGACGACGGCCTGCCGGACGTCGTAGTAGGAGGACGAGAAGTCGACCGCCTGGCGCCGCTCCTCGGTGATCGAGAACTGGTTGATCGCGACGTCGAAGTCCTTGGGGCCGGGAGCGATGGCGGCCTCGAACGGCACGCGGACCCACTCCACGGCCGCCTCGTCGAAGCCCAGGGTCTCGGCGACGGCGTAGGACACGGCCGACTCGTAGCCCTGCCCGTTGGTGGGGTCGTTGTCGACCATCCACGGCTCGAAGGCGGGCTCCGAGGTGCCCATGGTGAGCACCCCGTCGGTCAGGGTCTCCAGGGACGCCGGGTCGCAGCCCGGGAGTGCCCCACCGGCGGCCTGGGACGCCTCGTCGGAGGCGGGCGCGACGGGCTCGTCGGAGGCGGGCGGCGTGGTCTCGTCCTCGACGGGGGCAGCGGGCTCGGCCGACGCGGTGTCGTCGGTGCCGCCGTCGCCGCAGGCGGCCAGGGCGAGGGCAGCGGTGGCGAGGACGGCCAGGGGGATGCGGGAACGGCTCACGGTGGTGTCCTTGTCGGGCGCAGGGGGCCGCCGGCGCAGGTTGCGCCGAGCGGGGGACATCATCGCAGGCCAGGGGGCGGAGATGGTCCGTGTCCCGGTTGTCGGCACGGGCAGCGGTAGGCTGAAGCACCGCTAGATCAGGGCAGCGCGTCGACGGCGACGCACTCGACGGAGGTGAGACAGCGGTGGCGCACTACCGCTCGACGGGGGACGTCCCTCCCAAACGGCACACGCAGCACCGCGACGCCTCGGGGTCGCTGTACCGCGAGGAGCTGATGGGCGAGGAGGGCTTCAGCTCCGACTCCTCGCTGCTCTACCACGTGGGGGTCCCCTCGGCCCTGGTCGACGCCCGGGAGTGGGTGCTGCCGGACCAGCGGACCACCCCCAACCACCCGCTGCTGCCCAGGCACCTGCGGCTGCACGGGCTGTTCGGCTCCGAGGCGTCCCAGG
This sequence comes from Aquipuribacter aurantiacus, assembly GCF_051216895.1. Classification (NCBI taxonomy): domain Bacteria; kingdom Bacillati; phylum Actinomycetota; class Actinomycetes; order Micrococcales; family Intrasporangiaceae; genus Aquipuribacter; species Aquipuribacter aurantiacus. The sequence goes on from NZ_JBPKAO010000005.1 coordinate 292,562, forward strand.
TGGCCGACGTCGACGTGGTCACCGGTCGCCGGCTGGTGCTGGGCAACGCCGACGTCCGGATCAGCTACGTGGTCGCGGCCGCGGACTCGCCGCTGTACCGCAACGCCGTGGGCGACGAGTGCGTCTACGTGGAGCGCGGCGCCGCCCGGGTCGAGACCGTGTTCGGCCACCTGGACGTCCGGGAGGGCGACTACGTGGTCATGCCGCGGGGAACCACGCACCGCTGGCTGCCCGTCGACGTCGCCACCGAGGGGCCGCTGCGCGCGTACTGCGTCGAGGCGAACAGCCACATCGCACCGCCCAAGAAGTACCTGTCCCGGTACGGGCAGCTGCTGGAGCACGCCCCCTACTGCGAGCGGGACCTGCGCGGACCCGGCGCGCCGGAGGTCCGCGACGACGTGGACGTCGAGGTCTACGTCAAGCACCGGGGTCCCGGTCCGGGCGGGCTGGCCGGCACCGTCCACGTCACGCCGCAGCACCCGTTCGACGTCGTCGGCTGGGACGGCTGCCTCTACCCGTACGCGTTCAGCGTCCACGACTTCGAGCCGATCACCGGCCGGGTCCACCAGCCGCCACCTGTCCACCAGGTCTTCGAGGGATGGAACTTCGTCATCTGCAACTTCGTGCCCCGCAAGGTCGACTACCACCCGCTCGCCGTCCCCGTGCCGTACTACCACGCCAACGTCGACAGCGACGAGATCATGTTCTACGTCGACGGCGACTACGAGGCCCGCAAGGGCTCCGGCATCGCCAAGGGCTCGGTGACGGTGCACCCCGGGGGCCACAGCCACGGGCCGCAACCGTCGGCCGTCGAGGCCTCGCTCGGGGCGGAGCGCTTCGACGAGCTCGCCGTCATGGTCGACACGTTCCGTCCGCTGGAGCTCGGGGAGGCGGGCACCGCCTCCGACGACGGGGCCTACGCCTGGACCTGGTCCGGGCGGGGGCCGGTCGCGTGAGCCGGGCGACCGGCACGCCCACCATCGCCGCGTCCGTCCCCGCCGGGCTCGTGCGCGGGCTGGTCGACGACGCCGCCACGTTCCCGCCCGGCAACGCCCCGATGGCCGACGCCGTCGAGGCGCGGGCGATGTACGAGGACAGCTGGTTCGCCGAGGTGCTGGGGGCCGTGGTGCTGCGGGCCGACCGGACCCACGAGCTGCTCACGGCGCTGCTCGAGGCCGGCGACGCCCGCACGCCCACCGAGCCGCTGCCGGTCACCGTCATCGTCCCCGGTGGCCTCGACACCGTGCCCGACGCCGTGACCACGGTGACCGACCCCGCCCTGCACGTGGTCTCCGTCGAGGTCCCGCTCGGTCCTGTCCACACCCACACCGACCTGGTCGACCGGGCGCTGGCGCACCTGCCGACCGGGGCCCGGCTGTTCGTCGAGCCGTCGACGGGCCTGGACCCGGTCGACGTCATGCCTGCGCTGGCCGTGGCCGGGGTGAGCGGCAAGATCCGCACCGGCGGGACGACCGCCGCGGCGTTCCCCGACGAGGCGACCGTGGCCCGGTTCGTCCACGCGGCCGTCGCGGCGGGGGTGCCGTTCAAGGCGACGGCCGGGCTGCACAACGCGCTGCGCCACCGCGACGAGGACACCGGCTTCGAGCACCACGGGTTCGTCAACCTGCTCGCCGCGACCGCGGCCGCGCTGCTGCACGACGCCAGCGAGCACCAGGTGCACGTCCTGCTGCAGGCCACCGAGCCCGAACTGCTGCTGGAGCTGCTCACCGAGCTGGACGACGAGCAGGCCGCCGCCGTGCGGTCGGCGTTCGTCTCGTTCGGCAGCTGCTCGACGGTCGAGCCCGTGGAGGACCTGGCCGGGCTGGGTCTGGTGGCCCGTCCCGTCGTCGGGGTCGGGGCGTGACGTCGGTGTCCGGTCCCGGCGCGTTCGGCCCCGGTACCCAGGCGCACGGCGTGTACTCCGTCGCCGGCCAGGCGCCCCGCGTCGGGGTGCGGCTGCAGGACGACGCGGGCGACTCGGTGGTCGACGTGTCGGCCCTGGCGGACCGGGTCGGGCTGGGCTGGGCCGCTGAGCTGGCCGCGCCGAGCCTGAACCCGTTCATGGCGCTGGGGCCGGCGGTCTGGGCCGAGCACCGACGGTGGTTGTCGGGCCTGCTCGGCGCGGCCGGGACGCCCGTCGACCCGGCCGTCCGTGCCGCCTCGCACCCGCTGGACGACCCGTCCCGCCCGGTCCGGCTGCACCTGCCGTTCGAGGTCGCCGACTACGTCGACTTCTACGCCAGCCGCGACCACGCGTCCAACCTGGGCACCATGTTCCGGCCGGGGCAGCCGCCGCTCACGCCCAACTGGACCCACGTCCCGATCGGCTACCACGGTCGGGCGGGCACGGTCGTGGTCTCCGGCACCGGGATCCGGCGTCCCGTCGGGCAGGTGCGACCGCCCGGCGCCGAGCGGCCCGAGGTCGTGGCCTCGCGCCGCCTCGACATCGAGGCCGAGGTCGGGTTCGTCGTCGGCGTCGGCTCGGCCCTGGGGGAGCCGGTCCCGCTCGCCCGGTTCGCCGACCACGTGTTCGGGGTCTGCCTGGTCGACGACTGGTCGGCCCGGGACCTGCAGGCGTGGGAGTACGTGCCGCTGGGCCCGTTCCTGGGCAAGTCGTTCGCGACGTCGGTGTCGGCCTGGGTCACGCCCCTGTCGTCCCTGGAGCACGCCAGGGTGCCTGCCCCCGCGCGCGACCACCTGGTCCAGGACTACCTGGACGACGCCGAGCAGCCGTGGGGCCTGGACCTGCGCCTGGAGGTGCGGCTCAACGGGCACGTCGTGTCGCGGCCGCCGTTCTCGCGGATGTACTGGACCGCCGCCCAGCAGCTGGCCCACATGACCGTCAACGGCGCGTCGCTGCGGACGGGGGACCTGTTCGCCTCCGGCACCGTGAGCGGGCCCGAGCCCGGCGAGCGCGGTTCGCTCATCGAGCTGTCCTGGAACGGGGAGCAGCCGCTCGTGCTCCCCGACGGCAGCACCAGGACGTTCCTCGAGGACGGCGACGAGGTCGTCATCACGGCCTGGGCGCCGGGGCCGGACGGGGCCCGGGTCGGGCTCGGCGAGGTCGTCGGCCGCGTGGAGCCCGCCCGCTGAGTCCCGGCGGTCGCACCTGGTCCACGGGCGGACCGCGTCGCCGCCGGCTCAGGCGGCGGCACCCCCGCCCATGACGGCGAACGTGGCTCCCCACGGGTCGGTCAGCGTGGCGATCCGGCCGAACTCCGTGTCGAACGGCCCCGCGCCGACGCTGGCCCCGCGGCGGCGGGCCACGGCCACCGCCGCGTCGGCGTCCGCCACCGCGAAGTACGTCAGCCAGTGCGCCGGCACGCCCTCGGCCGGGAGGCCCCCCATGCCGCCCAGGGGGTGCCCCCCGTCCACGCTGAACGTCCGGTACACGTCGCCGGCGCCGGGCAACGCCTGGTACCGGTAGCCGAACACCCGGGCGTAGAACGTGCGCGCGGCCGCGGGGTCGGGGTGGGCGGCGTCGTTCCAGGTCAGGCCGCCCGGCTCGTTGACGATCGCCGAGCCGATCCGGCCCAGCGCCTGCCAGACGCCGAACACGGCGCCCTGGGGGTCGGCGACGATCGCCATGCGCCCCAGTCCCACCACCTCGAACGGCTCGGCGAGGACCATGCCGCCCGCCTCGGTCGCGGCGGCCGCGGTGGCGTCGGCGTCGGTGCTGGCCAGGTAGGTGACCCAGGCGGACGGGACCCCCGGGGTGGTGCTGGGTCCGATGCCGGCGGCGTCGTGCCCGCGGACCGTGCACATGACGTAACCGCCGTGCTCGGGGTCGGCGGTCTCCGGGGTCCAGCCGAGGACCTCGCTGTAGAAACCCACGGCGGCGTCGACGTCGACGGCGCCGTAGTCGACCCAGCAGGGCGTCCCTGCGGGCCACGGCTCGGTTCGTGTGGTCATGACGAAAATCGTGGCACCGGGGTCGGACGGTGGGAAGACCGAGCCGCACCTGCCGTCGCCCGGGTGGCCGCGAGCGCTTGCGGGGGCGCCACCCGCCCCGGACATTGGGACGGTGCACACCCCCTCGGTCCCCATGAACCTCGTCCCCCTGTCCGACACCGGCTGGGCGGTCATGCTCGCGGTGACGGTGGTGCTTGCCGTCGCGTGGGTGGTCGGGGTCGTCGTGGTGACGCGGGTGCGCGAGGCCCGGGGAGACAACCACCACCTGGCCGACGCGCAGGCCCCGGGCGAGGGGACCGTGGCCAAGCGGGTGTCCGCCCGGACCGTGCTCGTCGTCGCGGTCGCCGTGGCCGCGCTCGCGGTCGTCGTGTTCCTCGTCGGCCGGGTCGGCGACCTGCTGGCCTGACGCCGGTCCCGGGCCAGGTGAGGACACGGCGGTGACTGACCGTCATTCCGAGGACACGCGGCGCATCCACCGGTACCTTCCGCAGGTGGCCAAGCCGGCGGTCGACGGGGGCACCTTCGTCCACGAGCTGTTCGGTGCGGGGGAGACCGCCCGGGCCCTGGCGGCCGTGGACTGGGCCGGTACGCCGTTGGGCCCGACCGACGGCTGGCCCCGCAGCCTGACGTCCATCGTGCGCGCCCTCGTGTCGTCCCGGTTCTCGATGTGGATGGCCTGGGGTCCCGAGCTGACGTTCCTGTGCAACGACGCCTACCGCCGCGACACCCTGGGGGCGAAGTACCCCTGGGCCCTGGGTCGTCCCGCGGGGGAGGTCTGGGCCGAGATCTGGCCCGAGATCTGGCCGCGGATCGACGGCGTGATGACGACCCGGCGGGCCACCTGGGACGAGGCCCTGATGCTGTTCCTCGAGCGTCACGGCTACCGGGAGGAGACCTACCACACCTTCTCCTACAGCCCGCTGACCGACGACGACGACCAGGTCGTCGGCATGCTGTGCGTCGTCAGCGAGGAGACCGAGCGGGTCATCGGGGCCAAGCGGATGGCGCTGGTGCGGGACCTGGGGGCGCGCGTGGCGGCGCAGCGCAACGAGAGCGAGGTCCTCGCCGCCGCGTCACGAGAGCTGAGCGCCGGGGCCGCCCTGCTGCCGTTCACGCTGACCTACCTGACCGACGAGGACACCGGTGAGCCCGTCCTCGCCGCCAGCACCGGGGTCGTCCTGCCCCACGCGGTGGCGCCGCGGGTCCTGCGCCCCGGCGGGCCGTGGCCGCTCGCCGCCGTCCAGGCCGGTGGCACCGAGGTCGTCACCGACCTCGGGGCACGCTTCACGGAGCTGCCCACCGGTGGCTGGCCCGATCCTCCGCAGCTGGCCCTGCTGGTGCCGTTCCGACGCCAGGACGACGACCGGCCGGTGGGGTTCCTGGTGGCCGGGCTCAACCCGTACCAGGCGCTCGACGCGGACCACCGCGGCTTCGTCGAGCTGGTGGCCGGGCAGGTCGCCGCCGCGCTGCACAGCGCGCGCGCCTACCAGGACGAGCGACGACGGGCCGAACGGCTGCTCGAGCTCGACCGGGCCAAGACCGACTTCTTCACCAACGTCAGCCACGAGTTCCGCACGCCGCTCACGCTCATGCTCGGCCCGACCGACGACGCGCTGGCCGACGTCACCGACCCGCTGGCGCCCGTGCAGCGGGAGCGCCTGGAGATCGTCCGGCGCAACGGCGCCCGGCTGCTGCGCCTGGTCGACACCCTGCTCGACTTCTCGCGGGTGGAGTCGGGCACGGCGCAGGCGCGCTTCGAGGCCGTCGACCTGGGGCTCGTCACGGCCGAGCTGGCCCACAGCTTCCGCCACGCCGTCGAACGGGTCGGGCTGAGCTTCGACGTGGACTGCCCCCCGCTGCCCCGGCCCGTGCTGATCGACCGCGAGATGTGGGCCCGGATCGTCCTCAACTTGCTCTCCAACGCGCTCAAGTTCACCTTCTCCGGCGGTGTCGCGGTCCGGCTGGTGGCCGGGGACGACGGACCCGTGCTCACGGTCACCGACACCGGGGCCGGGATCAGCGCCGCGGACCAGGTGCGCCTGTTCGACCGGTTCGTGCGCGTGGCCGACGCCCGCTCCCGCAGCTTCGAGGGATCGGGGATCGGCCTGGCGCTGGTGGCCGACCTGACCGCGCTGCACGGCGGCCGGGTGGAGCTGGACAGCGCCCCGGGGCGGGGCAGCACCTTCACCGTCACCCTGCCCTGGGGCGCCGGGCAGGAGCAGGGGCACGGGACGCCGCCGGAGGTGGACGGGACCGCCCCGGCCGAGGGCAGCAGCGTCCGCGGGTTCCTCGACGAGGCGGCGCGCTGGCTGGTCGGCACCGAGGCCCCCCGCGGTCCCGAGCCCGCGGCGACCGCCGACGCGGACCCCGACCGTCCGACGGTGCTCGTCGTCGACGACAACGCCGACATGCGCGACTACGTCGGTCGGCTGCTGGCGAGCGAGCACGACGTCCTGCTGGCCGCGGACGGCCGGGCCGGGCTGGAGCTGGCCCGGGCCGAGGTGCCCGACCTGGTCCTGAGCGACGTGATGATGCCGGAGCTCGACGGGTTCGGCCTGCTGGCGGCGCTGCGTTCGGACCCCCGCACCATGCACGTGCCGGTGGTCCTGGTCTCGGCCCGCTCGGGCGAGGACGCGACCGTCCTGGGCCTGGACTCCGGCGCGGACGACTACCTGGCCAAACCGTTCTCCAGCCGGGAGCTGCTCGCCCGGGTCCGCGCCAACCTCGAGCTGGAGCGGGTCCGCCGGACCCGTCGCGAGCTGGAGCGGATGCAGCGGCTGCTGGACCAGGCGCAGCGCCTGGCCAGGGTCGGCAGCTGGGAGCTGGACCTGGCCAGCGGGAGCGTCAGCGGGTCGACGGAGTTCCTCCGCCAGATCGGCCTCGACCCGGCCGGCCTGGACCCGTCCGGCCTCGACGCGACCGACCTCGACCCGTCCGGCCCGGGCCGGTCCGGGTTCGAGACCCTCGTGGCGACCCGCCTGCACCCCGACGACCGGGAGTGGGTGCGGGAGGCGCTGCTGGCCGCCGCCGACGGCGCGCCGCTGGACATCACGGTGCGGTTGCTGGACCTGTCCGGCGAGGTGCGGAGCTTCCGCACCATCGGTGAGGCGGAGTCCCTGGACGGGTCGGTCCGGTTGCGGGGCAGCATCCAGGACGTCACCGAGCAGCTGCTGGCGGAGGAGGCCCGGGCGACCGCGGCCGCCGCGACGGAGGTGGCGGCCCGGGAGCACCGGATCGCCGACGAGCTGCAGCGCTCGCTGCTGCCCGCGGCCCAGGTCGAGGCCGAGCTGGTGTCGGTCGCGTCGTTCTACAGCGCCGGGGCCGAGGGCACCCAGGTCGGCGGCGACTGGTACGACGTGATCGAGCTCGGGGGCGGACGGACGGCGCTCGTGGTGGGCGACGTCATGGGGCGAGGCGTGCCCGCCGCCGCGGTGATGGGCCAGCTGCGCTCGGCCGTGCGGGCCTTCGCCCGCCTGGACCTGCCGCCCACGCGGGTGCTGGAGCACCTGGACGGCGTCGTGCGCGACCTGGGCGACGACCAGATCGTCACCTGCCTGTACGCCGTCCACGACCCGTACGACGCCTCGCTGACGATGGCCAACGCCGGGCACCTGCCGCCGCTGGTGCGCCGGCCGGGCGGGGTCGTGGAACGGCTGCAGGACGCCCAGGGTCCCCCGCTGGGCACGGCGGTGGCTGCCCTGGTCGAGACCCGGGTGACGCTCGAGCCGGGCGCGGTGCTGGTCCTGTACACCGACGGGCTGGTGGAGGACCGGGGCCGGGACATCGACGACGGCATCGACGCGCTCACCCGGCTCGTGGAGCAGATGCCCGAGACGCTGGCCACGGACACCCCCGCCGGTCTGGTCGCGACCCTGCTGCCCCGTGGCGCCGACGACGACATCGCGCTGCTCATGGCCCAGATCGCCGGTGACGGCCCAGGCGCGACCCTGGAGCTGGACGTCGTCGACGAACCGGTGTCGGTGCGCGGGGTCCGTCGCGCGGTCGCCGCGGCCCTGGACGGCTGGGGCGTGGCGGAGGACGTGGCCGACACGGTCCTGCTGCTGGTGTCTGAGCTGGTGACCAACGCGCTGCTGCACGGGCGTCCGCCGGTGCAGGTCCGGGTGCGACGCAGTCCCACGGCGGTCGTCCTCGAGGTGCACGACGACGCCCAGACCCTGCCGCGGCGCGACGACCCGGGCGACGGTGACGAGCACGGTCGGGGCCTGCAGCTGGTGTCGGCGCTGGCGTCCCGGTGGGGCACCCGCCCGACCGTGACGGGCAAGGCGGTGTGGTGCACGGTTCCGCTGGACGGTCGGGGCGCCTAGCCCGCGGTCGTCAGTCGGCGGTCCCCGGTCGGGGCTCTCGTCGGTGGTGGGTCTGGTGCTGCTGGGTCTGGGGCTGCGGGCCGTGCGGTCGGTGGCGGCCGACCCGGTCGGGCTGCGGCTGCGCCGCGTGGTGTCCGACCGCACGGTGCCGTGGGCCGACGTCCGGCGGGTGCGCAGCAACGCCCAGGGGATGGTGCAGGTCGACACCCACCTCGAGCTGGTCGACGGCCGGCTGCTGGAGCTGCCCGGGGGGGTGCGGATGGGCACCGTCGAGCGGTGGCGGCAGGAGACCGGCGGAGCCACGGCGGAGCCCGAGACCGGTGACCGGCGCAGCCTCCCGCTGGTGCGGCAGACCGCGATGTGGCCGCTGTTCGTGTACCTGCCGGTGCTCCTCAACACCGTCCTCGGGGGAGCGGGCCTCGTGCTGGGCCTGCTCGCGTGGGCCGCCCTGGCGCTGCTCCTGTCCCGGTCGCGCCCCCAGGTCGTGGCCACGCCCGAGGGCCTGTCGGTGCCGACCTGGCGCGGTCGTCGCCACCTGTCCTGGGACGACCTGGTCCGGGTGCGCGGGCGCGCGGACCGCTGGGACGGTCCTCAGGACCCGTCGCGCAGGTCCGCCAGGCGCTCCCGGTCGAAGCGCACCTGGTCGAACCGAACCGTGCACCCCTCGCCGGTGGGTGACTGGGCCTCGAGGCCGACCTGGTGCTCGTCGACGGCCCCGCCGAGGCTGAACACCCGCACCAGGGTCCACCGGCTCCCCTCGGTGGAGGCGTGCAGGGCGTAGACCCCGTCGACCCGCGCCACCCGCAGCCACACGGACCGGGCGTCGACGGTGAACGCGTTGGCGTCGTCGGACACCCCGCGCGTGACGACCGACACGACCATCGGCTCGGCCGCGGGGGAGTACTCGAAGCAGAACTTGGCCCACGTGGTCCGGTCCAGCCAGAGCAGGAGGACGCCGGCGTCGAACTGCGACCGGAAGCCGACCGAGACCCGCGCGCTCAGCCGGTAGTCCCCGGCCGGCGGCCTGCCCAGCAGGGTCGCGGCGTTGAGCATCGACTCGGCGTCGCCCGAGTCCTCCCCGGCGGGGTTGACGTAGAGGTCGGTGCGGGCCGGGGCGTCGGCCACGACGGCGTCCCCGTCGCGACGCCAGACGCCGTCGTGCGACGCCGTCACGGGGAACGGCAGCCCGGGGACGTCCAGGGCGCCGGTCATGGCAGGGACGCCAGACCGTCGGTGTCGGCCTGCCCCTGCGCCCGGCCCGGGACGACCTGGTCCTTCGCCGGGCCGGGCCGGACGAGCTCCACCCGCGGCGGTCGGGCCAGGAGCGGGTCCTTCGCCGCGTGGAACGCCTGCACGTGCGCGCCGTCCTCGTGGGCCTGCAGCGCAGCCTGGTCGGCGTAGACCTCGTAGAACACCCGGGCGAGCTCGTCGTCCTGGACGCGGTGGGTGGCGTACACCAGCGTCCCGGGCTCGCGCTCGCGGATGGCCGCCACGGCCACCGCCGTCAGGCGGTCGAACTCCCCCGCCGCGTCCTGGTCGTGGACGTCGAAGCGCACGACGATCCCGATCATGAGACCCCTCCTCCGTCCGTGCGGCGCCGGGTCGGACGCCGCGTCGACGCCGACGCTACGGGGACGTCCGGCCCGCCGCCGCCGGTGGGCCGGTCACCAGGGTCCGGTGCACCCGACGCCGGTGCCGCAGCGCCCCCAGCCGCACGACGCCGCCCCCGCGTCGCCGAGCGCCACCACACCGCGCCGACGTCCCGACGGACGACGGCTACCCCTCCTGCACCTCGCGCAGCAGGCCGGTGGCGACGTCGAACACGAAGCCCCGCACCTGGGTGGTGTCGGGGACGAACGGGCTGGTGCGGATGCGGGCCAGGGACTGGCGGACGTCGGTGTCGAGGTCGGTGAAGGCCTCGGGAGCCCATGGGGGCTTGACGCCGGTCTCGTCCCGGATCTGCTCCCGGAACGCGTCGTCGGTGAACGTGAGCATGCCGCAGTCGGTGTGGTGGATCAGGACGATCTCGCGGGTGCCCAGCAGCCGCTGGCTGATGGTGAGCGAGCGGATCTCGTCGTCGGTGACGACGCCGCCGGCGTTGCGGATGACGTGGGCCTCGCCGTCGCCCAGGCCCAGCAGGCGGTACACGTCGAGGCGGGCGTCCATGCACGCCACGACGGCGACGTGCTTGGACGGCGGCAGGGGCAGCGGGCCGGTGAAGGTCTCGGCGTAGCGGGCGTTGTTGGCGAGCAGGTCGTCGGTGACGGACATGGTTCTCCTCGGGTGGGTGCGGTCGGCGATCAGGTGCTGCGGCTCAGGCGACGTGGTTCCCCCCGGAGCGGCATGGGTGTGGTGTGAGGGGGGTGGCGCGGGCGGTCGGAGCGGGAGGTGCTCAACGACAGGCAGCGGTGCGGGCACGCATGAGGTCGACGTGACGACCGGCGTGCGCGGGGGCGCACCACCCGCCACCGCGCCCGCGTGGTGCCGGCGACGGCGGGCCAGGACCTGCTTGGCCGCGATGTCGGCCCCCGCCAGCAGGGGGGACGGCACCCCCGGTGAGGCTCCGATGGCGCTGCCCACCTGCGTGCTCGCCGCGGGGATCCCGATGACGACGACGGAGGGGTCGACGCTGCCGTCGGCGGCGACGAGGTTGTGGCCGGCCACCACCTCCTCCTCCAACGCGGCGGGGGTCGCGTCCATGCTGGCGGTGGCACGACCGTCGACCCGGTGGACGCGCGCCCGGCCGGAGTCCAGCAGGGACCGCAGCAGCGGGTCGTCGGTGCCAGGCACCTCGCCCTTGGACATGCGGGCCTCGACGAGCACCCGGGCCTCGGCGGAGCGCCCGGTGATCGGCGAGTCCGCCCGGAACAACCGCTGCTGCGGGTCGAGGGAGACGGTGAGACCGGGGCCGAGCAGGTCGACCACGCCGGCCTCGACGAGCGCCAGGACCTGCCGCGCCCGGTGCGCCGGCGGCCCGGACGCCAGGAACAGGCCGTCCTCGCCGAACCAGCCGTGGACGTCGCGGACGAGGGAGGCGCCGTCGAGGGCGCCCGCGGTCGCGACCTTGTCGACCTGCCCGCGCAGGGCGGCCATGGCGGCGTTGACGGCCGCGCGCGGGTGCATCGCGGCCCGGCTCATGGAGCCCAGCTCGTCATCGACGAGGCGGGCCACGAGGTCGGCCCACCGGGCCGCGGTCACCGGTCGGCGTCCCGTCGGGTGACGGAGGTGGTCGAGCTGCCAGGACCACGCGGGGTCGTCGATGTGGGTGCGGAGCACCTCCTCGACGTCGTGGACGTCCCGGGCGGCGTCCAGCGCGGCGAGCCAGTCGCCCGTCACGGCCCCGGGCGCGTGACCCTGCGTCGCCTGCAGGTGGGCCCGGGCCAGCTCGCGGGCCAGGACGGGCCACATCTCGCGGTCGAAGTCGACGTGTCGCCGGTCGCCGAGCGCGGCGAACCACTCCGTCGTCGCCCACCGCGCCGAGAAGGGGCGGACCGGTCGACCGCCGTCGGGCTTGCTGCGGTACGGCAGCCCCCGCCTGGACCCGACCACGAGGCGCGGCTCGCGACCCGACGGCAGGTAGTGCAGCCGCCCGTGCGGGTCGTCCGGCACCGGACGGAACGAGCCTCCCCACTCGGCCATCAGCTCGCCCACGACGTCGAAGAAGTTCGCGCCCAGCCCCCGCACCAGGACGGTCTGCCCCGCGGGGAGGCCACGGACGTCGCGCTCGGCCGGCAACCCGGGCTCGACGTAGCGCAGGCCCCAGGCCCGCGCCGTCCGGACCAGGCGGGCCACGTCGGCGGAGCGGCGGCCCTGCACCCGCCACCAGGTCGGGTCCCGTCGCGGCGGGACCGGTCATGGGGGTGGAGCCGTCGGGATGGATCGTCGGGGCCCGCGCCTGCGTGTTGTTGAGGTACGCGCCCGTCTGACGCGTGGACCACGTCGACCCGGCGCCGACCTCGCACGCGTCGACGACGGCCACCCGGACCGGGGCGCACCCGGTCGCCCTGGCCGCGACCCGCAGCAGGGTGGCCACACCGCGTGGCCCGCCCCCCACGACGACGGCGTCGAACTGCTCCGTCATGGGCCCATCGTGGCGGCACCGGCCGGGAGGGGCGACCGCACGTCGGGGTGGCAGGCCTACGACCGGCCCGTCCGGTTCGCGGCGCCGCGTCCACGGTCGAGGTGCGGGCCACCGGCGAGGGGGCAACGTGACGACCGGCACGACGGGACGACCACGACGGCCAGCAGAGGCAGGGGCAGCAGCATGGATGCACTCACGGTCACAGGTGCGCAGGTCCGCCGTCGCGGTGATGGCGAGACAGTGGTCGTCGAGCCCTGGGGACGCGACAGCGTCCGCGTCCGGGCGGTCGTGCTGGGCGAGGTCGCGGACGACGACTGGGCCCTGCTGCCGCCCGGTGACGACCAGGCCCGGGGTGACGTCGTCGTCGAGGGGGACAGCAGCCGGGCGGCGGGTACCGCCTGACCGCCGCGTTCGAGAGCGACCCGGACGAGCGGCTCGCCGGCATGGGCCAGTACAGCCGCACGTCCTCGACCTCGAGGGGAGCACCCTTGAGGCGGGCCCACCGCAACCCCCAGGCCAGCGTCCCGTTCGTGCTGTCCAGCGACGGCTACGGATGCTCTGGCACAACCCCGCCGTCGGGCGGGCGACGTTCGCCCGCAACCGGACGGAGTGGGTCGCGGCGGCGACCCAGCAGCTGGACTGCTGGGTGACCGCGGCCGGGTCTCCCGCCGCGATCAGCGCGGCCTGCGCCGACGCGACCACCCACGACGGCGGTCAGGTGCTCGACGTGGACGCCCCGCTCGCGAGCATCCCCTTGTTCCTGCGCGACGGGCGTCGCCACGAGCTGCGGCGGGCGCTGCCCGGGTCCTGATGCGGCGCCGTCGTCACGGGTGGCCGTCCCCGTACGGTCCGGCGCCACGGCGAGCGGTGTCGACGACGCCTGGAGCAGGACCCCTGGTGACGGGCGGGTCCGAGGGGGCACGTCCCTTGTCGCCGGGGACCTGAGCGGAGCAGGACAGGTGCGCCTCGAGCTGTGGCTCCTCTGTGGCCCCGGCGAGATTCGAACTCGCGACACACGGTTTAGGAACGCGTGCTCGACGGCAGGGTCGAGGGTGCTCCGCTCGCCTGACCTGCATAGATGGTTGTGGTCGTCTCTCGCTGCTGCGGGTCCGCGCTCGCCCTGGTGCGGACTTTCTGCGGACCGACGGACGCGGCAGCTCACCGGCCAGGCCGCCGTCACCCGCGTTTCCGGGATGGGGGGAGGGGCCGTCCCTTTGTTCGGACGGCCCCTCTCCCGGGTCGGCCGAGCGTCCCCGAAAAAGCCCGGTCGACCCGAGTGCCTCAGCCGGGCTGCTCGATCTCCTCGATCATGCGCTCGACGTCCCGGTCGAGATCCGGGTCGTCCACGGTGTCGGCCAGACGTCGCAGGGCCGCGACCGCCTGTCCGTCACGACCGACCGAGAGGTGGTGCTCCACCTGGCGCAGGAAGGCCATCGCCCGGTTGGCCTGCGACGTGGAGAGCCCCCCGTCGGCGAGCAGACGGTCGACGTGGGCCGTGAGGTCGCCCACCGTCACCGGCGGGTACGTCGCCACCCCCTGGCCCAGGAAGTCGATCGCGTCGACGTTGAAGGCGTTGTTGGCCGAGGCGGTGAACACGAAGTAGAGGGTGTGGGTGCCTTCCGTGCTGGTGACGGCCGCCGGTTCGGTGTCGGCGTAGGTGTCCGTGCTGCCGGTCGGCGTTATCTCCGTCGTGGCGACGACCGGGCCGTCGGGCGCGTCGAGACGAGCCTCGATGGTGCCGGTGCCCGAGGCGGCGACCCGGTAGCTGATCTCGTCGATGCCCTGCAGGTTGACGGGCTCGAACGCAATCCAGTCACCGGTCCCGATGCCGGCGACGCGGTAGGCGCCCTCGGCGTAGGCGTCGCTGCGGGACTCCGAGGTGCCCTGCTGCGCGCTGTAGTGCTCTGCCTGGCGGTGCTTGGGCTGAAGGATCGTGCTTGCGGTCCCGGTCAGCGCCGAGGCGCCGTCGGCTCCTTCGTCGGTGTAGGTGGCGTTGAGGACGTAGAAGAAGTTGGCGTCCTGCCCGTGGCCCTCGGTGCTCGTGGTGAAGCTGCCCTCGCAGCCCATGAGCTCCTCCAGCGGGTGGGCGTGGGAGTCGTGGCCGATCGCGGGCTGCACGACGACCTGGTCGCAGTCGACCTCGCCGTCTTCCGGGTCGGTGACCTCCACCGTGTACTCGACGGTCTCGCCGGCGCCGACGAAGCCGCCGTCCACCGGCGTCACGATGGTCACGGTGGGAGCGGTGTTGCCGACCGTCACGTCGACCCCGACCGAACCGGTGCGTCCGGTGTCGTCGGTGACCCTGAGCACGGCCGTGTAGTCGCCCGCCTCGTCGTAGGTGTGCGTCGGGTCGGCCTGGTCGGAGGTCGCGCCGTCGCCGAAGTCCCAGGCAAAGGTCAGGGTCTGGCCCTCGTCCTGGTCGTACGACCCCTCGCTGGAGAAGTCGACCGTCAGCGGTGTCGCGCCGTTGTCGGGCGTCGCGGACGCGCGGGCAACCGGGGCCCGCTCACCGGGCGGGGCGTAGGCGATGCGGTAGATGCCGTCGTCGGGGTTGTTGCGGCCGAAACCGCGGCCCCACTCCGCCAGGTACATGGCACCGTCCGGGCCGAAGGCCATGTCCATCGGTGCGTTGAAGCGTGTCTCCGGCAGGAACGGTTCCGTGGACACGGGACTCCCGTCCTCAAGGGTGACCGCGGCCAGGAAGTGGGCGCCCCACTCGTAGAAGAAGCCCTTGCCGTCGTAGTACTCGGGGAACGCCACGTCGGAGTCGAGGTCCGGGTCGTAGCGGTAGACGGGCCCCGCCATCGGGGCCCCACCGGTCCCCAGCTCCGGGAACGTGGGATCGGTCGTCGTCTTCGAGTACGCGATGTCGGGTGCCACGGCGGGCGGCAGCTGCCTGAGGCCGGTGTTGTTGGGCGAGTCGTTGACGAGGTCGTCGCAGTCGAACACGGCGCCGGAGGTGCCGGTCGCGAAGTCGTAGTCCGTGTAAGGCAGGTTCGGGCCGTGGCAGTAGGGCCAGCCGTAGTTGCCGGGACCGTCCAGGACCATCCACTCGACGTAGCCCTCGGGTCCGCGCAGCGCGCTGCCCGTCCGCGCGTCCGGACCGTAGTCCGCGAGCAGGATGGTGCCGTCCTGCTGGTCCACCGTCATGCGGAACGGGTTGCGGAAGCCCATGGCGTAGATCTCGGGGCGAGCGAGGTTGGTCCCGGGCGCGAACAGGTTGCCCTCGGGGATCGTGTAGCCGCCGTCGGCGGTGTCGGTCGGGGTGATGCGCAACAGCTTGCCGCGCAAGTCGTTCGTATTGCCTGAGCTCCGCTGGGCGTCGAACTCCTCGCGCCCGGGGCGCTCGTCGATCGGGGTGTAGCCGTCGGACTCGTAGGGCTGCGTGTCGTCTCCGGTCGACAGCCAGAGGTCGCCCTCGGGGCCGAACTCGATCGAGCCGCCGACGTGGGAGGGCCGGGGCGGGAACGTGGTCGGGATCTCGAGCAGCCGGACCTCGCTGTCGAGCTCGAGGGTGTTGCCCTCGACGTGGATCCGAGAGAGGACCTTCGACTGAGTGGCGATGGAGGAGTAGTACAGGTAGATCCACCCGTTCGAGGTGAAGTCCGGGTCCAGGGCCAGGCCCTGCAGACCGCTCTCGCCGCGGGTGTCGACCTCGACGGCGCCGGCGGTCACGGTCGTCCCCGTGTCGGGCAGGAAGATGCGCAGCCCGCCCGTGCGCTCGATGAAGAAGACCCGACCGTCGTCGGCGACGGTCAGCTGCATCGGTTGTGTGACCTCCGTGGCGAGCGGGACCTTCTGGAAGTTGGCCTGCGGTGGGGGCTCGGCGGCCTCCTCGGTGGCGGAGGCGCTGCTGGCAGCCCCGGCGACTGCGAGGGACGCGCAGGTCAGCATTGCGACAATGCGAGGGATGGGTGACCGGTGACGCATGGTGCTCCTCTCCTGGTCCGCGTCGTCGCGGACCCAGCGGGCGGGGTGGTGCGCGGCCGGGGCAGCGGTGCCCCGGTCGCGGANGCTGGCAGCCCCGGCGACTGCGAGGGACGCGCAGGTCAGCATTGCGACAATGCGAGGGATGGGTGACCGGTGACGCATGGTGCTCCTCTCCTGGTCCGCGTCGTCGCGGACCCAGCGGGCGGGGTGGTGCGCGGCCGGGGCAGCGGTGCCCCGGCCGCGGAGCGGGGTCTCAGCCCCGGCAGGTGAGGAACTGGAAGCTGTCCTCGGCGAACTCGCGGTCGGTCGGCGTCTGGTCGGTCTCCACGATGTAGTACTTCACGTGCCCGCGGGCGGCCTCGAAGATCGGGCCCCAGTCGATGTCGCCCTCGCCGACGTCGGTCTGGGACGCAACGGTGTAGGGGGCCTCGGCGTCCTTGACATGGAGAAGCTCGATCCGGTCCTTGTACTGCTCGATCAGCGCGGCTGAGTCGATCCCGGCGTTCTCGGCCCAGAAGATGTCCAGCTCGAAGGTCACGTAGCGGGGGTCGGTGTTGGCCACGATGGCTTCCCACGCGGTGGTGGTCTCGCCGGTCTCGGGGTCGGTCACCACGGTGGTGAACTCCCAGTTGTGGTTGTGACCGAAGATCTTGCCGGTGCCGTTCTTGACCGACAGTTCGCCGAAGCGGTTGAGCTGTTCGGCCGTGGCGAGAACGTCGGCGTAGGTGCTGCTGCCGTTGCGAGCGATGCCGGGCTGGCCGAACCCGCCCGAGCCGGTGTAGCGCTGCCCGAAGGACTTGGCCGAGACGAGGTAGTCGTCGAAGGTGTCCTCGTTGTAGGCGGCCTGGCCGCTGGAGGCCTTGAGCCGGTACCGCTTGAGGAGGGACTCGAACTCCCCGTCGGGTAGGGCGTAGGTGGCCGCGTAGGGCTGCACCTCGCGGTAGCCGACCTCGGCGAGGGTGGCCAGCACCTCCTCCAACCCCACCTCGGCGATCCACGCCCGGGCGCTGTAGAGCTGGAAGCTCACCCTCGGGGTGGGGATACGGATGTCCGAGCAGTCGGTCCCCGGGACGCGGCCCGGGTTGGGGGCGGCGGTCGCCGGGCCGGCCACCAGGGCTCCGGTGGCGGCCAGCGCAAGGGCGGCGGTGGTGGCGAGGGCGGCACGGACGCTGCGGCCAGGAGTGCGGGTCGGGGTCATGCGAGGTCTCCTACTCGAGTGGCTTCATTGCTCACGGGTAGCAAACAAACACTTGGCTGTCATGCGAGTCAAGGGGTTGGAGCGCTTGACATCGAGGACGTGGACTGGTTCTTTTCTCACCGTGAGCAATGAAGCCACGCCTCGAGGCGGCGAAGAGACAGGCGGCGTCCGCCGTCAGGTGCTCTCCGTCCTGCGCGACGAGGGCCGCCTCACCCGGATCGAGCTCAGCCGCCGGACCGGGCTCTCCCCGACGACGATCACCAGGGTCGTCAGCCAGCTGCTCCAGGAAGGGTGCGTGGCCGAGGCCGAGACGGTGACCCGGGGGCGCACGGGACGGCCCGGCACCCAGGTCGCGGTCGTGCCCTCCGCCTGCGGGGTCCTGGGTGTCCACCTCGGCGTCGGCGCCGTGCGGTTCGGGCTCGTGGACGCGGGGGGCAACGACCACGGTCGTGAGGGGTTCGACTACGACCCCCGCTGCGACGCCGAGACTGTGCTCACCCGGGTCGCCGTCGCTCTCTCCGAGATGCGTGCCCGCCGTACCCCGGGATCACCCGACCGTACTCTCGGCGTGGGTGTCGCGGTGCCCGGCCCGGTCGACGACTTCGGACGCAGGCTGCTCATGCCGATGAACCTCGGCTGGCGCGACGTGCCGGTGGCAGACCTGCTCGAGGAGCGTCTGGGCCTGCCCGTCGTGGTCGAGCACAACGTCCGTGCCATGGCCCTGGCCGAGGCCAGGGTGGGGCTCGGTCGCGGGCTGGGCAGCGTCGCGTTCGTGTACCTGAGGACCGGCCTGGGCGCGGGGCTCGTGGTCGCGGGGCGCGGCTTCCAGGGAGGTGTCCGCGGTGCGGTCGAGCTCGGCCACCTCCGTGTCGTCGATCACGGGGCGCCGTGCGTCTGTGGGGGGCACGGATGTCTGGAGACCGTCGTGTCCGACCGGGCCCTGCGCCACATCCTGAGCGGCCTGCAGGTCGACCCCGAAGACGCCGAGCCGCTGGTGGCGCTCGTGGCGGCCGCCGAGAGCTCGTCGTCCGCGGCATCGGCGCTCGATGAGGTCATCACCCATCTCGCGACCGGGCTGGCAGCGCTCATGAACCTCCTCACGCCAGAGCTGATCCTGCTCGGCGGTGCCTTCGCGCACGTCCCCGACTCCCTCGTCGACCGGCTCGCCGACGAGACGCGCGCCGCGGTCTTCCCGGTGATCCGGGCGGCGGTCCGCATCCAGCGCTCGGGTCTGCCTCAGGACCCCGGCGTCGACGGCGCTGCGACCGTCGCCCTCGACCGGTTCTTCTACTGCTGACCACCCGACCCGAACCTGCCCCGACCAGCCACCCGAGGAGACAATGATGTCCACCACCACGGCACGCATCCAGCTGCCGCTGCACCAGCTCGACCCGCTCGACTCCGACGTCGTGCTCAGCCCCGAGGCGAACGAGCCCGGCTACTGGGTCGGCTGCGCCGGCGTGCTGCACGAGCCGGCCCGCGACCGGTTCGTCATGACGTACCGCCGGCGCCGCCCCCGCGAGCACCACGAGGGTGACCGGGGCCACCGCTGCACCGTGGCCGTCAGCGACGACGGACTCCACTTCCGCGACGTGTGGTCCGTCGACAAGCAGGAGCTGGGCTCGCCGTCGATGGAGCGCTTCAGCCTCACGCCGGTCGAGGGCGGCTACCGCCTGTTCCTCAGCTACGTCGACCCGGCCGACAACCGGTGGCGCATCGACGCCGTCGACGCACGGGACGTCGACCAGTTCGACGTCGCCGGACGCACCCCGGTCCTGACGGCCGGCTCGACCGGCACCGAGGGTGTGAAGGACCCGTACCTCCTGCAGCGGGGACCGGTCACGTACCTCTTCGCCAGCTACGCGGAGCGGCTGGCGGACCGCGCTCAGGCCGACCAGGCCCACGCGTCGGCGGACATCTTCAACGTGGGGGCGACCACGCACCCCACGGGCCTGGCCACCAGCGTGGGCGGTCAGCCGTTCACGTGGCACGGCCAGGTGCTCGGCGTCGGCTCCGGCTGGGACCGCTACCAGGCCCGCCTCAACTCCGTTGTCCCGATGCCGGCCGGGGGTGGCTTCGTCGGCTTCTACGACGGTTCGGCCGGTCACGAGGAGAACTACGAGGAGCGGGCCGGCCTGGCCGTCTCGGCCGACCTGTTCACCTGGCACCGGCTGACCCCGGACCGCCCGTGGACCACCGGTCCGCACGGCAGCGGCTCCGTGCGCTACGTGGACGCGCACCTCGTCGGTGACGAGTGGTGGATCTACTTCGAGACCACGCGGGCCGACGGCTCGCACGAGCTGCGCCTCGCCCGCCGAACGGTGGGCTGACCGATGACAGGAGGCACGACCATGACCCCGGACAACAACCCTGGCCCAACCCCAGGGACCGCCCCGCCGGGCATGCCGGCCACGCCCGACAGCCGGGCCGCCGCCGGTTCCAGCGGCAGCCTGGCCGGCACGCCGGCGACATCCGGACGGCCCCGTCGCCGCCGCGGGGAGTCCCTGACCGGCCTCTACGTCCTCACCCTGGTGCTGGGCATCGGGCTCTGGTGGGTGGTCGCGATCATCAGCGACAACGACCTCGCCCCTCTGCCGCCCGAGGTCCTCGCGAGCTTCGTCGAGGGCTTCCGGGACGGCTGGCTCGTAGAGGCAACCCTGGTGAGCCTCGGCCGGGTGCTGACCGGGTTCGTGCTGGGTGTGGCCCTGGCCATCCCCGCCGGGTTCCTGATGGGCTGGTACCGGCTGGCTCGAGGCCTCCTCGAGCCCTGGGTCCAGTTCTTCCGGACGGTCCCGCCGCTGGCTCTGATCCCGCTCGTCATCGTCTTCCTCGGCATCGGGGAGTCGGCCAAGGTCTTCATCATCTTCCTGGCGTCCTTCCTCGCCTGCGTCATCGCGGTCTTCCAGGGCGTCAAGAACGTCGACAACACTCTCATCAACGCCGCCCGGGTCCTGGGCGCGAAGGACGGCACCATCTTCCTGCGCGTCGTCATCCCGGCGTCGACGCCCTTCATCTTCGTCGGCATGCGGGTGGCGCTGGGCTCGTCCTGGGCGACCCTGGTCGCCTCGGAGCTGCTGGGTGCGTCGTCCGGCATCGGCCGGCTGATGCAGGTCGCCCAGCAGTTCCTGCAGACCGACCGGATCGTCGTCGGCATCATCGTGATCGGCGTGCTCGGCTTCGCCATGGACCGCCTCCTCCTGCTCGCCGAACGACGGCTCACGAGCTGGCAGGAGGTGCGGGCATGAGCGCCGACCCGATGGTCTCCGTCCGCAACGTCTCGAAGGTCTTCGAGAGCGCCCGCGGCACCGTGCACAGCCTGCAGGACGTCTCGCTCGATGTGGCCCCGGGCGACTTCGTCACCCTGGTCGGCCCCAGCGGCTGCGGCAAGAGCACCATGCTCAACCTGGTCGGCGGGCTGCTCGAGCCCACCTCGGGGGAGCTGCTGGTCAATGGCCGGCCCGTCCACGGCCCGGGCCCCGACCGTGGGGTCATCTTCCAGCAGTACGCGCTCTTCCCCTGGCTCACGGCCGAGCAGAACGTGGCCTTCGGGCTCCGGCTGATGGGGCTCAGCAAGAAGGAGCAGCGCGAGAAGGCGCAGCACTACCTCGAGCTGGTCGGTCTCGGCGGCTTCGCCAAGGCGCTGCCGAAGGAGCTGTCCGGCGGCATGAAGCAGCGGTGCGCCATCGCCCGGGCGTACGCCGTCAACCCCTCGATCCTGCTGATGGACGAGCCGTTCGGCGCCCTCGACGCACTGACGCGGGTCGGCATGCAGGACGAGCTGCTGGCGACCTGGGAGCAGGAGCGCCGCACGATCATGTTCATCACCCACGACGTGGACGAGGCCGTGTACCTGGCCAACCGCGTGGTCGTGATGAGCCCTCGACCCGGCCGCATCACCGACATCGTCGACGTCCCCCTGCCGTACCCGCGCACGGAGGAGATGCGCCTGTCGGACGAGTTCGCCCACATCCGGGCCCGCGTCTGGCGCGGTGTGCACCACCGCGACGACACCGACGTCACCACCAGCACGACCCCCACCGCACCCACGAGCAACGGAGCCACGACATGAACGTTCGTCCCCTGCCCGCAACCATCACCGCCACGGTGGTCGGCCTCTGCCTGGCCCTGGCCGCCTGCGGCGACGACGCCGCCGACCCGGCGGAGTCCGCCGCCGGTTCCGACGCCACCGCCGCCGCCGAGGAGCAGGAGCCGGTGCAGCTCGACGTCGGCTACATCGACACCAGCATCAACGGAGTCGGGCTGATCTGCATCGCCAACGAGCTCGACCTGTGGGAGCAGGAGAACATCGACGTCAACCTGACCCCGTTCACCAACGGGCCCACGCAGGTCCAGGCGATGGCCGCCGACTCCCTCGACATCGGCTACATCGGCGGTGGCGCGACCTGGATGCCCATGTCCGGTCAGGCCGTCATCGTCACCCCCAACGAGGGCACCTACGGCGATTACCTCATCGCCTCGCCCGAGTCGGGCGTCACCGACGTCTCCGGCATTGAGGGCATGCGCGTCGGGGTCCCGGACGGCGGCTCCGGGGAGATGATCCTCAACCTCGCGCTGGAGGAGGCAGGCCTGACCGTCGACGACATCGAGCGCGTCCCGCTCGATCCCCCGGCCGTGGTGTCCGCCTTCGTCAGCGGCCAGATCGACGTCGCCGCCATCTTCTCCCCGCTCAGCGACCAGATCATCGAGAGCGTGCCCGACGCCGAGGTCATCGCCAACAATCGCGACTTCCCCGAGACGGTGTTCCTGGGCGGCTGGGTCGCCTCGCCCCAGGCGGTCGAGGAGGACCCCGAGGCCGTCCAGCGCTTCCTGCAGGTGTGGATCCAGGCCAACGACTACCGCATCGAGAACCCCGAGGCCTCCGTCGAGTGCGCCGCCGAGACCTCCGGCGCCCCGGCGGAGCAGCTGCAGGGCCAGGTCGACAACCTCGAGTGGTACCCCTCCGAGCAGGTTCTCGAGGACAACGAGTCCGGTACCACGGCCGAGCGCTTCCAGTCGCTGCAGACCCTCTTCCTCGAGCTCGGTCGCCTGGAGACCGAGGCGTCGCCGGAGGAGTGGCTGAACACCGAGCTGTACTCGCAGGCCCTGGAGAACGTCGGATGACGGCGGCAGCACCGGTGAGGATCGGCGTCCTGGGCGCCGGGTTCGTCGCCGAGCTGTACCTCCGCTCCCTGCAGCACGTCCGGGGGCACGACGTCACCGTCATCGCCGGCTCCACCCCTGACCGGGCCCAGGCGCTCGCCGAGCGCTTCGACGTCCCCGCCGTCGTCACGGGGGTCGACGCCCTCGTCGTCCGGGACGACGTCGACCTGGTCCTCGTCGCCGTCCCCCACGACCTGCACGTGCAGGCCGTGGGCGCCGCGGCCGCCGCCGGCAAGGGCGTCGTGTGCACCAAGCCGCTCGGCCGTTCCGGCGCGGAGGCCCAGGCCTGCCTCGATGCGGTCGAGAAGGTCGGGGTGTGGCACGGCTACGCCGAGACGGAGGTGTTCGCCCCCGGCCTGGTCAAGGCCAAGCAGATGGTCGACGCGGGCGCCATCGGCCGGGTCCACTGGGTCCGCGCCCGTGAGGCGCACGGCAACCCGCACCCGCACGCCCGGGACCGGGAACGGATGGGCGGCGGGCCCCTGAGGGGCCTCGGCTGCCACTGCGTCGCCATCGGCCGCTGGTTCCTCGAAGGTGCCCAGCCGGTCGAGGTGATGGCATGGGGCGACCGTCTGGTCCGCGACGACGTCACGGCCGAGGACAGCGCCGTCATGCTGGTCCGTTTCGACGACGGGCGGCTCACGCAGGTGGAGGTCGGCTGGACCCACACCCCGGGTCTGGACGTCCGCAACGAGATCCACGGCTCCGACGGCTGGATCGGCACCGACGAGACCGGTAGCACGGGTGTGCACGCGTTCGCGGGGCGCCCGGCCGGCTACGTGGTGGAGAAGGCCGGAGCCGCGACGGGCTGGATGACCCCGGTCCCGGACGAGCCGTGGACCTACGGCTACCACGCGGAGCTCGACCACTTCGTCGACTGCTTCGCGCGTGGGGTCGAACCGCGCCAGACCCTGCGTGACGGGGTCGTCGACAACGCCGTGGTCGACGCCGGCTACCGGTCCATGGAGAGCCGCTCGTG
The DNA here is from genome assembly GCF_051216895.1 of Aquipuribacter aurantiacus. NCBI lineage: Bacteria > Bacillati > Actinomycetota > Actinomycetes > Micrococcales > Intrasporangiaceae > Aquipuribacter > Aquipuribacter aurantiacus. The sequence continues at coordinate 316,147 of NZ_JBPKAO010000005.1, forward strand.
GGAGCCGGTCGTCCTGCCCGGGGCCTCCGCGTAGTGACCGCTCGATCGGCTCGGACTCCGACCGGGACGGCGTTCGCGCCGTCCCGGTCGGGCCGCTGGGGTCAGCTGGTCGCGATGCTGACGGTCGGCACGGTGGGCTTCGGGGGCGGAAGTGCCCTCATCCCGCTGGTGGAGGACCAGCTGGTCCGTCGGCGTCGCGTCCTGGACGCCGAGACGTTCACCCAGCACGCCGTGGTCGCGAGCATCACCCCTGGTGCCCTGCCCGTGAAGCTGGGTGGCCTGGCCGGGCTGCACACCTCCGGCGCGGGCCTCGCGCTCGTGCTGTCGCTGGCCGTGGCACTACCCGGGACCGCGGCCACGTTGGCGCTGGTGACGGCGGTGGCGGCCGGTGGCAGCGACCTGGTCCGGCTGGTCGAGCTGGCGTCCGTGGGCATCACCGTCTTCATCATCGCCCTGCTGGTCCACTACGGGCAGCAGGTGGTCGGACGGCATGCCGGCCGCCCGGTCTGGCCCCTGGCCGTCATCGTGGTGGTGGCGGCGCTGACCGGCGCGGACGTGCTGGTGGAGCTGGGCGCACGTCTCATCGGTCGCGACGTGGACCCGTCCTGGCCGGCCCTGCCTGCCGTCGGGGCCATCGCCCTGGGCGGGGTCGTGGTCGCGGCGCGTGCCGTCGCGCGCGCGGTCCGGTCCCGAGGAGTCGCAGCACCGCCGCCCCGGACTGACCCGTTCCAGCGGCTGCCGCGTCGGCTCCCCGTGGTCTCGACCGTCCTCGTGCTGGCGTCAGCGGGTCTGCTGGGCGTCGGCCTGGCCTGGGTGGTGACGGGCGCGGACGGGGTACGGCTGATGGGCCTCGTCCTGCTGTCGACCACCACCTCCTTCGGCGGCGGAGAGGCCTACGTCGGAGTGGCCGACGCCGTCTTCGTAGGGGGCGGTCACGTGGACTCCCAGACCTACTACAGCCAGCTCGTCCCCATCGCGAACGCCCTGCCCGGCCCGATCCTGGTCAAGCTGGCGGCCGCGGTCAGCTTCGACGTCGGGTCCACGGAGGCGGGCCTCGTCGGTGCCTGGTCGCTCGGTGCGGCGGCCGCCGTCGTCGCCGTCACCAGCTGCACGGCGGTGGCGGTGCTCGTCATGGCCGGGTTCTCCCGCGTGCAGGGGTCACCGGTCGCCCGCGACATCGGTGCCGTCGTCCTGCCCGTGATCTGCGGCCTGCTGCTCACCACGGCGGCCGCGATGCTCGGCGCCGTCGCCGACGTCGCCGAGTCGGAGGGGACGCCAGCCGCGCCGGTCCTGTGGGCCTGCGTGCTGGGGGTCGTCGCCGTCCTCGCTCTCCGGCACCGCCGCATCGTGCCCGACGCCGCCCTGGTCATCGGCTGCGGCGGCCTCGGTGCGGCGCTGCTGCTCCTGCTCTGACCCCTCGACCCCCTGCCCGACCGCGTTCCCCGATCCGACCCTCGTCCCGATCCACGCGAACAGGAGTAGCCCACCATGACCTCCGAACCGACCGCGCGGCGACGCCCCAACATCGTCATGATCCTCACCGACGACCACGCGTCTCAGGCCATCAGCGCCTACGGCTCTGCGGTCAACCGGACGCCGCGCATCGACGAGATCGCCGACCACGGGGTGCGCTTCGACAGCTGCTTCGTGACGAACTCGCTGTGCACGCCGAGCCGGGCCTCGATCCTGACCGGCACCTACAGCCACATCAACGGCGTCACGACGTTGGTCACCCCGATCGACGCCAGCCAGCCCACGTTCGTCTCCCAGCTGCGGGAGGCCGGCTACCGCACGGCCATGGTGGGCAAGTGGCACATGGGTGACGGTGAGGGGCACGACCCGCAGAACTTCGACTACTGGGACGTCCTGATCGAGCAGGGCGAGTACCACGACCCCCGGCTGCTGAGCGAGGACGGCCTGCGCACGGTGGAGGGCTACGCCACCGACATCATCACGGACCTGTCGATGCGTTGGGTGGAGAGCCTCGAGGGCGACGACCCGTGGTGCGTGCTGATCTACCACAAGGCTCCGCACCGTCCGTGGGAGCCCGACGAGGCCCACCAGGGGATGTACGCCGGGGTGGACATCCCGCTGCCGCGCACCTTCTACGACGACTACGAGACCCGTTCGGTCTCGGCCCGCCGTGCGGCGATGCGGATCGCCGAGCACCTGAACGCCGACGACCTCAAGCAGGACCCGCCGGCCGGACTGTCCTACGAGGAGACCGCGCTGTGGAAGTACCAGCGCTACATGGAGGACTACCTCGCCTGCGTGGCCTCGGTGGACGACAACGTGGGGCGGGTCACGGACTGGCTGCGCGAGCGCGGCGACTTCGACGACACGATGCTGATGTACGTCTCCGACCAGGGGTTCTTCCTGGGGGAGCACGGCTGGTTCGACAAGCGCTTCATGTACGAGGAGTCCCTGCGGATGCCCCTGGTGATCTCCTACCCCCGGCGGGTCGAGGCGGGACAGGTGCACGACGGGATCGTGACCAACGTCGACTTCGCCCAGACCATCCTGGAGGCGGCGGGCGTGCCCGCCCACCCGCGCATGCAGGGGCGCGCCTTCTGGGCCGACATCGCCGGCGGTGAGGCCCTCCCGCCTGCGGAGGGGATGTACTACCGGTACTGGGAGCACGACGACGTCTTCCACAAGGCGCCCGCCCACTACGGCTACCGCACCGACCGGTACAAGATCATCTACTACTACAACGACGGCATGGGGCTGCCCGGGACCGGTCCGTTCACCTACTCCCACGAGTGGGAGCTGTTCGACCTGCAGGCGGACCCCGACGAGGTGCGCAACGTCTACGACGACCCCGCCTACGCCGACGTCCGCGCGGACATGGCCCGCCGGATGTGGCTGGCGCAGGCCGCGGTCGGTGACGCCCCGCACCCGGACCAGCCGGTGCCCGACGGGGTCGAGCCGCCGACCGTTTCGGCACCCGCCCGTGTCCGTGAGCATGTCGCGGCCGACTGACGGCGGGCAGGCACCGCCCCACCCGTGCTGCGTCCCCGCGCGCGACAGGGCGGGCGAGGGCGTCGCCGGGGCCTCGTCGGACGTGGTGCTCCCTCGGGCGCGCACGGGGGAGCACCTCCTCGAGCAGTGCCGGGTCCCGGCCGGGTGGTTCGCGATGGGGGAGCAGTCCGCGGACGGCAACCCCGGGGACGGTGAGCGCCCGGTCCACCAGGTCGAGCTCGGGGGCTTCGACATCGACGCCACGACCGTGACCAACGACGACTTCGGTCGCTTCGTGGCCGACACGGGTCGCGGGACCGCGGCGGAGGAGTTCGGGTTCTCGGCCGTGTTCCACCTCGCGGTGGCGGCGCCGGAGGAGGACGTCGTCGGTCGTGCCGCCGGCACCCCGTGGTGGGTGGGGGTCCGCGGCGCGACCTGGCGAAGTCCCGGCGGCCGGCGGTCCGACCTGGACGGTCTGGGCGACCACCCCGTCGTGCACGTCAGCTGGGACGACGCCGTCGCCTACTGCCGCTGGGCCGGCCGTCGCCTGCCCAGCGAGGCCGAGTGGGAGCGTGCCTCGCGCGGTGGACGCGAGGGTGACCGCTACCCGTGGGGGAACGAGCCCCCGGACGAAGGGGGGTGGCGGGCCAACATCTGGCAGGGCGAGTTCCCCTCGACCAACACCGCGGCGGACGGCTGGGTGACGACCGCCCCGGTCCGCTCCTTCGCCCCCAACGGGTTCGGGCTGTGGCAGACGGTGGGCAACGTGTGGGAGTGGTGCGCCGACTGGTACGACCCGGGCTGGTACGGCCGGTCTCCGGCCAAGGACCCCCGGGGCCCGGCCGACGGTGGCACGAGGGTCCTTCGCGGTGGCTCGTACCTGTGCCACGACTCGTACTGCAACCGCTACCGCAACGCGGCGCGATCGTCGAACACCCCGGACTCCTCGATGGGCAACGCCGGGTTCCGGACCGTCGCGCTGTGAGACGCCGGTGGGCCCGGTGACGGTGTCCCCGGGTGGCCGGACGTGACCGAGCCGGTCGTGCTGAGCGGTGTCCTGGTGGTCGCGGTCCTCCTGGGGTCGGCGGCGCAGCGGGTCACCGGCGTGGGGTTCGCCCTGGTGGTCTCGCCGTTCGCCGTCCTCGCTCACGGGGCCCAGGGCGGTGTCGTCGTCGTCTGCGTGGTCGGTGCGAGCGGGGCGACGGTCGTCCTGGCACTCACCCGTCGCGACGTCGACGTGCCGGTGCTGCGACGCCTGCTCCTGCCGGCGGGTCTCGGTGTGGTCCTGGGCGCGGCACTGCTGGCCGTCCTGCCGCCCGGTCCCGCGCAGGCCGCCGCGGGAGGGGCCGTCGTCCTGGGGGTGCTCGCGGCCGCGGTCGCGGGCCGGTTCCGTCCCGTCGCCCCCGGGCGGCGCGTGCTATGGCTGGCCGGGACCGCCTCCGGGACGATGAGCGCCCTGGCCGGGCTCGCCGGACCGGCGCTGGCCGTGCTGGCCCTGATGACCCGTTGGCCGCAGGCGCGGTTCGTCGCCACCGTCCAGCCCTACTTCGTCATCGTGGGTGCGGGGACGGTGGCTGCGATCGTGCTGACGGACGCCAGCGCCTGGCCGACCGTGTCCTCGTCGCTGTGGTTGGCGCTGGGGGCCGCCATGCTGCTGGGTACCTCGCTCGGTCACCGGGCGCAGCCGTTCCTGCCCGGCGGTTGGGTGCGGGCTGGCGTGCTGGCGGTGTCGTTGGCAGGCGGCCTCGTCGCGGTGGCCGATGGCTTGTTCGGTTGAGCAACCGAGGGGATCCGAGCGAGACCGCCTCGGGGTTGCCGGTGTTCTCAGGGGGCCACGGCTTGAGGGGTCTCAGGAGTAGAAGAAACGGTCCAACGCCACCGACGCGGCCCCGATGACCCCGGCGTCCTCACCCAGGCTCGAGCGCTGGAGACGGACCGTGTCACGCAGCACCGGGAAGACCCGTCCCACCAGGCGCGCCTGGAGCAGCTCGAGGATGCGGTCCGGTGCGTCGTCGAACATGCCTCCGAACGCGATGAGCCGGGGATTGAGCAGGTTCACGGCGCTGGCCAGTCCCGTGGCCAGATGGTCGACCAGATCGTCGAGGACTGCCTGGGCTCGCGGTTCGCCCTCGTCCACGGCCGCGAGCAGGGCGGGCAGCGGCCGCTCCGCTGCTCGCCCGATCAGCTCCAGCTGCTGCTGCAGGTAGGGCTCCGAGGCAACGGTCTCGAGGCAGCCAGTTGCTCCGCAGGTGCAAGGGCGGCCCTTCTCCACCACCTGGAGGTGGCCAAGCTCGGTGACCCCGTAGGGGCCCGGGCGGAATGGTCGTCCGTCGATCACGGCACCCGCACCCACGCCGGTACGGATGTAGACGAAGAGCAGAGGGTCCGCGTCGTGGTGGCGGCCCAAGACTGCCTCAGCGAACGCCATCGCCCGCACGTTGTGGTCGACCACCGTGGGCAACCCGGTGGCCTCCTCGATCCGGTCGCTGAAGCGGACGTCCCGCCAGCCGAGGTTGATGGCCAGCACGTTCGTGCGGTTCGCGAGGTCGACCGGACCGGGCGCTGCGACCCCGACCCCGATGACGGGCCCGGACGGCTGCGACCGCCGCGGACGGACGATCTTCCGGACCTGGGTGGCGACCAGATCAAGGACCCGGTCCGACGGTGCGCTCTGGGGGTCGAAGACGATCTCGGCGGTCCGGATGGTGTGGCCCAGCAGGTCGCACAACCCGACGTTCACCGCGCCGGCCCGCACCTGCACACCGACCACGCTGGCGGCGCCGGGGACGATGGCCACGTCGGTGGAGGGCCGGCCGAGCTTCTGCCCGTTCGCGACCGTCGTGCCTTCGGCGATGACCCCGTCCGTGATCAGCTGGGCGACGACCTTGGTGATGGTCGTGGGCGAGAGGTCGAGTCGACGGGCCAGCTCGATCCGTGGCAACGGCCCCTCGTCCCGCAGTGCGCGCAGGACCAGAGATCGGTGGAGGCGCCGGACGTCCTGCAGGGACGAACGTCTTGCCGCCACGACACCTCCGACACCGGGCCACCGTCGCGGGCCCCTCCGGGGGATCCTAGGTGCTGGCCGTCCGTCCCACGCATGACCTGGTGCAGAGCGCCCGAGCGAAGCGTCAGCCGTGACCTCGGCCGCTCCCTCCCCGTAGCCGACCGGGCAGCCCCTGGGGCCGATCGTCGATCGGGCCATGACCGCGACCACCGCCCATCCCGGCCTCGAGCGGGACGGCTCGTGCGTAGCCGGGCTGGAACGGGAGTATCCGTTCCCGTCACATCATCGTCGTGCGGACGGCGACGCTGGCCGCCTCCCTTGGGCTGGATCTCACGGCCGAGATGGAGACCGAGAGATACGCGATGAGCCGGTTCGTCTCGGTCTGCGCCCCACCTGCCGCTTCCCACCTCGTGCCGGCCCCCGTGAGAGCAGGGACGACTCCGCGGCTCCGGGGTGGCGCTGATGGGGCGACGTAGCGTCGTGAGCGGGCACCCGCCCGCAACTGGGTGTGGAAGGCATCAACAACAACCAACGGACCTGGGGCCCACATGTGGATCGGGTGGCGGGTGGAAGCCTGATCGGCCACCCAGGCGGACTTCTGCGGACCTGCAAGTTCCCGTGGGCGAACCCGCGATCCCTTGTCCCAAGGCTCTGACCAGCAGTTTCGTTCGGTGGCCCCGGCGAGATTCGAACTCGCGACACACGGTTTAGGAAGCCAGTCGGAGTCGCTGCCCGGCGAGAGCACTTGAGGCGTCGTCTGCCTTGTTGACTTCTACTAACCGTGGTTGGTGGCGAGCGGTTGCGGACTTCGTGCGGACCGACTGCGGACCGAGCGCGACGGCCTGAGCAGTCGCATANGCCAGTCGGAGTCGCTGCCCGGCGAGAGCACTTGAGGCGTCGTCTGCCTTGTTGACTTCTACTAACCGTGGTTGGTGGCGAGCGGTTGCGGACTTCGTGCGGACCGACTGCGGACCGAGCGCGACGGCCTGAGCAGTCGCATAGAGGCGGTCGTCGCCATGGCTCGCGATGACTCCTGGGAGGGGGACCACCGTGCCCGTCGAGTCCGAGTTGAGCTGGAGGGTTGGGGGCGACGTGTTCGGCGGAGGATCGCGAGGCTACGCCGAGCCACTTCTTGCGATGCTGACGGACCAGGAGGTTGGATGAGGTCTCGACGCCCTCGTCTCAAAGCGGCGTCTTGGGTCGTTGTGTTTCATCGCTCTACAACGCCCGTTACCGAGGGGTGGCCGCTTGCGATGCGGTAACTTGGCGTGCGAGGCGCTGGCGCACTCTCTCTCGTTCGGATTGCTCAACGCACACTTGGGGATTCATATGTGGAAGATCGCTTCGTCTAGGGGCTTATTTCGTTCGCGCTTCGCGCCGCGGAGGAACGTGCTTGACGTAAACGTTCAAGCCGTGTTGGGCGTTGCGACGCCAGATGGTCCGCGGGCCAACTTTGCAGTACTCGAGCGGTTGATGTCAGATTTTTTGCTCGAGGCTTCATCCGGAACGCGTCGCTCATCACAGGTCTACTGCGGGCTCATTGCTGCTGCGCCAGGCACGCCGTTAGCGCAGTGCGGTCGAGGGAATGACGGCGCTTGGATCGCAATATCGACTGACTACATTGAGTACTTGTCTCGTGTTGCTGCGATGGCGGTCGAGTTTCCGAATTTAACCGCGTACGTCTCGTCGATGTCCTCCTTCGAAGCCCAAATGTCCTTTGACTCCTTGCGCGGAGGCGCGTTGCGGTTTTTGGATTGGTCGGCATCTAGCAGTACTGCCTCCCTTGCCGATCATGGGGAACTGTGGGCAAGTTCATTGGGTGGAGACGCTTGGCGCCTACACGCAGAGTCTGGTTTGGCTTGGGCTATCGCTCATGAGTTGGGACACCTCATGGAGGAGGGTAGTTCTAGTACTTATCGACGAGCGAGGCAAGACAAGATCAAGAGTTGGCGTGCCGATTTCCCTTTGTGGCCAGAGGAGCCCAAACACGCGCGTGAGCTACTCGCGGACGCTGCGGCCATTTCCTACCTTGCGGGGGGAGCATTGTCTATCGCTTTCGAGGAAAGGATGAACGGTTCTCTGATCGGGGCAGCGGCCCTAGCCATGCATGGATTCGTTTACGACGGTGCTCGGATTTCAGACTCCCATCCATCGCCGTACATGCGCTTATTCTTTTCTGTTAATGCTTGGTTGTCCTGGTTGCAGCAGAGGTCCAGCGGGGGGTGGCCTCCGGGATTGGCGGCCCCATCGCCCGCCGCGCTCGAAACGTTCGTCGACCTATTCCTCATGGTGGAGTGGCTGGGCGGCAATTACCGGTATGAAAGGCAAGGGCACCAGGCGTTCGAGTCAGATCGGGTGATGTGGCACGACATGCTCTGCTCGACTGCCGGACTTCGACCTCCCTATCGCTTCGACACGCCCGACTTCCTGTAATGCTCCACTAGATGCCATCCGTTGTCGCCTTGGCCGCCCCTGGCGGTACAACGTCACTGATTGCGCTGTCTCTAGTCAGGATCCAGCTGGTTGAACACCTGGCGCATAATCGGTGAGGATCGGCATGGCCAAGGCGCTCAGTGAAGCCTGGTGGGCCTGACCTGGTGGGCTGGCTGTAGACGGCGACCCATCTAGACAAGTCGGAATGTGGCTCTTGGCACTTCCGGTGGGGTCAGAGTCTCGGGTCGATGAGGCCGCCGCCGATGAGGAGCATCCGTAGCCGGTAGTTGTCGCGGTTGCGGAAGCCGCGGGCGATGCGGCGGTGCAGTTCGATGAGGCCGTTGATCGCTTCGGTGCCGCCGTTGCTGGCGCGGTCGGTGTCGAAGTAGGCCAGGAACGCCGCGCGCCACTGCTTCAGGGGCCGACCGAGACGGGCGACCTCGGGGATCGGACATGACGGCAGCGACGCGATCAGCTGCTCGGCGATCTTCTTGCCCTCGGCCGGCGTGGGGTGGCGGTAGGCCAGGCGCAGCTTCTGCGCGACGGACCACGCGACGAACACCGCGTCGTGCTCGGGGGACGTCGATGGCTCGCTCGAGGCGGGCCCACTGCCGGTCGGTGAGTTTCTCGACCCCGGCCCGCAGGACGGTGCGGATGCCGTAGAGCGGGTCACCCTTGCGGCCGCGATGACCGAGGGTGTCCTGCTGCACTCGGCGGCGGACCGCCCCCGCGAGCGGGGGTACCCCCAGTCGACGACCTGGGTCCCGAGCTTGATCACGTGGAACGCGTCGAGGACGGCGGTGGCGTCCTCGAGCTCGTCGTCGATGGCGTTCTTGTAGCCGTGGAACGGGTCCAGGGTCGCGACCTCGACCCGGCTCGTGAACGCCTCGCCGCGGGCCTGAAGCCAGTCGGCGTAGGCCCGACCCGACCGGCCCGGGACAAGGTCGAGTAGCCGCGCTCGGACGCGTCCGTGCTGGTCACGACTCAGATCGACCATCCCGGTCAGTTCCTTCGGGCCGCGCCCGCCGTCCTCGACGGGCTTGGTCGAGACGTGGTGCCAGACGTGCTCGTCGACCCCGAGCGCGGTGACGTCGTCGAAGCGGGCGGGGTCGGCGGCCATGGCGACCAGCAGCGGCTTGACCGCCCGCCAGACCGTGCGCCAGGTCGTCCCCAGCTGCCGGGCCAGGCCCGCGACCGACGCGTTCTCCCGACGCATCTGCCCCAGCGCCCACCATGCCGCGCGGGTCGTCAGCAGCGCTCGAGGTCGCGCGATCGCTTCGTGTATCTCGGTGAACGCGCCGACCGGGCAGGACGGTTCGGGGCAGCGCCAGGTCCGCTTGCGCCAGACCAGCCGGACCGCCCGGCCGCCGCAGGGCACGTCGACCAGCGACACCTCCCGACGCCCGCGGGCAACCGCCACGACGCCGCACTCATGACAGCCCATCGGCTCGGTCGGAGTCTCCACGACCACCCGTAGCCGGCCCGGCGCCGGCTGGTCGACGGCGACGACGTGCACGCCGGGCAGACCCACGAGCAGGTCGCAGCGGTCGCAGTAGCAGGACCGGACACGGGCGGGATCAGTGGCAGGGCGCGCGTCATCGCGCCCCGTAGGCTCGGACACGTCGAGGCCTTTCGGAGCAGGTTGCTTGGTCGCTCCTGATCTTGGAAGGCCTCGACCCTTCCGCCCCTCAGCTCACGCCCGCGTGTCCCTCACCCCACCGCAGGTACCAAGCGCCCCTTTCCTTCGCTGACAGGAGTGCCCCACGGGGCCTGGCCTTGACCTCGCCTCTCTGGCCGACGTCAGCCTCGGCTCGTACGGTGGACGCATGGTGACGGAACCGGTGTACCCCGAGGTCGCGTCCGACGGTGCCCTCGTAGTGCCCGTGCGACCTCCCGCTGCTCGCGAGGCCGTGGCCGTGGCTGACTACAAGGGGCATGTTCGAGGGCAGCGGGTGCTCGTCCTGCAGGCCACGGAGTGGGTGTTCGATGTTCGCGCCGTGAGTGAGCCGTACCAGGATGGGCGAGGTCGAACCGTCGTTGAGGTAACTTCCGAGGAGGCTTACTACCGCAACCCCGCCCCGCCTAGCCCGGGGCTTTCACGGG